>JBDTQF010000236.1:0-6349 GCA_039932275.1 Burkholderiales bacterium
TGACGCGGCCCCACTTCACCTCGCCCGAGGCGATGAACTGGTCGATCACCACCTGCGCGCCGTTGACGAAGTCGCCGAACTGCGCTTCCCATATGGTTAGCGTGTTGGGGTCGGCGCTGGAATAACCGTATTCGAAGCCGAGCACGGCTTCTTCCGACAGGATCGAATCGATCACGACGAACGGCGCCTGGTTGTCGGCGATGTTCTCCAGCGGCACATAGGTGCCGGTGTCCCATTTCTCGCGGTTCTGGTCGTGCAACACCGAATGACGGTGCACGAAGGTGCCGCGGCCGCAGTCCTCGCCCGACAGCCGCACGGCATAGCCGCTGGCCACCAAAGACGCATAGGCCAGCGTCTCGCCCATGCCCCAATCGACGTTGATCTCGCCACGGCCCATCGCGGCTCGATCGGCCAGGACCTTCTCGACCAGCGGATGCACCTTGAAGTTGGCCGGCACAGTGGTGATGCGCTCGGCCAGCCGTTTGACCTCTGCCAGCGGCAGCCCGGTGTCGGCCGCGTCGGTCCACTTCTTGCCCAGGAAGGGCTCCCAGTCGACCGCGTACTTGCTCTTGAAGTTGGTCAGCACCGGGTCGATGGTGTGCTTGCCCGCATCCATCGCGGCACGAAACTGCTTGACCATCGCGTCCGGCCCATCGGCCGGCAGCACGGCCTGCGCCACCAGCTTGTCGCCATACAGCCGGCGCGTGCCGGGGTGCGCACTGATCTTCTTGTACATCAGGGGTTGGGTCAGCGACGGCGTGTCCTGCTCGTTGTGGCCCAGCTTGCGGAAACAGATGATGTCGACCACCACGTCCTTCTTGAACTGCTGCCGGTAGTCGAGCGCCCACTGAGTGCACAGCACCACGGCTTCCGGGTCGTCGCCGTTCACGTGCAGCACCGGCGCCTCGATCATCTTGACCACGTCGGTGCAGTACAGCGTGGAGCGCGCATCGCGCGGGTCGCTGGTGGTGAAACCGATCTGGTTGTTGATGACGATGTGCACCGTGCCGCCGGTGAAGTAGCCGCGGGTCTGCGCCAGCGCCAGCGTCTCCATCACCACGCCCTGGCCGGCGAAGGCGGCGTCGCCGTGCACCAGCACCGGCAGCACCTGCGAGCCTTCCTTGTCGCCGCGGCGGTCCATGCGCGCCTTGACCGAGCCTTCGACCACCGGGTTGACGATCTCCAGGTGCGAGGGATTGAAGGCCAGGCTCAAGTGCACCGGGCCGCCGGGGGTGGAGATGTCGCTGGAGAAGCCCTGGTGGTACTTCACGTCGCCGGCGGTCAGGTGCTCGGGCGCGGTGTGTTCGAACTCCGCGAACAGGTCCTTGGGCATCTTGCCCAGGGTATTGACCAGCACGTTCAGGCGGCCCCGGTGGGCCATGCCGATGACGATTTCCTGCACGCCGCTCAGGCCGGCGCGGTTGACCAGCTCGTCCATCGAGACGATGAAGCTCTCGCCACCTTCGAGCGAGAAGCGCTTCTGGCCGACGTACTTGGTATGCAGGTAGCGCTCCAGGCCCTCGGCGGCGCTGAGGCGGTCGAGCACGTGCTTCTTCTGCTCAGCGGTGAAGGCGGGCTTGCTGCGGCTGCTTTCCAGGCGCTCCTGCCACCAGCGCTTCTCGGTCGGGTCGGTGATGTGCATGTACTCGGCACCGATGGTGCCGCAGTACGTGTCTCGCAGGGCCTGCACGATCTCGCGCAGGCTCATGTTCTCGGCCTTGCTGAAGTAGGTGTTCGCGGCGCTGAACGCGATGTCCATGTCCGACTCGGTCAGGTCGTAGAACGCCGGCTCCAACTCGGGAATCTTGGGGCGCTCGGTGCGCTTGAGCGGGTCGAGGTCGGCCCAGCGTGAACCCAGGAAACGGTAGGCGGCGATCAGCGACTGGACATGCACCTGCTTGCGGGCCACCGCCAGATCGGCCGAACTGGCCTTGGCGGCGAAGGCGTTGGCCTTGGCACGCTGCGCGAACGACTCGACCACCGGCGCATGCGCCACATCGCGCGTGTCGGAGCCATCGGTGGCGGGAACGTGCTGAAGCGCGTCGAAGTACGAGCGCCAGTTGTCGGGCACGGACCCCGGGTTGTTGAGGTACGCCTCGTACAGCTCTTCAACATACGGCGCATTGCCGCCGAACAGGTACGAGTTGGCCCTGTGCTCTTGCATCATCTTCGCTCACCTTTGGCCCCGGCTTCCGGAACCCTGATGGGTTGAACAACCTTCCGCGACACGGCTACACCGGATGGCGGATTGCGGCCCGACTTCACTGAGAGCGCCTCCTAAGCGGCGTTGCCGCTGTCCCCCGTGGGGGACAAGTCAACTTGGGGCGACCCTGCGTTGCCTCAGGAAGCAACCAGCAAAGGGACGGGAAGGAACGAGTTTTTCAGACCGAGCAATGTACCACTGCGGTATTGGCCATCCAGCATGAGCAGAGGCCGCATCGCGGCCAAATCAGGCCTGAAAGTGGACCGAAAGTACCGGCAATACCCCGCCGGCGTGAGGAATGCCCGGGGGCCCTATCGCGACGCAAACGGCGCGGCCAGCGGCTCACCGACGAACACGCCCTGCTGCGGCCAGGCCACGCTCTTCCAGTAGGCTTCCAGCGCCGAACTGCCCTGCAGGTAGTGCAGCAGCAACAGTTGCGGATGCGGAAACTTCTGCAGGTGATTGCACGGCTCGCTCACGGTGCCGTAGCTGGCCGTCGCCCCTGAGGTCAACCAGGCGAGCGCCGTGGTCTGGCCATCGGTGCGGTCAAGCAGGCCACCGAAAGAGGTGAGGTGGTCGGCCAGCGCACCGGGCACCCAGTGCAGGCTGTCGAGACCGCTCAGCTGCGCAGCACCTGTCTGCATCAGCAGCAGGCCGTTCAGGTCGTGCGGCGCATCGTTGCGCTCCACATGCACCACCACGCCCTTGCTGGCCACCAGCCCCGGCGGCGGGAACAGCGGCACCCGCACGCTGCGAGCCCGGTCGCTGGTGGCCATGTAGTACGCATGCACCGGCAGTGCGCCGCGCAGGCCCAGGGTGTGGTCAGCAGCCACGCCGCGGTCGATCAGCTGGCGCGCCTGAGCCACCGTGGCGCCGGCCAGCAGCATGGAGGGACGCAGTCCATGGTCCTTGAAGGGTGCGCTGCTGGGCGAGTTGAAATAGGGCGATATCTTGGTCTTGGCGCAGGTCTGGTTGCACAGCTCGGCATCGAAACCCAGCGCCAGGGCGCCGGTGATGGCGTTGCAGGCCACCGCATACGGTTGACTCCATACCAGCGCCAGGCCCTGGACCTCCGGCCCGAAGTGGTCGTCGATACGCCGCTTGAGCAGCTCGAATTCTGCCGCCGACAGGCGCGCCTGCACCGGCACCTCCACACGCAGCACATGGCGCGCGGGAATCTGCCGGCGGTGGATGTAGTACTCGCCCACCTCGACCGAGTACGGGTCGAGTGTGTTGATCACCACGCCCAGGCTTTCCGCCTCGATGCGGCCAAACACCCGTGGCACCCGTTGCCAGCGCAACACCACGCGGGCGTTCTGCGCAGCGGAGGCCGCCGAAGCTGGCGCTGTCGCAGCAGAGGCTGGGTCGGTCGGCCCTTGGGCGTGCACGGTCGCGCACCACGCCGCGGAAAATATCAACGCCCCGGCCACGAACCGCTGCACCCGCCCTGCCAGAAACGCTTTCGGGCGCACGGGGCTAGCCCGGCTTGTTTTCGCCATGCAAAATAGCGCTCAATGAGCACTCCACAGACCAGACCAAAAAAGGACAACACGACACCGACGATCCAGGTGCTGGAACGGATGTTCGCGCTGCTCGATGTGCTGGCCGCTCACAGCGACCCGGTATCGCTGAAGGTAATCAGCCAGCAAACCGGGCTGCACCCCTCCACCGCACACCGCATTCTCAATGACCTCACGGTCGGTCGTTTTGTCGACCGGCCGGAAGCCGGCAGCTACCGGCTCGGCATGCGGCTGCTGGAGCTGGGCAATCTCGTCAAGGGTCGCCTGGATGTGCGCGACGCCGCGCTGGGGCCGATGCGCGAGTTGCACCGGCTGACCCATCAGCCCGTCAACCTGTCGGTGCGGCAGGGCGACGAGATCGTCTACATCGAACGCACGTTCAGCGAACGCTCCGGCATGCAGGTGGTGCGGGCCGTTGGCGGACGCGCACCGCTGCATCTCACGTCGGTGGGCAAGCTGTTTCTCGCGCATGACGATCCGCAACGCGTGCGCGCCTACGCCGCCCGCACGGGCCTGACCGGCCACACGCGCAACAGCATCACCGACCTGCCCGTGCTGGAGCGCGAGTTGTCACGCGTGCGGCAGACCGAGATCGCCCGCGACAACGAGGAGCTGGAGCTGGGGGTTCGGTGCATGGCAGCGGGCATCCACGACGATCAAGGCCGGCTGGTGGCCGGCCTGTCGATCTCGGCCCCCGCCGATCGCCTGGAAGAGAGCTGGAGCGAACGGCTGCGTGAAACCGCATCGCACATTTCGGTGGCGCTGGGCTTCCACGACTGAGTCACCACCCGGTGCAAGGTTGCACCGGTCGCGCGTCAAAGCATGGGCCGAGTGGCAGGCGCCACAGCGCGCGGGGCAACCACCGGCAGCACGGGGCTGCGCTCGATCCAGTGGCGCACCCGTTCGGCATCGGCCAGACGGGTGTACTTGCCGTTCGAGTCCAGGAACACCATGATGAGCTTGCGCCCGGCCAGCTTGGCCTGCATCACCAGGCAGCGACCGGCCTCGGAGATGTAGCCTGTCTTTTGCAGACCAATGTCCCAGGCCGGGTTGCTGACCAGGCGATTGGTGTTGTGGAACTGCAGGGTGCGGCGGCCAACAGCCACCTGGTATTCCGGCGAGGTGGAGAGCTCGCGGATCAGCGGAAATTCGTAAGCCGCCTTCACCAGCTTGGCCAGATCGGATGCGCTGGACTGGTTGTTGCTCGACAGGCCCGTGGGCTCCAGGTAGCGCGTGTCGTTCATGCCCAGGGACTGGGCTTTCTGGTTCATCACTTCGACGAAGGCAGTCAGACCGCCGGGGTAGTGGCGGCCCAGAGCGTGAGCAGCGCGGTTCTCCGAGGCCATCAACGCCAGGTGCAGGAGCTCGCCGCGCGACAACCGGGTACCCACCGCCAGGCGCGATCGGCTGCCCTTCTCGGTGTCGATGTCTTCGCTGCTGATTTCGAGTTCCTCGTCCAGCGGCTGCTGTGCCTGCACGACCACCAGCGCGGTCATCAGCTTGGTGATCGAGGCAATGGGCAGCACAGCACCGCTGTTCTTGCTGAAGAGGACCTCGGACGTTTCCTGGTCAACGACGAACGCGACGCTCGACTTCAACGCCAGTTCATCTGCGGCAAAACGCAGCCCGGCGGCTTCGCCGAACGAAGGCCTCGCCGGCGCCACGCGCATCACCGATTTGACCCGGGTGGATTTCACCGGCACAGCGATCGTCTTGGGTTTGACCGTGACGGCAACCGGCTTGCGCACCGCTGCCTTCTTGCGGACGGAAGCCGCCTGCGCGTCTGCAGCGGACAGCATAAAAACCACGCACATCACCAGCACAGCCACCCAACGGGCATGCAGGTCACGAGACCGAAGGCAAGACAGCAAAACAGGCATCGACGTCACGTTACAGATTCATCAGAACTTCAGTGTAGAAGATTGAAGAACCCCGCGCAACGTCTTGATTTCACGTTACTTTTAAATCTTGAACTCCTCGCGGGCCGGACGCATTCCGATGCGAACGCCGCGCGCAGCGCGCCGGGCCCGCGGGCCCGGCGCCTTCACCCTTGCGCAGCCACCCGCTCGCTGTTGTCGTGCAGCTTGTTCAGCGCCGACAGGTAGGCCTTGGCGGAGGCGACCACGATGTCCGGGTCGGCGCCCACGCCGTTGACGACCCGCCCGCCCAGTTGCAGCCGCACCGTCACCTCGCCCTGCGACTCGGTGCTGCCGGAGGTGATGGCGTTGACGGAATACAGCAACATCTCCGCACCGCTGTTGACCTGCGACTCGATGGCCTTGAGCGTGGCATCCACCGGCCCGTTGCCGTCAGCCTCGGCATGATGTTCCACACTGCCCGCGGCGAAGGCCACCTTGGCATGCGGCCGCTCGCCCATTTCGGAGCGCTGCGACAGCGCCAACAAGCGGTACTGCTCGACCTGGTGGGTCACGCTCTCGTCACTGACCAGCGCCAGGATGTCCTCGTCGAAGATCTCGCTCTTGCGGTCGGCCAGATCCTTGAAACGCACGAAGGCGGCGTTGATGTCGGCTTCGGATTCGAGCTGGATGCCCAGCTCCTGCAACCGCTGCTTGAAGGCATTGCGGCCCGAGAGCTTGCCCAGCACGATCTTGTTGGCGCTCCAGCC
>JBDTQF010000237.1:0-6330 GCA_039932275.1 Burkholderiales bacterium
GGTCGTTCAAGCCGTAGCGCACCCCGCCGCTGGCCTTCACGGCCAGGCCGTGCACGTTGGTGCCGCCCATCACCTGGCCGAAGACCTGCCAGTGGTCGCCGCGGGCGGTGCGGCTTTGCAGGCCGATGCCGGCCAGCAGTTCGCCATAACCGGGGTAGCCGAGGTAGGTGTTGGTGGCCACGGCGGCCTGCAGGGGGATGTAGACGTGGTCGTTGACGATGGCGTCGGCCTGGATGCCGATCATCTTGACCTGGCCACGGTCCACGTCGCGGTAGCGCACGCCAGCGTCGACGGCCTGGAACAGGCTCACGCGATACGCCTGGTACGTTGGCCCGCCGCTGTCGCCAGCGAAAGACGGGGTGTTGCCGGCGCGGATGTGATGGGTCAGGCCGATGCCGATGGAGGTGTTCTTCGACGAGCCCTTGGGCGCGACCAGGTAGCCGGCCGAGAGCGACAGGCCCAGGTCTTTGGTGAGCGCATATTCGGCCGAGACCTTGGGGTACACCAGCAGCCCGGCATCGGTGCTGAGGATCTCGGGCGCGTAGCCGCCGGAGCCGATGCCCACCTGCCCGTACGCGGTGATGCGCGGCGAGAGCTGCATCCGCTGCCCCACACCGCCCAGCACCTGGTTGTAGAGCGGCAGGCCGCGGTAGCCCACGCCCAGCGCGGCGAACCAGTAGGTGTTGGGGGCAAAGAAGTGGGCGTACTGCAGGTCGGCGATGTTGAAGACGCCCTTGTAGGTGCCTTCGGGGTGTTGCTGCTGGAAGTTGTCCAGCACCACCGACAGCATCTTCTCGCTCGACCCTTCGGCCGCCTGGCGGGCCTTGTCGGGCGACAGGCGCTGCCCGTGGCTGGCAAACGGCCCGGTGAGGTAGCTGTACGGAATCTCGACGAACACATTGGCCTGGGTGCCGGCGATGGCGGAGTTGCTGAACTTCATCCGCGCCAGGTTGGCACCGATCGAGAAGGTGCCGAAGTCATAGCCCAGCCCGGCATAGGCCTTGAAGAAGCTGCCGGTGCCTGACAGCGCCTTGGCGTTCTCCACGCTGCGCCCGCCCGCGCCACCGCCCAGCGCCAGGCCTGCTGTGGCGAAGAGGTTGCCCGTGAGGCGCCGCTGCGCGTGCGCGGTGATGTCGTAGGCGGTGAAGCCGCCGTACGCGCCCTTGACCAGCGGCGCATACAGGCCAGCGCCGAGGTACAGCGAGTCGGCCACCTTGTTGAGCACGTGAAAGCCCATCAGGTCGATCGGCTTGTCGCCCACCACCGGCAGCACCTGGTAATCCAGCAGGATCATGGCCTCGCTGCGGCTCAGCTCGGTGGCTTCCGCCGGCCCTGACTCGGCCTGCTGAGCGGCCGCTGTCGCGCCGGCGAGCAGGCCGACCGAAAGGAGACCCACGGAAAGATTGACGCGTGCCGCCATGGGTGGGGCCTCACCGTTGTGTCTGGTTGTTCGGTATGTCCAGCTTCGCTGCTCTGCTGGAGGCGGGATGGTTCTAGGGCCGATTGTGGCGGCCGACCGCGACCACGGCGGCAGGCTGCCCTGGACCCCTGAGTCCACCGTGATGAGCGTCCCCACCATCACCACTGGCCGCAAGAAAGCGCCTACACGCCACGCCGCCGCCCTCCGACACCCTGCGCCCGACCCCCCGGCCAGACTGACGGCACCGCCCTCCGGGGCCTGCGCGGCGGCTTGCTTGAAGCCCGCCGCCGTCAGCAGGAGCTGCCGATGTCTGCATTGCCGTTCGAAGCCTTTGGCCCGTCGCCGGCCCTGTTCACGGCGCCGCCCATCACGCATGTGGCCTTCAGCCCTCGGCCAGGCCCGGTGGGGCATGACCAGTTGACCAAGCGCGCCGTGGCGCAGCACCTGGCCGAGGTGCTGGAGGCCGAGTACATCGGCGAGCCGGTGGCCGAGCTGCCGGGCTCGCCGCTGGCGGTGCAGCTGGTGGTGCCGAGCGAAACGGTGCTGGCCGGTGAGCCGGCGCGGCGGCTGGGCATCACGGATGCCCGGCGCTTGTTCGGCGGCGTGGTGCCGTTTGCCTTCGTCGCCACCAAGGTCATCACCCACCCGCTGGTGCGGCCCGATGCGGTGGCGCCCGAGGGCTGGTGCCATGTCTTCCCCGACGCCGTGCGGCCGGTGGTGCTGCCGGGCTATTCGGTGTTCGATGCGGCAGATGCGCTCGAAGCCGGTGAGCAGCTGATGCTGGCCGAAGGCCACCCGGTGGTGCGCCTGAAGCTGCCGCAGGGCGTGGGCGGCAGTGGGCAGTTCGTGGTGCGTTCGATGGCCGAGCTGACGCAGTGCGTGCAGGCCATCGACCCCGCGCTGCTGCGCGCCGAAGGGTTGGTGTTGGAGTGCAACCTGCGCGAGGTGGCGACCTTCAGCGTCGGGCAGGTCAGCGTCGGGCCGTACCTCGCCAGCTACTGCGGCACGCAGCGCCTGGTCACCAACCATGCCGGGCACGAGGTGTACGGCGGCTCCAAGTTGCTGGTGGTGCGCGGTGGCTATGAGCGGCTGCTGGCGCAGCCCGTCGAGGCGTGCCAGCGGGCGGCGGTGGAGCAAGCCCGCGTGTACCACGCACAGGCGATGGCCTGCTTCCCGGGGCTGTTGGCCACGCGCTGCAATTACGACATCGCCCAGGGCCGTGATGAAGCCGGGCTGCTGCGCTCGGGCGTGCTGGAGCAGTCGTGGCGCATCGGCGGCGCCACTGGTGCCGAGGTGATGGCGCTGCAGGCCTTCCGCGACGATGACCAGTTGCAGGTGGTGGAAGCCGTCACGCAGGAAACCTACGGCGAGCCGGGTGAGCTGCCGGCCGGCGCGAAGGTGTACTACGACGGCATCGATCCGCAGGTGGGCCGGCTGGTCAAGGCCGCCTGGGTGCAACGCCATGGCCACGCTTGAAGAGAAGGTCGAAATCGGCGTCGACGGCGGCCAGATCTCGGGCACCTTCATCACCCCCGGCACGCTGGTGCCCGGCGTGCTGCTGGTGCATGGCTGGGGCGGCAGCCAGCAGCAGTACGTGATGCGTGCACGCGACATCGCCGCGCTGGGCTGCGTGTGCCTGACCTTCGACCTGCGCGGCCATGCGCTGACCCGCTCGCTGTACTTCGAGACGGTGACGCGTGAGCAGAACATGCAGGACGTGCTGGCCGCCTACGACACCCTGGCCGCCCGCCAGCACATCGACCCCAACGCGATTGCGGTGGTGGGCAGCAGCTACGGCGGCTACCTGGCCGCCATTCTGACCTCGATGCGGCCGGTGAAATGGCTGGGCCTGCGCGCGCCCGCGCTGTACATCGACACCGGCTGGGACAGCCCCAAGCTGCAATTGCACAAGGAGCAGGACCTGAAGGGCTACCGCAACAGCTTCGTGCCGGCCGAGGCCAACCGGGCGCTGCGCGCCGTCCAGCAGTTCGGCGGCGACCTGTTGCTGGTGCAGTCGGAGCTGGACGACCTCATTCCGCAGACCGTGCTCACCAGCTACCGCGAAGCCGGCAAGCATGCGCGCTCGCTCACCTACCGCTGCATGGACGGTGCCGACCATGGCCTGACGAAGGACACCGACCAGGCCGCCTACAAGACACTGCTGGTGAACTGGCTGAGCGAAATGGTGTTCGGCGCGCGCGGCCCGCAGGGCCACGAGCCGCCGGTCGCCGCACCGCCCGAGCCGGCACTGCCGGAGCGGCCACCGCGCACGCAGGGCAGTGCTTGAAGTGGAGCCCCCAACCTCGCTATTGCTCGGTACCCCCGGGGGGGCCGTCTGCCAACGGACCGGCGGAGCCGGATCCGTGGCAGGCAGCTGGGTTGACTGTGCGCAAAGCTCGACTAGAACATGCCGGTCGGGCTGAGCGCCTGGGCGGCGGGGCGCAGGGCCGCTTCCCACGGGGTGGCGTCGCCCCAGCCGGCGCTGGGGCGGTTGGCGCCGTCGCTGCGGCCGGCGTCGAGCCAGCGGTCCAGCACCTTTTCAACATTGAAGCGCAGGCGCAGCACCACGCCGCGCGAGGGGCGTTCGTCGAGGGTGAGTTCGTTGTCGGAGAAGCCGCGCGGGTTGATGCCCAGCGCCAAGTCGAGCCGGCTGCTCAGGCGCCAGCCGATCTCGGCACCAAACCCCCAGGCATGGCCGTCGCGGCTGTCGCGGCGGTCGGCGACGTGGCCGCTGAGGCTCCAGCGCGTGCCTGCGAGGGTGCGGGTCCAGCGGGCCAGCGCGATGCGGCTGGTGCGCGGGTCGGGGCTGTTGATCAGCGCGTCATGCTCGAGGCGGCGCGACAGGCGCAGCGTGGCGGTGTTCTCGTCATCCACCAACAGACCGGCATGGCCGAGCCAGATCCAGGCGTGGCGGTGGCCGGTGAGCGGGTCGGCATAGGCCGGCGACACATCGCGTGCCGACCAGGCCAGCCGGCCCAGCAGGTGCAGCGCGCGCTGCGACGGTTCGCGCCAGCCTAAAGCCGCCGAGGCCTTGAGCTCGCCGACGCCGGCTTCGGGCTCGCCGTGCGGCTGGGCCCGGCTGCCGGAGAGCTGCCAGGCGCTGAGCCAGTCGTCGGCCAACCGTTCGGTGAGCTGGGCGCCGGCGTAGACGCTGTCGGCCTTGGTGCCGGTGACGGCGGTGGCATCGGCAGTGACGCTGCGCCGCGGGAAGTCGCTGTACCAGGTGCGCCCGCCCACCTGGGTGGCGCGAATGGGGTTGGGCCCTTGCAGCGGCAGGGCCTGTTCGACGCGTGATTCCAGCCCCCATTTGCCGCTCGGGCGCCAGCCGTGGCGCCAGCCGAACAGGGCCTGGGCATCTTCGGCCGAAGCCAGGCTGTGCTGGCGCAGCTGGGCGTAGACGGCGCCGCCGGGGCTGCCGTCGGGCACCTCCAGCGCGATGCTGCGCTTGTAGGCGGCCATGCGGGTGAGAGCTTCGTCGTCGCTGAGCAGTCCCAGCCGGGGTGCTTCGCGCCAGGCCAGGCGCGAGCCTTCGGGCAGGCCGCTGAGCGGGTGGCCGGGGCCGAGCCGCCACTCGGCGCCCAACTCGGCCCGGCCGGTGCGCAGCTCGGGCGCGAGGCCGTCCTGGCTGCGCAGTGGCTGGGCTAGCGTGGCGCCCACGCTCAGGCCCGGCCAGCGCGGCAACTCGATCTGGTTGCGCCAGAACAGGAAGTCGGCCCGCCCGGCCGGCGCCTGGGCGGTGGCCAGCGAGGGTTGCAACTCGCTGTCGCGCACCGTGAGCGTGCTGCGCAGCCGCAGGCCGCCAGCCACGCCGCCCTGCCACTGCAGGCCGACCTCGCGATCCTGCCGGCGCAGGCCGGTGACGGGGTCACCAGGCACCTCGGCCAGGGTGCTGCGCACGTCGCTGGAACTGCCCACCAGCTGCCAGCGTTCGCTGATGCGCCAGGCAGCATCCACCCCGACGCGGTGGATGTCGTCACGCCGCTCGTACAGGGCGCCGAGCCGCCAGTGTTCGCGGTCGGTGGTGAGGCCCAGCGCGCGGCCGGCGCGGCTGGCGCTGAAGGGCGTGCCGCGGGGGTTGGACAGCAGTGACGGCCGGGTCTCGTCCAGCCACAGCAGCGTGTCGTCGCGCAGGTCGACCTCGCGCCGCTGGCCGTTGCGCTGGTACACCTGCAGGCGGTTGAGCGTCAACGCCACGTCGGACAGGCTGTCGAAGAAGTCGCGCAGCATCTCGCGACGGGGCTCTGGCTCGTCGGTGGGCGGGCTGGCCGACGGGAGGGTCGACACGCCGGTGGGCGGGCCGGTTGGTTCCTGCGCCCGCAGCGGGGGCGCAGTCAGTAGGGCCAGCAGCAGCGCAGCGGCCTTGGCGCCTTGGCCATACCGGGCGCGCCGACGGGCCGGATCGGCCGGTGGAAAAGTGCGTGAGCGAAGGCGGGAGGGCATCACAAATGAAAAGGGCCACCCATTCTTGCAAATGGGCGGCCCTTGCAGTGCGGCCAAACCAGCGCTTATCGCGCAGGAAAAGTCTTACTGCAGCTTGATTTCCACGTCGACGCCGGCGGGCAGGTCGAGCTTCATCAGCGCGTCCACCGTTTTGTCGGTGGGATCGACGATGTCCATCAGGCGCTGGTGCGTGCGGATCTCGAACTGGTCGCGCGAGGTCTTGTTGACGTGCGGCGAGCGCAGGATGTCGAAACGCTGCATGCGCGTCGGCAAGGGCACCGGGCCCTTGACGATGGCACCGGTGCGCTTGGCGGTGTCAACGATTTCCAGCGCCGATTGGTCGATCAGCTTGTAATCGAAGGCCTTGAGGCGGATGCGGATTTTCTGCTTGGTAGACATGGTGGCCCCTTAGTCCAGGATCTTCGCCACGACACCGGCGCCGACGGTGCGGCCGCCCTCACGGATGGCGA
>JBDTQF010000238.1:0-6306 GCA_039932275.1 Burkholderiales bacterium
CCTGCCCGACCGCTTCATCAAGGGCGAATGCCCCAAGTGCGCCGCGCAAGACCAGTACGGCGATTCCTGCGAAGTCTGCGGCGCGGTGTACGCGCCCACCGAGCTGAAGAAGCCCTACTCGGCACTGAGCGGCGCCACGCCGGTGCTGCGCAGCAGCGAGCACTACTTCTTCAAGCTCAGCGACCCGCGCTGCGCCGACTTCCTGCAGCAGTGGACGCATGAGAGCGAGCGGCTGCAGCCCGAGGTGCTGAACAAGGTGAAGGAATGGTTCACCAAGGACGAGGACGCGAATGGCGACATGACCGGGGGCCTGGTTGACTGGGACATCAGCCGCGACGCGCCCTACTTCGGCATTGAGATTCCCGATGCGCCGGGCAAGTACTTCTATGTCTGGCTCGATGCGCCGGTGGGCTACCTGGCCTCGTTGAAGAACTACTTCGACAAGGGCGGACCGAAGGCGCGCTACGGCGAGACGCGCAGCTTCGACGAGTTCATGGCCGACCCGGCCGTGGAGCAGTACCACTTCATCGGCAAGGACATCACCTACTTCCACACGCTGTTCTGGCCGGCGATGCTGGAGTTCAGCGGCAAGCATCAGGCGGACGGCACCTACGTGCCGCGTAAGTTGCCCACCAATGTGTTCGTGCACGGCTTCATCACCGTCAGCGGCGAGAAGATGAGCAAGAGCCGCGGCACCGGCATCGACCCGCTCAAGTACCTGTCGCTGGGCCTGAACCCCGAGTGGCTGCGCTACTACATCGGCGCCAAGCTCAATGCGCGGGTGGAAGACGTCGACTTCAACCCCGACGACTTCGTGGCCCGCGTCAACTCAGACCTGGTGGGCAAGTACATCAACATCGCCAGCCGGGCCGCAGGCTTCCTGGCCAAGCGCTTTGAAGGACGGCTGTCGGCCGACCTCGGCGTCGAGGGCCGCACGCTGCTTGACGGCCTGCGCGCCCACCGCGAGACCATCACGACGCTGTACGAGACACGCGAGTTCGGCAAGGCGCTGCGCGAGATCATGGCGCTGGCCGACCGCGTCAATGAATACGTCGACCAGCACAAGCCCTGGGAGATTGCCAAGCAGGCTGGCCAGGACGCCAGCAAGCTGCCACTGCTGCACGATGTGTGCAGCGTCTGCATCGAAGCCTTCCGGCTGCTCACCATCTACCTCAAGCCGGTGCTGCCCACACTGGCCACCGAGGTGGAGGCCTTCCTGCGCATCGAGCCGCTCGACTTCCATGCCGCCGACCGCGCGCTGGGTGCGCACACCATCGGCAGCTACCAGCACCTGATGCAACGGGTCGACCCCAAGCTGCTCGACGCGCTGTTCGAGCCGCCCGCGGACGAGGTCACCGACGCCGTCAAGCCGGGCGGTGAAGACCTGGCGCCAGAGATCAAGATCGAGGACTTCACCAAGGTCGATCTGCGCATCGCCCGCATCGACAACGCCGAGCGAGTGGAAGGCTCGACCAAGCTGCTGCGGCTGACGCTGGACGTGGGCGAGGGACGCCTGCGCAATGTTTTCTCCGGCATCGCCAGCGCCTACAAGCCTGAAGACCTGGTGGGCCAGTTCACCGTGATGGTGGCCAACCTGGCCCCCCGCAAGATGAAGTTCGGCATCAGCGAAGGCATGGTGCTGGCCGCCAGCCATGCCGATGAGAAGGCGAACCCCGGCATCTTTGTGCTGGCGCCCTTCCCCGGCGCGATGCCAGGCATGCGGGTGCGCTGAGTCAGCGCCCATTCAGCGGGCAGAACGACGCCCGCAAACAGTGATCACCGCACTTCGCAGGTGCGCCGCCGAGAGCAGCGCACCGCGCCGCGGCATGGAATTTGATATGGCGTAATTTTGAAGTCTTCCTCGTCGGATGCTGCGTCGCAGCACCCGACGAAGATGCGCACAGCCCTAATCAACGAAGTGATGGCTGTGCAACCTTCTTCTGTCGCAGATACCGATGTCCCGCTGCGCTGCGCCGACGGCCGCTGGCGTGCCGACACGCCGCGGCATGTGCTGGACAGCCACTACCAGCCCATCCTGAGCCTGTCGCACCGGCGCACCGTCGGCCACGAAGCGCTGCTGCGCGCCACTGATCGACAGGGCCTGCCAGTCTCGCCAATGGCGCTGTTCGATGCCGGCACAGCACCCGACCAATTGCACCTGGACCGGCTGGCCACCGCGCTGCACCTGCGCAACTACCTCGACAGCCGTCCGCTCAGCCCGCACCCGCTGTGGCTGTTCCTCAACCTCAGGCCGGCCACCTTCGTGCACTGCCTGACCCAGACGCCGGAACACATCCAACTGCTGCTGCCCGACCTGCGCGGCGACGGGCAGGTGGTGGTCGAGTTCACCGAAGAGGTGGTGGCCCGCGACGCCGATGTCGAAGCCTGCGCCGCGCAGGCCCGCCGCCTCGGCCTGCTGCTGGCACTGGATGATTTCGGTGCCGGCCACTCCAACTTCGACCGCGTCTGGCGCCTGCAACCCGAGATCGTCAAGCTCGACCGCAGCCTGGTGCAGCGCGGCGCACTCGACAGCAAGGCCGCGCGCGTGATCGCGCAGATGGTGTCGCTGCTGCACGAATGCGGCTCCCTGGTGTTGATGGAGGGCATCGAGACTGCCGACGAGGCGCATCTGGCGCTCGACTGCGATGCCGACCTGGTGCAGGGCTACCTGTTCGGCCGCCCCGCGCCCATCGGGCAGGTCGACCCGACGCTGGCTGCTCGGGTCGCGGCCGTCTGGCACGACTTCGACCAGCGCAGCGGTTCCACCCAACTGGCCGACCGCGCCCGCATCGCGCCGCATGCCGATGCCATCGCCCAGGCCGCCGCCGGCCTGGCGCGGCACGAGAGCCTGCGAGACACCTGCGCAGCCTTCCTGGCGCTGCCGGGCGCGCAGCTGTGTTACCTGCTCGACCAGCACGGCGTGCAGGCCGGCGCCAGCCTGATCGCAGCGGGCTTCGACAGCGCCGGCCTGCAGCGCTTCGCGCCCATGCGCGACACCGAACAGGCCTGCTGGGCCCGCCGCCCGTACTTCCGCCGCGCGCTCGACGCACCCGGCATCGTGCAGCTCACCCGGCCATACCTGTCGATCCAGGGCGCGCGGCTGTGCGTCACCGTCTCGATTGCCCTGCAATGCGCCGGCCAGCCCATCGTGCTGTGTGGCGACGTCGCCTGGGAATGACAACTCACTTTTTCAGCAAACTCGATCTGGGATAACTCAAATGAACACCCGAACCGAAGCTCTGAACGTCGATACCTTCCTGCCCTACATGCGCGATGTAGTGCGCTGCGAGGAATCGCTGCGTGAGCTGAACCTCACCTGGCGAATGATCGAAGCCAGCGCCAAGATCAACTGCCCCACCGAGGCGCGCAGCATCCTGCCGATGATGACCGCCACCCGCGAGGGTTTCGAGCGGCTGGAGAAAGAGCTGGTGGCCAGCCTGGTCGAAGAGCGCGTGGCCAACGTGCTGGGCGAGGTGGGCACCAAGGCCAGCCATGTGGTGGACATCGTCGTGCGCAACCTGTACGAGCGCACCGCCGACGTGGGCTTCCTGGCCACCGACCGCGACCTGTGCGATTTCGTCGCCGGTACACGGCTCACCCGGGCCGATGTGACCGCGCGGCTGCGGGCCTACCGCGACAAGTACACCGTCTATGACGACATCCTGCTGCTCGACACGCGTGGCAACGTGCTAACGCAGATCGACGAGGAATCGCCGGTCGAAGGCAGCCACGACCTGTTGATCGAGCAGACGCTCAAGAGTGACACCTACCTCGAAACCTTCCGCGCGACCGACCTGCGCCCCGGCAAGCGCTGCGCGTTGATCTACTCGCGCCGCATGCATGCGGCCGACGGCCGCGTGGTCGGGCTGCTGTGCCTGTCGTTCAACTTCGAGGACGAGATGGCTGGCATCTTCCGCTCGCGCCGCGATGCCGAAGAGCGTGCCGTGATGCTGCTGCTCGACGGCGAGCAGCGCGTCATCGCCAGTGCCGACGAGCTGTGGGTGCCGCTGGGCACGCGCGTGCCGGTGAACCACGATGCCGCGGCCAAGCTGGTGGTGTTCTCCGGCCGCGAATACCTGGTGCAGACCTACCGGCCGGCCGGCTACCAGGGCTACCCCGGCCCGGCAGGCTGGCAGGGCCAGGTGATGATCCCGGTGGACGTGGCCTTCACCGGCCAGCGCAACCGCGCGCTCGACGGGCTGGATTCCGCCACCGCCAGCGGGCTGCTGACGCATGCACGCAGCTTCTGCCCGCCGCTGTACGAGATCGTCACCGCGGCGCAGTCGATCCGCCGGGTGGTCTGGAACGGCCAGGTCATGACGGCCAGCCAGCGCCGTGATCTGCACAAGCTCAAGTCGATCCTGGAACAGATCAGCGAGACCGGCTCGCGCACCAATGCGTTGTTCTCGCAGTCGATCCGCGACCTGTACGACACCGTGCTGACCTCGTCGATGCGGCGCAGCGAGTTCGTCGCCCGGCTGCTGGTGGACCTGCTGGACCGCAACCTCTACGAGCGCTCGGACGACTGCCGCTGGTGGGCCCTGACACCCGAGCTGCGCCAGGCGCTGGCCCACCCCGGCGCCCCCGGCAGCCCGAATGCCGAGCGGCTGACTGACATCCTGGGCGCCATCAACGCGCTGTACACGGTGTACACCCGGCTGGTGGTGTACGACGCCGAAGGGACCATCGTCGCCGCCACGCAGGCGACGCGGCCCGATGGCACATCCGTGGTCGGCAGCGTGATCGAAGAAGACACGCTGAACGCGGTGCGCGCGCTGGGCTCGCCGCAGCAGTACCACGTCACGCCGTTCCGGCCCTCGCCGCTGTATGACGACCGGCCGACTTACATCTACCACGCAGCGGTGCGCGACCCGCAGCAGGCAGACCGGGTGGTGGGCGGCATCGGCATCGTCTTCGACGCCGCGCCCGAGTTGGAGGCGATGCTGCGCAGCGCGCTGGTCGGGCACGGCCCCGGTACCGTCGCGTTGTTCATCAACCGCAACGGGACTGTCATCTCCAGCATCGACCCAGCCCGCCCGGCGGGCAGCCAGCTCACCCTGCCGCCCGACCTGCTCGCCATGGTCAACGGCGCCAGCGTCTCGCGCATCATCGAACACGCTGGCCAGTACGGCGTGCTGGGCTGTTCGGTGAACTCCGGCTACCGTGAGTTCAAGGTGCAGGACGGCTACCGCGAGGACGTGATCGCGGTGCTGTTCGAGCCGCTGGGCGAGGTGCGCGACGCCGCCGTGCTGCGCCGCAGCGACGACACGCAGGACCTGCTGATTGAGAGCGATGCGCTGGGCGGCGGCGAAGAGTTCGCCACCTTCTACATCGACGGCCAACTGCATGCGCTGCCGGCCGGCTGTGTGCTCGAAGCCCTGCCCGGCAGCGAGATCGCACCGGTCTCGGCCGGCCGCAGCGCCTGGCGGCTCGGTACCGCTGCCCTGCAGGGCAGCGCCGAGACGCCGCGCTACGTGTGGGTCTACGACCTGCTCGGCCTCGTCAGCGGCAGCCCCAGCAAGGAAACCGCGGAGCTGCAGGTGATCATCGTACGGGCCGAAGGACACGAGTTCGGCCTGCTGGTGAGCACGCTGCAGGGCGTGCCGGAGTTCCTGCCGGAGCAGATCGTCGAGCTGCCGGCACAGATGCGGCAATCGCCGCGTTTCGTGACCCGGCTGATCAACGCCAACCGCGGCAAGCTGCTGATCCCGGTGCTCGACCCGAGCGAGCTGATGCTCAGCCTGCAGGGCAGACCGGAGGCGGCCGAGCCGGTGCCACCATCGGCCCATGCCCTTGCGCGCTAGGGCAACGCCTTAGAATCTGCCGCTTCGCTGCGACCTCACCCCACACCGCCATGCCGCTGTTCTGGAAAGCCTACAAGTCCGACGTGACGCAGTTCATCGACAGCCTCAAGCAGCGCGATCCGCAGCTCGAAGCGCGCCAGCGCCAGGGCCGCAACCTGCTGTGGGACCGCCCCATCGACCGCCAGGCCGAAGCCGAGTTCAACGAGGCCCGCGTGGCCCAGCAGCCCTACGTCTACCAGAACAAGGGTTGACGGTGCGGGGCCGCGCACATGAATGCCCCTGCCGTTGACCGCGCCGCGTCGGCACCCGATGGCCTGCCCGAAGCGGTAGACCACATCGCGGTGGCGCGGCTCTATGGTGAACCGCTGTTCACCATGCCGCAGGACCTGTACATCCCGCCCGAGGCGCTGGAGGTCTTCCTCGAAGCCTTCCAGGGCCCGCTGGACCTGCTGCTGTACCTGATCCGCAAGCAGAACTTCAACATCCTCGACATCCCGATGGC
>JBDTQF010000239.1:0-6271 GCA_039932275.1 Burkholderiales bacterium
CGAACATGTCGCGCACGCGGGCCGCGCCGACGCCGACGAACATCTCGACGAAGTCAGAGCCCGAGATCGAGAAGAACGGTACTTTGGCCTCGCCGGCAATCGACTTGGCCAGCAGCGTCTTGCCGGTGCCCGGGGGGCCAACCATCAGCACGCCGCGCGGAATGCGCCCACCGAGCTTCTGGAATTTCTGCGGATCTTTCAGGAAGTCGACCAGTTCCTTGACCTCTTCCTTGGCTTCTTCGCAACCCGCCACATCGGCGAAGGTCACCGAATTGTTGTTCTCGTCGAGCATGCGTGCGCGGCTCTTGCCGAAGCTGAACGCCCCGCCCTTGCCGCCGCCCTGCATCTGCCGCATGAAATAGACCCACACGCCAATCAGCAACAGCATCGGGCCCCAGGAGACCAGCAGGCTTTGCAGCACCGACGGCTCTTCGCGTGGCTTGACGCGGAACTTGATGCCGTTGTTGATCAGATCACCCACCAAGCCGCGGTCCAGGTAGGTCGCGGTGGTGCGGATCTTCTTGTCGTCGGTTGTCAACGCCTCGATCTCGGCGCCGCCAGGGTTCTCCTGGAGAACGACTTCACGCACCCGCTTGGCGCGAACTTCTTCCAGGAACTCCGAGTAACCGATCTGGTTACCCGCGCTTGTCGTCCGATCGAATTGCTTGAAGACTGTGAACAGCACCAAGGCGATCACCAGCCACACCGCAACTTTCGAGAACCATTGATTGTTCACCGCGGCTCCTTCGCCGAATCCTTACACCTGCCGCACTGGGCCCAACAGACACCGTTTGATCGCTTCATAGATTTTCGGCAGCTGACGAACAGATAGGGTCGAGTTTAGTTCAGTCAACCCCAAGGGCGGATCTGCTTTTCCTTCGACGGGAATAGCCAATCTCACGACGGGGCATCGTCCGTTGCCTTATCGGCTCCACTAGCCACAGGTTTGAGACCGATTCCGACCAGAAAGGTTTCCGCAGACTTGTCTCTGGATGCTTTCGGCTTGACCGCCTTGACCACCCGAAAGGTGCTTCGGAACAGCTCCACCAGCTGGCTGTAGCCGCTGCCGTGGAACACCTTGCAGACCAACGCGCCTTGCGGCCGGAGGTGCGCCGTGGCGAATTCCACCGCCAACTCGACGAGATGGGCGATGCGGGAGGAATCCGTTACCTCGACACCCGACAAGTTGGGCGCCATGTCCGAGACCACAACATCCACCGGCCGACCAGCCAGCATTGCGACCAGTTGCGCCAGGACGGCATCCGCCCCGAAGTCGCCCTGCAGCATCGCCACCCCCTCGATCGGCTGAACAGGCAGCAGGTCGAGCGCGATGAGGGTACCGTTCAATGCGCCAGCGGCCGCCCCACCGGTGCCCGCGGTCTTGGGCGCGAATCGGCGGCGCAAGTACTGGCTCCAGGCGCCCGGCGCGGCACCGAGGTCCACCACCACCTGACCGGGCTTGATCAGCCCGAGCGTTTCGTCGATTTCCTTGAGTTTGTAGGCAGCCCGGGCACGGTAGCCTTCCTTTTGGGCCAGCTTCACGTACGGATCGTTGACGTGATCCGACATCCACGCTTTGTTGACTTTCTTGCTTTTGGTGTTGATCTTCATTGCACGCCGATAATACGCAGATGCCTGCGATCCAATTGACCCCCGCCCAGCGCAAATTCTTTCGCGCCGACGCCCACAGCCTCTCGCCAGTCGTGATGATCGGCGGTGACGGCCTCACGCCTGCCGTCCTGAAGGAAACCGACGCTGCACTCAAGGCCCATGGGCTGATCAAGATCCGCGTCTTCAGCGACGACCGCAGCCACCGCGAGACCGTGCTCAGCCAGCTCAGCGATCAGCTCGGCGCCGCCCCGGTGCAGCACATCGGCAAGCTGCTGGTGCTCTGGCGTCCTTTGGTCGAAAAGGGTGCTGAGACATCGCCCGAAGCGTCGCGCAAGGGCAGCAGCCCGCGGGTGGTGCGCGTCGTCAAGGCGGCCAGCAGCCCCACGCACCGGCCGCAGGTGAAGGCAGTGACAGTGCTGGGCAATCAGCGGCTGACGGCCGGCGGTATCGTCAAGCGCTCGAAGAAACGCGTCGTCAGTCAGAAGAAGCGCGCGCTCGAATCTTGACGCTTCGCGGTGCGCGCCGCGCGCGCATCAGGCCGACGCACAGACCCGCCAAGCCAGCACGGCCAACAGCAGGGCCTTGAGCGCAAAGAAGGCGGCCGATGCGCCATGCAGCAGACCGAAGCTGTACGGCCCGGTGCCCCGCCGGGCCGCTTCCATCATGGGCTGCAGGCCGAAATAGCCGAGCACGGTACAGAACAACGCTGCCAGGATCAGCAGCAGGTTGACCGACACCCTCGAACCCCGCCCAGTCGCCGCCTGCCGTGCCGCCAAGCCGCGCTCGATCAGGAACAGCGCCAGCGCCCAGGCCAGCGCCAAGTGGGCTTCGGCCCGGAACAGCGCACCTGCTAGGCGGCCGGCCTGTGCGCGTTCCAGCACCGCGAAAGCGGTCGGTGTCACCAGCAGCGCCAGGGCCGCCACCAGCCCCAGCCACAAAGTGGCCAGCAGCGCGCGCAAGCGCTTGAGCATGACGATCTGCCGAGGAACGTTGCGACTCAGACGTAGCGGACGTCCACGATCTCATACCGCTTGACCCCGCCCGGCGCCTGCACATCGGCCACTTCCCCGGCTTCCTTGCCGATGAGCGCACGCGCAATCGGGGAGCCCACCGAGATCCGCCCTTCCTTCAAATCGGCCTCGTCCTCGCCGACGATCTGGTAAGTGACCGCGTCGCCGCCTTCTTCTTCCAGACCCACCGTCGCGCCAAACACCACTCGACCACCAGCATCGAGCGTGGAAGGGTCAATGACCTGCGCCACCGCCAGCTTGCCTTCGACTTCCAGGATGCGCCCTTCGATGAAGCCCTGTTTGTCCTTGGCGGCCTCGTATTCGGCGTTCTCGGACAGGTCGCCCTGCGCCCTTGCCTCAGCAATCGCATTGATGACGGCCGGCCGCTCGATGCTCTTCAAGCGCTGCAGTTCTTCTTTCAGCAACGCGGCACCGCGCTTGGTCAGGGGAATGGTGGCCATGGTCGTCGGCAGTCTCGTGGTTCGGACAAAAAAAGGGGTGTCAAAAAGGAACCGCCGCCATTTCCCGGCAGGGAACCAGCGGCGGCATCAGCGCGAGCTCAGTTTAGTGCAACTCGGCGTGCAGCTCCTGCAGGGAGACCACCGAGACGTCGCTGCCATGCTTGATCGCTTCGGTGGCCGCTTCGCAGCCGGCCATCGTGGTGTAGTAGCTCACTCGGTTGGCGAGCGCGGCGGTGCGGATGTAGCGCGAATCGGCAATCGCCGTGCGCGTTTCATCGACTGTGGTGAACACCAGCTGGATCTCGCCGGCCTTGATCATGTCGACGATGTGCGGTCGGCCGTCCTTGATCTTGTTGACCACCTTCACTGGCACGCCGCCGGCCGCAATGGCTGCCGCCGTACCCTTGGTGGCCACGATCTGGAAGCCCAGCGCATGCAGGTCGCGCGCCACCGGCACGGCGCGGGAGTGATCGTTGGTCTTCACCGTGACCACCACCGTGCCCTTGGTCGGCAGCTTGGTGCCAGCGCCGAGCTGGCTCTTCAACATCGCCTCCCCGAAGGTCTTGCCCGTACCCATCACCTCGCCGGTGGAGCGCATCTCCGGACCGAGGATGGGGTCGACACCCGGAAACTTGTTGAACGGGAAGACCGCTTCCTTGACGCTGAAGTACGGCGGGATCACTTCGTGCGGCGGCTTGCCACCGGCACTCGTCTGATCGGCCAGCTTCTGGCCGGCCATGCAGCGCGCCGCAATCTTGGCCAGCGGCTGGCCGGTGGCCTTGGACACAAACGGCACGGTACGCGAGGCGCGCGGGTTCACCTCCAGCACGTACACCGTGCAGGCATCGAGCCCGCCGGTGACATCGCCCTGGATGGCGAACTGCACATTCATCAGGCCCACTACCTTGAGGGCCTTGGCCATCAGCGAGGTCTGGCGGCGCAGTTCATCCTGCAGCGCCTTCGACAGCGTGTAGGGGGGCAGTGAGCAGGCCGAGTCGCCCGAGTGCACACCCGCCTGTTCGATGTGCTCCATGATGCCGCCGATCATCGTGTCGACGCCATCGCTGATGCAGTCAACATCCACCTCGACAGCGTCGTCGAGGAAACGGTCGAGCAGCACCGGTGACTTCTCGGAGACACGCACCGCTTCACGCATGTAGCGCTCCAGGTCCTTGTCGCCGTGCACGATCTCCATCGCTCGGCCGCCCAGCACGTAGCTCGGGCGCACCACCAGCGGGTAGCCGATCTCGTTGGCCAGGGCGATGGCGGTGTCTTCGGTGCGAGCGGTGCGGTTCGGCGGCTGCTTCAGGCCGACTGCGTGCAGCAGCTGCTGGAAGCGCTCGCGGTCTTCGGCCATGTCGATGCTGTCGGGCGTGGTGCCGATGATGGGCACACCGGCGCGTTCCAGATCCAGCGCCAGCTTCAGCGGCGTCTGGCCGCCGTACTGCACGATCACGCCGACCGGTTGCTCCTTCGCCACGATCTCCAGCACGTCTTCGAGCGTGACGGGCTCGAAGTACAGGCGGTCGGAGGTGTCGTAGTCGGTCGAAACCGTCTCGGGGTTGCAGTTGACCATGATGGTCTCGTAGCCGTCTTCGCGCATCGCCAGCGCCGCGTGGACGCAGCAGTAGTCGAACTCGATGCCCTGGCCGATGCGGTTCGGTCCACCGCCCAGCACCATGATCTTCTTGGCGTTGGTGGGCTCGGCCTCGCATTCGGCGCCGGCCGTCTCGTAACACGAGTACAGATAGGCGGTCTGCGTGGCGAACTCGGCCGCGCAGGTGTCCACCCGCTTGTAGACCGGGCGCACGTTCAGCGCATGGCGCGCTTCGCGCACGGCATGCTGGTGGGTGCCCATGAGCTTGGCCAGGCGCCGGTCGGAGAAACCCTTCTGCTTCAGGTAGCGCAGCTCGGCAGCGCTCAGACTATCAACGCCGCGGCCTTTGAGCTGACCTTCGGTCTTGACCAAGTCTTCGATCTGGGCCAGGAACCAGGGGTCAATGGCCGTCTCTTCGAAGATCTCGTCGAGCGACAAACCGATGCGGAAGGCATCGCCCACGAACAGAATGCGCTCGGGGCCCGGTTCGCCGATCTCCTCGATGATCTCGTCGCGGTCGGTGCTGCGTTCACTCAGCCCGTCGATACCTGTTTCGAGGCCACGCAAGGCCTTCTGGAAGCTTTCCTGGAAGGTGCGGCCCATCGCCATCACCTCGCCCACCGACTTCATCTGCGTGGTGAGATGCGGGTCGGCCTCACGAAATTTCTCGAACGCGAAGCGTGGGATCTTCGTGACGACGTAGTCGATGCTGGGCTCGAAGCTCGCTGGCGTCAGGCCTCCGGTGATGTCGTTGCGTAGCTCATCCAGCGTGTAGCCCACGGCCAGCTTGGCGGCGATCTTGGCGATCGGGAAGCCGGTGGCCTTGGAGGCCAGCGCGCTTGAGCGCGACACGCGCGGGTTCATTTCGATGACGACCATGCGGCCGTCGACCGGGTCGATCGAGAACTGCACGTTCGAGCCACCGGTGTCGACACCGATCTCACGCAGGATCGCAATCGACGCATTGCGCAGCAGCTGGTATTCCTTGTCGGTGAGCGTCTGCGCCGGAGCCACAGTGATGGAGTCACCGGTGTGGATGCCCATCGGGTCGAGGTTCTCGATCGAGCAGACGATGATGCAGTTGTCCGCCTTGTCGCGGACCACCTCCATTTCGTACTCTTTCCAGCCGATCAGCGACTCCTCAATCAACAGCTCCTTGGTCGGCGACAGATCGAGACCCCGCTTGCAGATCTCTTCGAACTCTTCCGGGTTGTAGGCAATGCCACCGCCGGTGCCCCCCAGCGTGAAGCTGGGGCGGATCACCATCGGGAAACCGGCGCCGCCGATCTCGGCCTGGATGGCCCTTTGTACCGTCCAAGCGTCTTCCATCGAGTGCGCGATACCGGACTTCGCCGAACCGAGACCGATCTTGGTCATCGCGTCCTTGAACTTCAAGCGGTCTTCGGCTTTCTCGATGGCATGTTCGTTGGCGCCGATCATCTCGACGCCGTACTTGGCCAGCACGCCGTGCTTGTGCAGGTCGAGCGCGCAGTTCAATGCAGTCTGGCCACCCATCGTGGGCAGCACGGCGTCCGGACGCTCCTTGGCAATGATCTTCTCGACCACCTGCCAGGTGATCGGCTCGATGTAGG
>JBDTQF010000240.1:0-6238 GCA_039932275.1 Burkholderiales bacterium
TTCGGCCGCTACAAGGATGTGGACGGCGACGGCATCCCCTGGCGCACGCTGCCGGGCACGCATGCCACGCTGGGCAGCTACTTCACCCGCGGCACCACGCGCAATGCCTATGCGCAGTACTCCGAAGCCGGCCCCGACTACCTCTACAACGTGCAGCGGCTGCTGAAGAAGTTCGCCACCGCGGCCACGCTGGTGCCGCAGCCGGTCGAAAAGCCAGCGGCCCAGCGCACCCGCCTGGGGGTGCTGTACTTTGGCTCCACCGCGCCAGCGATGGACGAGGCGCTGGTGGCACTGGCCGAGGCGCACATCCATGTCGATGCGATGCGGCTGCAGGCCTTTCCGTTCCCCGACCGCGTGGCAGCCTTCATTGCCGAGCATGAAGAGGTGTTCGTGGTCGAGCAGAACCGCGATGCGCAGATGCGCAGCCTGCTGGTCAACGAGCTGGAGATCGACCCGGCCCGCCTGGTCAGCCTGCGCCACTTTGATGGCACACCGATCACCGCGCGCTTCATTACCCAGGCCATCGTGCAGCATGTGCACGCCCAGGCCGTGCAGCCCAAGAGCCAACGCACCACCGCCTCCAACCGGGAGCAGGCCGCATGACCTACCTCGCCAAACCTCGGCTGCACCACCCCACGCTGGCCACCAATGCCGTCGGCTACACCCGGCGCGACTACGAGGGCAAGGTCTCGACGCTGTGCGCCGGCTGCGGGCACGATTCCATCTCCGCCGCCATTGTGCAGGCCTGCTGGGAGCTGGACATCGAGCCGCACCGCGTGGCCAAGCTTTCTGGCATCGGCTGCAGCTCGAAGACGCCCGACTACTTCCTCGGTGCCAGCCATGGCTTCAACACCGTGCATGGCCGCATGCCCAGCGTGCTCACCGGCGCCAGCCTGGCCAACCGCGAGCTGATCTACCTGGGCGTGTCGGGTGACGGCGACTCGGCCTCGATCGGCCTGGGCCAGTTCGCCCACCTGGTACGGCGCGGCGTGCGCATGGCCTACATCGTCGAGAACAACGGCGTCTACGGCCTCACCAAGGGCCAGTTCTCGGCCACCGCGGACAAGGGCTCGCAGTCGAAGAAGGGCGCGGTCAATGCCGACAGCCCAGTCGACCTTGTGGGCCTGGCGCTGCAGCTCGGCGCCACCTACGTGGGCCGCAGTTTCTCGGGCGACAAGGGCCAGCTGGTGCCGCTGATCAAGGGCGCGCTGCAGCACCGCGGCATGGCCTTTCTCGACGTGATATCGCCCTGCGTGGCCTTCAACAACCACGCCGGCAGCACCCGCAGCTACGACTACGTGCGCGAGCACAACGAGGCGGTGAGCCGCATCGACTTCATCGACCTGGCGCCCAAGGCCGAGGCCGAACCGGGCGCCGGCGAGGTGCTCGAGCTGCCGCAGATGGATGGCAGCACCATGCGCCTGCGCAAGCTGCACGCCGACTACGACCCCACCGACCGCGCCAGCGCGATGAACCACTTGATGGCCTTGCAGGCCAAGGGCGAGATTCCCACTGGGCTGCTCTACATCGATCCCGAGGCCAGCGACCTGCACGCCGCGCTGCGCACGCCGGCGCAGGCATTGAACCGCCTGGGCGATGCCGAGCTGTGCCCGGGGTCCGACGCGCTGGCCAAGCTCAACGCCCGGCTGCGCTGAAACGGCCCCCAGACGACAAGCGTCGTCCGCCTTCCCGAGGGGCGTGAGTCGACGTGGGGCGGCCCGGCGTTGACTTGAGCTTGCCCCGAGCCGGCGCTGCGGTCAGGTGTGCCGTGTCGCGCGGGCGCGCGAGGTGCGGGGCGGCGCGTTCTCAACACCCCGCAACTCGGTCGCCGCGGTCGAACTGCTGGGCCTGCGCAACGGTGACATGGGCTCGGGCGGCAGGGCACTGCCGATGGGCGGCCAGCCGACTGGCGGCAGCTGCGACAGCCACCATGAGCTCCACAGCTGCCCGGCCTCCAGCCACTCTTTCCACCAGCGTTGCGGGCCCTCGGCCCAGTGGTTCGGGTCCCAGGTCAACGGCGCGTCGGCGGTATCGCCTTGGGTGGCCGGGTCGGTGCCGCCGGCTTGGGGATGCAGAAAACTCATGGGGTCTCTCCAGCAGTGGCGCCGAGGCCGATCCGCCACAGACCCGGCGAGGGCCCGGAACGGCAGATTCGGCGGCGCGATCATCATCGCGCGGGTTCGGGTGCCGTTGCAAGCGGTGCCCCTGCTCACAACAGCGTTGTGCGTCCCGGCGAGCGTCCCGGCGATCCGGTGGTGGGCAGGTTGCCGCCCCGGTCATGACACCGGGTTGACGGCGATCAGCCCGCGCCCGGGTCGTCGTCGAGCGAGACGCTCCAGCGCTGCCACTCGGCCAGTTGCCGGCGGTCGGACTTGGTCGGGCGGCCGTGGTCGATGGCGCGTGCCGGGTCGGTGAGGTAGCGCCGGTTGGCGAGCCAGGCCGCGCGCGCTTGCACACTCTCGGCCGTCTCTTCGTACAGCGCCTGCGCCACCGGCGCCGGGCCGCGCTGCTCGGACAGGCCGCGCACCTGAACCACGCGCGGCGTGGGCTGGTCGCTCTGGCGCACGCTCAGCAAATCGCCGGGGCGCACCTCGCGTGAGGGCTTGGCCGGCTGGCCGTTGACCTGCACCCGGCCGCGGCCGATCTCTTCGGCCGCCACGCTGCGGGTCTTGAAGAAGCGTGCGGCCCAGAGCCACTTGTCCAGGCGTGTGCCGCGCCGCGCGTCGGCCGTGTCATCGGATGGATTTTTGCGGTGCACAGCGATAAGGTTCCTTGCAGCGGTCGAGGTTCCCTCGGTCTTCAGGTCTTGGCGCCCAGTGCCTGCGCCCGCTGGCGCTGCAGTTCCAGCGCATGCGCATCGGGCTGCTGCTCGGCGCGCATCGGCCAGCCGGCGGTGTGGCGCTCCACCAGGCCGACCAGCGCCTGGATCCAGGCCGGGTCGTCGTTCAAGCAGGGGATGTAGTCGCAGCGCTGGCCGCCGCTGGTCATGAACAGGGCGCGGCCTTCGATGGCGATTTCCTCCAGCGTCTCCAGGCAATCGGCCGGGAAGCCGGGGCAGACGATCTGCAGGTGCTTGACGCCGCGCTTGGCCAACTGCCGCAGCGTGGCCTCGGTCGACGGCTCGACCCACTTGGCCTTGCCGAAACGGCTCTGGAAGCTGACGCTGTATTGGTCCTTCTGCAGGCCCAGATGCTCGGCCAGCAGGCGGGCGGTCTTGTGGCATTCGCAGTGGTACGGGTCACCGAGCTTCAAGGTGCGCTCGGGCACGCCGTGAAAGCTCATCAGCAGGTGTTCACCGCGGCCCTCGCGCTGCCAGTGGCGACGCACGCGCTGGGCCAGCGCGTCGATGTAGCCCGCGTCGTCGTGGTAGCGGTTGACGAAGCGCAGCTCCGGCAGGTGGCGAGCCTGCTCGGCCCAGGCGTACACCGCGTCGAAGGCGCTGGCCGTGGTGGTGCCGGAGTACTGCGGGTACAGCGGCAGCACCAGCACACGGGTGCAGCCGGCTTCCTTCAAAGCATGCAGTTGATGGGCGATGGCCGGCTGGCCATAGCGCATCGCCGGCTTGACGATGGCCTGCAGGCCGCGTTCGCCGAGATAACCCTGCAGCAGTGCGGCCTGTTTGCCTGTCCACACCGCTAGCGGCGAGCCCAGCGGCGTCCAGATGCTGGCGTACTTGGCGGCCGACTTCTTCGGCCGCGTGCGCAGGATGATGCCGTGCAGGATGGGCAGCCAGGCCAGCCGAGGGATCTCGACCACCCGTGGGTCGCTCAGGAACTGAGCCAGGTACGGCCGCACCGCCTCGGCGGTGGGTGCGGCCGGCGTGCCGAGGTTGATGAGCAGCACGCCGACGCGGGAGGCGCTGCCATGGCGGTGGGGGGGCTCGGGGGCGAAGGGCATGTGGGCATTCTCGCCCGAGCCCGATGGCTTGCTGGCGGCGCAGTCACCGCATCGCACGGGCGCTGGGACAATGCCGGCCGTGAACACGCTGCCTGCCCTGCCCAACCTGCCATTGGCCCTGAGCTTCGACCTTGACGACACGTTGTGGCCGAACCTGCCGGTGATCCTGCGCGCCGAAGGCGTGCTGCGCGCCTGGCTGGCGGCGCATGCGCCGCTCACCGCCGCACGCTTTGCGGTGAGCGAGATGCAGCGGCTGCGTGCCGAGGTGGGCGCGGCGCACCCTGAGCTCATCACCGACCTGAGCCAGCTCCGCCTGCTGACCATCCGCCGTGCGCTGGTGCTGGCCGGCGAGGACCCGGCACTGGCCGAGCTGGCCTTCGAGGTGTTCTTCGAGGCTCGCCAGCAGGTGGTCTGCTACGCCGAGGTGGTGGCGGCGCTGCAGCGGCTGGCGGGCCGCTTTCCGTTGCTGGCCCTGAGCAATGGCAATGCCGACGTGGCGCGGGTGGGCCTGGCCGACTACTTCGTCGGCAGCGTCAGCGCCCGCAGCGCCGGTGTGGCCAAGCCCGATGCGCGCATCTTCCATGCCGCCTGCGAAGCGCTGAAGCTGGCGCCGGCGCAGGTGATGCATGTGGGCGACGACTGGCGGCTCGATGTGCTCGGCGCCCGCCAGGCCGGCTTGCACAGCGCGTGGGTGCGGCGCCCCGATGCCAAGGCAGCCGCCGATGCCGCGGCGGACCCACCGGCGCCCCAACCCGGCCTGCACCTGACGGTGCCCGACCTGCTGGCGCTGGCCGACGCGCTGGGCTGTTGATGGGCTGCTGAGGGGCGCCTGAGGGGCGCCTGAGGGCGCTACAGCCGGCTCAGCCGGTTCAGGGGATGGGCACCGGATCGGTGTCGGTGTCCTCGAAGCGCAGCACTTCGAAGCTGACCGCGGGGCCTTCGATCACCCCCGGGTTGACTCCCAGTGTGATGATGCCCTGGCCGTGCAGCGTGCAGGTTCCGCGCCGCAGCGTGACCACCTGCGGCTGGCGGCCGAAGCGCACGAAGGTGCCGTTGGAGCTGAGGTCGGTGACCTGGAAGTTGCCGCCGGTCCATTCAATGCGCGCATGCATGCGTGAGACGCGGCTGTCGTCGACGCAGTAGGTGGCCTCGTGGCTGCGGCCCAGCACCACCGGCAGGTTGCGCAGGGTGTGGATGCGCGAGGTGCCGTCCAGCGACAGCCGCAACCCGTCGGGCACGTTGTTGATCGGTGCTGTCTCGCCGAACATCGTCGACACCGCGTCGGTGCGGGGGGGCTCCAGCCGCCACAGCTCGACCGGCTCGAGCCGGCCGCGCAGGTGCAGCTTCTCCAGGCGGCGGAAGCGGCTGCACATCTCGCCGGGCAGGGCATCGAGCGTCTGCGAGGTGGCCAGCGTCTCGTTGTCGCCGGCATGGTCGAGCAGCCGGGCCGCGACGTTGACGGCGTCGCCGAAACAGTCGCCGCCCACCTCGATGACGTCACCATAGGCCAGCGCGATCTGCACCCGCAGGCCGGCACGCCGATGGGCCCGTGGGGAGCCGAGCACGCGCTCAAGCGACTCGTGCACGTCCTCGGCCGTGAGCACGGCCGAGGACGCGTCGTAGAAGATGGCCATCAGGCCGTCGCCCAGCGTCTTGATGACGCGGCCGTCATGCTCCTCGACGATGCGCGCGACCACCGCCACGCTGTGGGTGACCACGGCTGCGGCTTCTTGATTGCCCAGGCTTTCGTAGAGGGAGGTGCTGCCGCGCAGGTCGGCGAACAGCACCGTGCAAGTGACGCTCGTCGTCATGGCGGAAGTGTAGCCGTCGGGTGTGACTTCAAGCACACCGTGTCGGGCCATGCATTGGTCGACAGCGGCCCCTGCCGTCGTGCGCCAACAAAAAACCCCGCCGAGGGCGGGGTTTGTGATGCATAGCGGATGCGATCAGAGGTTGTCCAGATACGTGCGCAGTTTGTCGCTGCGGCTCGGATGCTTGAGTTTGCGGATGGCCTTGGCTTCGATCTGGCGAATGCGCTCGCGGGTCACGTCGAATTGCTTGCCCACTTCTTCGAGCGTGTGGTCGGTCGACATCTCGATGCCGAAGCGCATGCGCAGCACCTTGGCTTCGCGCGGCGTCAGGCTGTCGAGGATGTCGCGCACCACGTCGCGCAGGCCCGACTGCATCGCGGCCTCGATCGGCGCGGTGTTGTTGGTGTCCTCGATGAAGTCGCCCAGGTGGCTGTCGTCGTCGTCGCCGATCGGCGTTTCCATGGAGATCGGCTCCTTGGCGATCTTCATGATCTTGCGGATCTTGTCCTCGGGAATCTCCATCTTCTCGG
>JBDTQF010000241.1:0-6198 GCA_039932275.1 Burkholderiales bacterium
GCACGGCCGGCCGGCGCAGGAAATCCAAGGCCAGCTTCACTTCGGCGCGATCGGGCGGGCGCGCGAAGAGTAAACCATACACACGCTGCACGCGCGTCTCATCATCGTCCTCGTTCGTCGTGACCTTCCTGCGCGGGAAGTTGAGCCTTGCAGCCAAGGTAGGTGTGCTGGCGGCAGCGATGGTGGCGGTGTTCCTGCTCAAGGCTGGGGAAGCCAAGTTCTGGGGCGTGGTGGTGATGGGCGCCTCGGTGATCATCCTGATCTTCCTGCCCTGGCTGGATCGCAGCCCGGTCAAGTCGATTCGCTACCGACCGGGCTGGCACATGTACCTGTATGGGGTCTTCGTTATTTACTTCTTGGTACTGGGTTACCTGGGCATCCAGCCACCATCGCAGATCGGTACGCTGGTCTCGCAAGTCGGCACGCTGGTGTATTTCGGTTTCTTCCTGCTGATGCCCTGGTGGAGCCAGTGGGGTACCTTCAAGCCGGTGCCCGATCGGGTGACCTTTGCGGCGCATTGACGCGGCGCTCACCGATCGGTTGAACACTGAAAACCTTGAACATCATGAACAAGCTCATAGCGACCTTGCTTGCCGTCCTGGCCACCGGTGCTGCCTTGCTGGCGACCCCTGTGCGTGCCAACGAAGGGTCCATGCAGATGGACGCCTTTCCGGCAGAAAAGATGCACGACATGGCCGCCCTGCAACGCGGCGCCAAACTCTTCGTCAACTACTGCCTCAACTGCCATTCAGCCGCCTACATGCGCTACAACCGGCTGCGTGACATCGGTCTGAGCGACGACCAGATCAGGAGCAATCTGCTGTTCGCCGGCGAGAAGGTCGGCGAAACCATGAAGGCCGCGCTGGATTCGAAGCAGGCGAAGGACTGGTTTGGCGCCACGCCGCCGGACCTGACGGTGATTGCCCGCTCGCGCGCCAGCGAGAGCTTTTCAGGCGCGGATTACCTGTACACCTACCTGCGCACGTACTACCGCGACGACACCAAGGCTACCGGTTGGAACAACCTGGCGTTCCCCAGCGTGGGCATGCCCAACGTGCTGTGGGAGCTGCAAGGCCAGCGCCGGGCCGTCTACGAAGAGCATGCCGATGCGCATGACGCCAGCAAGGTCAGCCACGTCTTCAAAGGGTTCGAGCAGGTCACGCCGGGCAAACTGTCTGCCCAGGACTTCGACAGTGCGGTTGGCGACTTGGTGGCGTATCTGCAATGGATGGGTGAGCCGGCCCAGGGCCTGCGCGTCAAGCTGGGTGTGTGGGTGCTGCTGTTCCTGACGCTGTTCACCGTCATCGCTTGGCGCTTGAACGCGGCCTACTGGAAAGACGTCAAGTAAGAAGGTTTATCCGCTCGCCCCGCTGACGGGGTGGGTAGCGCGCGCAGGGGCTTCGTGCCGCCTGCGCGTCATCGTTTGTCAACTCCCGTATCAAGAAGGAGTGCCTTCGCCATGATGGTGCTTTACTCCGGAACCACCTGCCCCTATTCGCATCGTTGCCGCTTTGTCCTTTTTGAAAAGGGCATGGACTTCGAGATCCGCGATGTGGACCTGTTCGCGAAGCCTGATGACATCGCGTTGATGAACCCGTACAACGAGGTGCCCATCTTGGTCGAGCGCGACCTCATCCTGTATGAGTCGCACATCATCAACGAGTACATCGACGAGCGCTTCCCTCATCCGCAACTGATGCCTGGGGATCCCGTCGCGCGGGCCCGTGTGCGACTGTTCCTCTTCAATTTTGAGAAGGAACTCTTCGCGCATGTGAACCTGCTGGAGGGCCGTGGCGGCATCAAGGCAAACGACAAACAACTGGAGCGGGCACGCAGCCAGATCCGTGACCGGCTGACTCAGCTGGCTCCGATCTTCCAGAAGAACAAGTACATGCTGGGTGACGACTTCTCGATGCTCGATGTCGCCATCGCGCCGCTGCTGTGGCGCCTCGATTACTACGGTATCGACCTGTCCAAAAACGCAGCGCTGTTGCTCAAGTACGCCGAGCGGATCTTCTCCCGCCCGGCCTACATTGAGGCGCTGACGCCGTCTGAAAAGGTGATGCGCAAGTAAGCTGCGACAGTCTGTATGGCTCAGTCGTCCGTTCCCCCCGTGCCTCCACCGCCAGGGCCACCCACGCAGCAGGGGAGCTCAACGCGGCCATACCTCATCCGGGCGCTGCATGAGTGGTGCACGGACAATGGCTTCACGCCCTATGTGGCGGTCTATGTCGATGCGTCGGTACAAGTGCCGATGGAGTACGTCAAGAACCATGAAATCGTCCTGAATGTCGGGTTCGATGCCACCAGCGGCATGAAGCTGGGCAATGAGGTCATTGAGTTCAAGGCACGCTTCGGCGGAGTTCCGCGCGACATCGTGGTGCCGGTGGACCATGTCATCGCCATCTACGCCCGTGAGAACGGGCAGGGCATGGCGTTTCCTGTGCCCAACGGATCCGCTACTGGCACCGAGTTGCCTGCGAGCAACGCTGGACTGCGGTTGGCGACTCCACCCCAGGATCCGACACCCCCCGAGGTCGATCCGCTATCCACTCCCCCCAGTGGCGGCGGACGCCCGTCGCTCAAGCGTGTGAAATAGGCCATGCAGTCTGGCACGCTGATTCCACGCCCTGCTTAGAATTCCGCAACGCCGGCTTAGCTCAGTTGGTAGAGCAACCGCCTTGTAAGCGGTAGGTCATCAGTTCGAATCCGATAGCCGGCACCACCTATGCACAGATCCGGCCTAAGGCCTCCTCCTTCGTGGGGATGTGACGCCCTGTAGCGCCCCGGTAAAGTCAGCGTCATCAGCTGTCACACGGCGATTGCTGTAGAGCAAACAGGGATGCTGGACTGCTCCTCCGAAATAACAACAAACTCGGAGAGGGTGGCCAGACTCAGGGATCTTGATGACTACGCCTCTGGCATCGTCATCCCAGCCTGCTTCGAGAGAAGCAGGCTTTTTTTTCCTGATTAGCCGGCGTGATCACCGTCGTCTAGAACTACACCCGCACTGCTGCGCAATTGCCGGATGTGCCGATGGCCGCAGGGCCTTCGCTCTGGCACGATCATTCTCCGTGATCGTCGACATCGACACACTGTACCGACAGCAACTGCGCCAGGCGCTTCGCGCCGCGCAGGCGCAGGTCGCCGTTCGCGGCCACCAGCGAGCGCTTCAACCCCGAGCAGAAGAGCTTGCTGGAGGAGGCGATCGACGAAGACCTGGAGGCACTCGCTCGCGAGGTCGAGCGAGCTCGTGCCGGCAAAGGACAGCGGTGAGAGGCGTCAACCCAAGCGCCAGGCCCTGCCGGTCAACCTGCCACGGCACGGGATCCGCCACGAACCCGAGAACACGACGTGCCACTGCGGCTGCCACCCCAAGCGCATCGGCGAGGACGTCAGCGAGAAGCTGGACTACACACCTGGCAGCTTCACCGTGCAGCGCCATGTACGCGGCAAGTGGGCCTGCGCGAAGTGCCGCACGCTGACCCAGGCACCCGTGCCGGCGGAGATCATCGACAAGGGCCTGCCCACCTCAGGGCTGCGCGCACACGTACTGGTCGCCAAGCACTCGGACCACCTGCCCCTGTACCGGCAAGAGGCCATCTTCGAGCGTGCCGGCCTGGCCATCCCGCGTTCGACGCTGGCGGCCTGGGTCGGGGTGTGCGGCGTGCGCCTGCAGCCGCTGGTGGATGCCATGAAGGCTGATCTGCTGAGCTTGCCAGTGCTGCACGCCGACGAGACACCGGTGGCCATGCTCGCACCCGGCACTGGCAAGACGCATCGCGCCTACCTCTGGGCCTACGCCAGCGGTGCCTTCGAGGCGATGCGTGCCGTGGTCTACGACTTCACCGAGAGCCGATCAGGCCAGCATCCGCGAACCTTCCTCGGTCACGGCACCGAGCGCGCCTGGAAGGGCAGCCTCGTGTGCGACGACTACTCGGGCTACAAGGCGCTGTTCCAATGTGGCGGCATCGCGAGGCGGGCTGCATGGCCCACGCACGCCGCAAATTCGTGGAGCTGCATCTGGCCAACAAGAACACGCTGGCGGCAACGGCCATCGAGTTCATCGGACAGCTCTACGGCATTGAGCGGGAAGTGAAGACGCTGCCGCCCGACGAGCGGCTGCGAGAACGACGCACGCGCGCAGCGCCGGTCGCCCAGGCACTGCACGGGTGGTTGGTGGCGTTCCGCGCGAAGGTGCCGGATGGCTCGGCAACCGCCAGGGCCATGGACTACAGCCTGCACCGCTGGGCGGCGCTCACGCGCTACCTCGGCGACCCGGCCTTGCCCATCGACAACAACTTCGATGAGCAGCAGATCAGGCCCTGGGCCACGGGACGCAAGAACTGGCTCTTCGCCGGGACGATGCTCGCCGGGCAACGGGCCGCCGCCATCATGAGCTTGATCCAGTCGGCCAAGCTCAACGGCCACGATCCCTATGCGCACCTGTGCGACGTGTTGACACGGCTGCCACCGCACAAGAATAGCGACCTCGCCGAGCTCCCGTCGCATCGCTGGAACCCGCTGAACTCACCGGCCTGCTGAGCGATGCAAGGCAGGTCAACATGACTTGCCAGGACGCTTACGGTGCACTACCGAACTCGTGCCTTGAGCCGCTAGCTACCAACCGTCCAACTTCTGGGGGTCAGTTCAATACCAGGGCGGTTCAGTTTCTGGAGCTGCTGCCGTATCGCTGGCAGCCATGATCGAATGCCACCGCCGAGTCAACATGACTTGGCCGGACGCATACTAGACGCTTACTTGGCACCTGCAAGAGTGCGCCCATGCTGGGCGCACTCCGAAAAAAGGCCGCATTGCTGCGGCCTCTGACTACATCGCAGATCAGACCACAGTCATTACATGCCCATGTCCATGCCGCCCATGCCACCCATGCCGCCGCCATGCATCGCCGGCGCATCATCCTTGGGAGCTTCGGCCACCATGCACTCGGTGGTCAGCATCAGACTCGATACGGAGGCCGCGTTTTGCAGTGCGGTGCGGGTCACCTTGGTGGGATCTAGGATGCCCATTTCGATCATGTCGCCATAGGTGTCATTGGCAGCGTTGAAGCCATAGTTGCCCTTGCCAGCCAACACGGCATTCACCACCACGCTGGCTTCGCCACCGGCGTTGGCCACGATCTCGCGCAACGGAGCTTCGATGGCCTTGAGCACCAGCTTGATGCCAGCATCTTGGTCAGCGTTGTCGCCCTTGATGGTGCCAGCAGCCTGCTTGGCGCGCAGCAGCGCCACGCCACCGCCGGCCACGATGCCTTCTTCCACGGCAGCGCGTGTGGCGTGCAGCGCGTCTTCGACACGGGCCTTCTTTTCCTTCATTTCGACTTCGGTGGCAGCGCCCACCTTGATCACGGCAACACCGCCAGCCAGCTTGGCCACGCGTTCTTGCAGCTTTTCACGGTCGTAGTCGCTGGTGGCTTCTTCGATCTGCACGCGGATTTGCTTGACGCGGGCTTCGATGTCGCCAGCGGCACCGGCACCGTCGATGATGATGGTGTTTTCCTTGCCCACTTCCACGCGCTTGGCCTGGCCCAGGTCGGCCAGGGTGACCTTCTCGAGCGTCAGGCCCACTTCCTCGGCGATGACCTTGCCGCCGGTCAGGATGGCGATGTCTTCGAGCATGGCTTTGCGGCGGTCGCCGAAGCCAGGCGCCTTGACGGCGACGACCTTCAGGATGCCGCGGATGGTGTTGACCACCAGGGTGGCGAGCGCTTCGCCTTCGACTTCTTCGGCAACGATCAGCAGCGGACGGCCCGCCTTGGCCACTTGCTCCAGCGTGGGCAGCAGGTCGCGAATGTTGCTGATCTTCTTGTCGAACAGCAGCACGAACGGGTTGTCCAGCAACGCCGATTGCTTCTCGGGGTTGTTGATGAAGTACGGGCTCAGATAGCCGCGATCGAACTGCATGCCCTCGACGACGTCGAGTTCGCTGTCGAGCGACTTGCCGTCTTCAACGGTGATGACGCCTTCCTTGCCAACCTTGTCCATCGCGTCGGCAATGATCTTGCCGATGGTTTCGTCGCTGTTGGCAGAGATGGAGCCGACCTGCGCGATCTCCTTGCTGGTGGTGGTGGCCTTGGAGGCCGCCTTCAGCTGCGCCACCAGGGCGGTGACCGCCTTGTCGATGCCGCGCTTCAGGTCCATCGGGTTCATGCCGGCGGCGACGTACTTCATGCCTTCG
>JBDTQF010000242.1:0-6170 GCA_039932275.1 Burkholderiales bacterium
TTGATCGACGGCAGGATGGTCAGGTTGACGCCGAAGGGCTTGTCGGTCATCTCGCGGCAGCGCGCGATTTCCTTGGCCAATTGTTCTGGCGTGGGCTGGGTCAGCGCGGTGATGAATCCCAATGCGCCAGCGTTGGCGACGGCAGATACCAACTCGGCCGTGCCCACCCACATCATGCCGCCTTGGGCAATCGGGCGCTCGACACCGAAGAGTTCGGTAAAACGTGTTTTGATCATGGTGAGGGTCTCAGCGGAATTCCGCGGTTAGAAACAAACGGCATCACAGCGGGCCACGCCCGTGCGTGCGTTCACCGTACCGGATACCAACCTGAGCGCCGGCACGGCCTGCTTCCACAGCAGCCGCCGGACCGGCACCTTTGACCGTCATCTTCCGGCATGTGCCACGGCAGAACATCGTCTGTTCCGACGAACCAGGATGCTGCCCCCCGTCGCATGTGCCTAGGCGCCTATGCGCGCTGCGTCGGCATGCGACCTGCCATCCGACATGGTGGCCTCAAAAAAAAACGCCTTCAAACGAAGGCGCTCAGTGCAACCGCCAGTCACGACGCGGGCCAAACCTCGCGGCCCATATCGCGGCTGGACGGCATCACATCTTGCATTCCGGACTGACCGGCGGCGTGACCAGGGAGACCGGCTGGATTTCCTTCATGGTCATCTGAGCCTTGCCTTCACCGGCCTTGACGACCTGCACCAACGACAACGGCCGCATCATTTGATGGTCGCCGGCGCGCATCTCCACCTCGCCACCACCGACGCTGTTGTACTTCAGGCCTGCCATGGCGGAACGCACAGCCGCGAGGTCGGTGGACTTGGCCTTCAGGATGGCCTCATGCAGCAGTTCAATCGACACATACAGGTTGCCGTCCAGGTACGAGGGCTTGCGCTTGTAGCGTGCCTCGAAGGCTTTCACGAAGGCAGCATTCTTCGCACCCGGCAACTGCCACTGATAGTCTTGCAGCGTGAACAATCCGACCGTCGTGTCGCCCTGGGCATCCACCAGCGTGTCGTTGGTGAAGTACGCCGTGATCACGTTCTTGAACTTGCCGAACAGACCGAACTGCGCCTGCTGCTTGGCCAACGCGATGGCCCCGCCCCCCGGGAACATCACCATCAGGCCATCCGCCGGCTTGGCCGACAGCTGCGTGATGTAGCTGCCGAAATCGGTGGTGCTCAGCGGTGCGAACAGGGTGTTCTGCACGGTGCCGCCGCCATCTTTGACCAACGCTGCGAACTTACTGGCGTAGTCGTGGCCCGCGGCATAGTCGGCGGCCAGGATGTCCCAATTCTTGACCCCCGACTTCTTCACGATCTCGCGGTTGGCCTGCATGATCATCGCGTCGCTCATCGCGATGCGGAAGTAGTTCTGGCTGCACTGCTTGCCCACCAGCGCATCGGCTGCCGTGGTCGAGTCGATCAGCAGCGCGTTCATCGTCGCCACCTTCGGCGCCAGCGCCAGCGCGGTGGACGAGATATTCAGGCCGGTGACGAAGGTGATGCCCTGCTGCTCCACCAGCTTCTGGTAGGAGGCAATCGCGGCAGCCGGTGTTCCGGCGTGCGCTTGGGTGACCAATTCGTACTTGCGGCCCAGCGCCCCGCCCTGCGCGTTGAGCGATTCAATGGCAAATGCAGCCCCTTCGGCGATGTACTTGCCAACCACCGCAAACGGGCCGGAATCCATGTTCAACAGGCCGACCTTGATGGTTTCCTGTGCCAGGGCGCTGCCCTGCAGCACCAAGGTGGTGGCAAACAGGGTCACCAGTTTCTTGAGCATTTGATTCTCCTAACGGTTAATTCCAAAACTACTCGGCAGCGGGCAGCGACGATCACATCACACCGATGCGCGTGATTCCTCGACGCATCCCACCTACCGATTTCGGAGCGCAGTGTCGTTGTTTCGTGTGAGGAGATGCCATGGTGTTTTCCCCGCCATTGCAATGCGCGAGTTGAGGAACTTCCTCTTCACCGGTGCGGCCCAACCACGTTGAGAACTGACTGGGGATTGCATTCAGACTGACATCCCCGCCCGCGACACTCGCGCCAGCTGACCCCGCAGATGCCAGTCCCCGGCGAGGGTGACAGACAACCAAAGGCTACATGGCGTAGCCTGCCGAGCTCGGCGCAGAAAGTATTCAGCATGGATTTCAAGCAACTACCAGTCGACGACGAGTTGGCCATTCGCTCACTGTTCGCACGTTACGGTCACTTTGCGGACGCGGGCAACCCGGCCTTCGCTGAGCTGTTCACCGAAACCTGCACGTGGACACGGGCCAACTCCCCACCGCAATCTCAGGGAGGCTCCGGACTACCGCCGGAAACGCTGCACGGGCGGGCCCCCCTGCTGGAAATGATGACCGAAGTGATGCAGAAGCGTTTCAAGGGTCTGGTGCATCACCAGATGACCGACTTCTACGTGGAGCCGGGCGAGGACGCCAACAGTGCTGTGGGCCACGCCCGGGCGCTCATCACCGACTGGCGCGACGGGCCCGGCAAAATTGCGATGTTCGGCACCTACACGACCCGCTTCGTGCGCACGCCGGTCGGCTGGCGCATCCAGGATGTGGTGGTCAATGTGCTGCCCAAGGGCGACTGAACCTCGCCCCTCACGCCCACCGACTCCACTGAGAGAAAGCAGCATGAGCCACGTTGAAAACACCCTCGAACCCCCGGTTCTCGACATCGACCCCTTCTCCGATGAGGTACTGAGCAACCCGCTGCCGTTCTTCGAGCGGCTGCTGGAAACACCGGTGGCCTACATCCGGCAGCATGGCTACTACGCCGTGGGGCGGTACGAGGAGACCGGCATCGTTGCCTCCGACTACGAGCGCTTCACCACCGAAGGCGGCGTCGGCATGGGCGACGTGCGCAAGCCGGGCGCCTGGCGGCCACGCAGCCCGATCACCGAGGTCGATCCGCCACACCACACGGGCGTGCGCGCGGCACTGCAGAAGGTGCTGTCGCCGCTGGTGGTCAAGACCTGGCGTGAACGCTTCGTCGAACGCGCCGAAGAGGTCGCGGAACAGGCGCTCCAAAAAGGCAATGTCGATGCAGTGCGCGACATCGCTGAAAGCTTCGTGCTGAGCGTGTTCCCGGAGGTGCTGGGCATCGATATCCCGCCGGAGCGCCTGATCATGACGGGCGAGCTCAACTTCAACCAGCTCGGTCCCAACAACGAGCGCACCCGCGCGGCGCTGGCGCGCGCCGAACCCATCCTCGAGTGGTACACCTCGATGCTGCAGCGTGACCGCATGCTGCCCGGCGGGTTCGGCGAGAAGATCTATCAGGCCGAGGATGCGGGTGCGTTAGAAGCCGGCACGGCACCGCTGCATGTGCGCAGCTTCTTTCGCGCCGGGGTGGACACCACCATCGCGAGCATCGGCCACACGCTGAACCTGCTGGCGCAGCACCCCGACCAGTTCGCCAAGGTCAAGGCCGACCCGGACCGCCTCATCAAGAGCGCTTACGAAGAGAGCCTGCGGCTCGAATCGCCGGCGCAGGTGATGTTCCGCACCACGACGCGCGAGGGCGAGCTCGGCGGTTACCGCCTCGCCGCCGACACCAAGGTCGGCTACCACATGGGAGCGGCCAACCGCGACCCCCGCAAATGGGACAACCCGACGGCCTTCGATGTGACCCGCGCCACCACGGGCGTGCACCGCGCCTTCGGCGTGGGTGCGCATGTGTGCATCGGGCAGATGATTGCCCGCCTGGAGGCCGAGCTGATCCTCGGTGCGGTGATCCGGCGCGTGAAGGCCATCGAGCCGGCGGGCCCGTCGCGTGTGCGGCTGGTCAACACCTTGCGCACGCTCGACACGCTGCCGCTGCGGCTGGTGCCGCAATGAGCCGGCTGACTTGACCGCACGCGCCATGGCTGCAGCCGACACGCCGTTGCCGCTGGTGCTGATCCCGGCGCTCTACTGTTCGCCGCGGTTGTATGCGGAACAGATTCCGGCGCTCTGGCGCTTCGGCCCGGTGATGCTGGCGAACCACACACTGGCCGACTCCATCCCTGAGATCGCGGCGCAGATCCTTGCCAACGCGCCGCCACGCTTCGCATTGGCAGGCCTGTCGATGGGCGGCTACACGGCGCTGGAAATCATGCGCCAGGCTCCTGAGCGCGTCGCCAAGTTGGCGCTGCTCGACACCTCGGCCCGCGAGGACACGCCACAGCAGGCACAGGGCCGACGCGAGTCCATCGAACGGGTGCAGCGCGAAGGGTTCGAGGCTCACCTCGACCAGGCCTGGAAGATCGCGGTGGCCCCCGCGCGGCAGGCTGACACCGCCTTGCGCACGCTGTACGACCGCATCGCATGGGACGTCGGTCCCGAGCGCTTCATTCGCCAGCAGCACGCCATCAATCGCCGTAACGATTCGCGCGCGCTGCTGGGTGGCATCCGCTGCCCGACACTGGTTCTGGTCGGCGCCGACGATCTGGCCACCCCGCCGGCGCTGGCCGAAGAGATGGCCAGCGGCATCCCCGCCGCCCGGCTGGTTCAGGTGCCGGCCTGTGGCCACCTGTCCACGATCGAACAGCCGGATCGGGTGACGCAGGCGCTCGTCGAGTGGCTGCAGTGAACGTCAGGCGGTGAGGCCGCCATCGACGTTGTAGACCCCGCCGGTCACGAAGCTGGCCTGCGGGCTGAGCAGCCAGAACACCAGGTTCGCCACCTCGTCGGCCGTCGCCGCCCGGTGCATCGGCTGGTTGGCGAAATGCTGCTTCAAGCGCTGGCCAACTTCCTCCTCCGAGCGTCCTTCCGCGCGGAAGGTGCTGCGCAGCAGCGGCGTGTCGATCGGTCCCGGGCAGATGGCGTTCACACGGATGCCATGGTCGGCCAGTTCCAGCGCAGCCTGCTGCGTGATGCGGATGATCGCCGCCTTCGATCCGCCATACACCAGCAAGCCCGCGTCAGGGCGGCTGCTGCGCTGGCCTGACACCGACGCAGTGTTGACCATGGCGCCGCCACCCTGGGCCCGCATCTGCCGGCCGACGATCTGCATGCCCAGCATCATGCCCAGTACGTTCACGCCGAAGACCCGGTGGAAGTCCTCTTCGGTGAACTCCAGGATCGAAGCCTGCGGCCCGACGATGGCGGCGTTGTTGTGGAACAGGTCGATGCGACCGAAGCGGGCCACCGTCTGGTCCACGTAACGCTGCACGTCGGCACGGTGGGCCACATCGGCCTGCACCGCCAGCACCCGCTCGGCATCCAGGCCGACCAGTGCCTGCTGCAAGGCCGGCGCATCGCGATCAACGATGGCCACCTTCGCACCAGCGGCAAGCAGCTGCTGCGCCAATGCCAAACCCACCCCACTGGCACCGCCAGTCACCACCGCCACCTTGTCCTTGTAGAACTGTTCCATTGCTGTCTCCTTGGGCCACACCATACGAGGAAGTTGATCCATCGCAAAAGTGGTGCATGTCTCTTAATGCGTCCAATTGGACGGACTATATTGATTACACCAACCCTACCCCAAGGCGCAGCAATGACAGCGAGAGACAAGATTGATTGGAGCGAGCTGATACGGCCGGAACAGGTCCACGGCAAGGTCTACACCGATGAAGCGATCTTCCAGGAAGAGCTGAAGAAGATCTGGCATCGCGTCTGGGTGTACGTCGGCCACGTCAGCGAAATCCCCAAGCCGAATGACTTCGTGATGAAGTCCATCGGCCCGGAACCGGTGTTGATGACGCGCAGCAAGGACGGCGAAATCCACCTGATGCACAACCGCTGCCCGCACCGCGGCAACCGGGTCTGCGACGAAGCCAAGGGCAATGCTCAGAGCTTCACCTGCAACTACCACGGCTGGAACTTCGGCAACGACGGCAAGCTGCGCGGCTACCCCTTCCCTTCCGGCTATGCCGTGGACAAGCGCAAGGAGCTGGGCCTGGCCCAGGTGCCGCGCATGGCCATCTACCGCGGCTTCGTCTTCGGCTCGCTGGCCGCGGAAGGCCCATCGCTCGAAGAGCAACTGGGCGGCGCCCGCTATGCCATCGACGCGCTCTGCGACACCTCGCCCGAAGGCGAAGTCGAGGTGACCGCGGGCTTCCTGCAACACAAGGTGCAGGCCAACTGGAAGTTCGTGGTCGAGAACGAGACCGACGGCTACCACCCGGCGTTCACACACGCCTCGATTTTCGAGGTGGCCGACAGC
>JBDTQF010000243.1:0-6169 GCA_039932275.1 Burkholderiales bacterium
CCGAGCCGAGGAAGGTGGCCTTGTAGCGCTGGCCTTCTTCTTCGGCAAAGCCCACGACTTCCAGGCCGAAGGACAGGCGGCGTCCCTGGCGGACCAGCTCTGCCACCGCGGCCATGGCCACCAGCACGCCGAGCCGGCCGTCGTACTTGCCGCCGCGCCGCACCGTATCAAAGTGGGACCCTGTGAGCAGGCGGGGCGCCGCGGCGTCGGCGCCGAGGTACAGGCCTACCACGTTGCCCACCGCGTCGATGCCCACTTCGTCGAAGCCGGCCTCGCGCATCCACCCGGCCAAGTCGACGGCGCAGGCCTGGTGTGCCGGCGTCAGGTAGGTGACGGTCAGTGCCCCCGGCGCCGTGTCTTCGGTGTGGCGGGCCAGCGCCTCGGCCTGGTCCCACACCTGCTGGCCCAGCCTTGGTGCGTCGCCGAACTTCTCGTTCAGGCGGATCTCGGCGATGCGGTGGATGTTGCGCAGTACTTCAGCGAACTCGAAGTCACGCGAACCCTGCGCGCGGCGCTTGAAGGTGGCGATGATCTGCTGCCGCGTCAGCCCGGTACCGCGTGGGCCGCGCACCGCCAGGATGAAGGGCCAGCCGAAGCGGGCGTTGTACTCGGCGTTCAGCGCCTGGATTTCGGCGAACTCCGCGGCGCTGCAATCGGTCAGGCCGGCGCGGCTTTGTTCGCCGGTGGATTCGGCGGTGAGCGTGCGCGCGACCATGGCCTTGCCGGCCAGTTCAGGGTGGGCGCGGATCAGCGCCAGTTGTTCGTTTTCACTCGCCTGGCTCACCACCTGAGCCAGTGCCAGCTTGAGCTGCGCCAGCGTGCTGAACGGCCGCAGCGGCGCCGCACGTTCGGCCACCCACGGCGAATGTTCGTAGATGCCGTCCAGCAGTGCGACGAAGCTCGCTGCGTCGGCCTGGTTCAGCGCGCTCAGCGTCAGGTCCATATGAAGGCCGTGCTGGCGTCGAAGGGATGCACCTGGCGCCAGTGCCGGGCGATGTCGATGCGGCGGCAAACCCAGACGCGGTCGTGCGCCTGCACGTGATCGAGAAAGCGTTGCAGCGCCCGCATGCGCCCGGGCCGGCCGAGCAGGCGGCAGTGCATGCCCACGCTCATCATCGACGGGCGTTCGGCACCTTCGGCGTACAGCACGTCGAAGCTGTCGCGCAGGTACTGGAAGAACTCGTCGCCATGGCTGTAGCCCTGCGGCAGCGCGAAGCGCATGTCGTTGACGTCCAGCGTGTACGGCACCACCAGGTGCGGCGCCAGCGTGCCGTCGGTGCGCTTGACCTGCAGCCAGAAGGGCAGGTCGTCGCCGTAGTAGTCGCTGTCGTACTCGAAGCCGCCATGGTCGGCCACCAGCCGGCGTGTGTGCGGGCTGTCGCGGCCGGTGTACCAGCCCGACGGCGTCTGGCCGGTGAGACGCTGGATGACCTCGATGCCACGCGCCATGTGCGCGCGCTCGGTGGCTTCGTCCACATCCTGGTAGTGGATCCAGCGCCAGCCGTGGCAGGCGATCTCGTGGCCCAGCTCGACGAAAGCCGCGGTCAGCTCGGGGTGGCGCTCCAGCGCCATGCTGACGCCGAACACGGTGAGCGGCAGGCCGCGCTGCTCGAACTCGCGCAGCAGCCGCCACACGCCCACACGCGAGCCGTATTCGTAAATCGACTCCATGCTGAGGTGCCGTGCCGGGTACGCCGCCGGGCTGGCCATCTCGGACAGGAACTGCTCGCTGCCGGCATCGCCGTGCAGCACGGAGTTCTCGCTGCCTTCTTCATAGTTCAGCACGAACTGCAGCGCCACCCGGGCCTGGCCCGGCCAGCGCGGATGCGGTGGGTTGCGGCCATAGCCGACCAGATCACGCGGATAGGCATCCATCGCTGTCAGCCCACCGGTTTGATGGCCGAACGCAACACGGCCGACAGATCCTTGACCCGCGGATCAAGGCGCAGGTTGCGCTCCACATTGCCCAGGTGAGCCTCCATCAGTCGCACCGCGGCGCGGGCGTCACGGCGCTCCAGCGCGTCGACGATCGCCACGTGCTCGGACTGCGATGTCTCGGCCGAATGCGAGCTTTGGTACATCAGCGAGATCAGGGCCGAGCGCGACAGCAGGTCGGCCAGCATCTGGCCCAGCGCCTCGGTGGCCAGCAGCCGCGCCAGCACGACGTGGAAGTCGGCCAGCAGCCGCGTGCGGCCGGTCACGTCGGTGCGCACAACGGCCTCGCGTTCGCGCTGCAAATGGCTGCGCAGCTGCGTGATCTGGGCATCGGTGATGAGGCTGCAGAGCTTGCGCACCATGGCGGCTTCCAGCAACTGCCGCACCTCGAAGACCTGGCGCGCTTCTTCAACACTGGGCTGGGCGACAAAGGCGCCGCGGGCGGGCTCGAGCGTCACCAGCCGGTCGCGGCTGAGCTGCATCAGCGCCTGGCGCACCAGCGTGCGCGAGACCTTGAAGATGTCGGCAATCTGCTGCTCGGCCAGCTTGGTGCCCGGCATCAGCCGGCGCTCGACGATGGCGGCGCTGATGGCGTGCACGATGCGCTCGGTCATGTTGCCCGAGGCGTCGTGCGGTGCGGGCGCGGCGGTGGTGGCGCGTGCCGCCGGCTTGGACCGGGGCTTGGCTGGCTTTCGAGCGGCGTTGGTGCGGGCCATGTCGGGTATCGTCGTTGGGCGCATTGTCTTGCGCTGCCCGAGAAAGTGTATACACTTTTGAAGACAGAGAAACATCGCAAACCCTGCCGGCAGGCGGGACAGGTGCCATTCGGGATACGCGACACCATCATGGGCAAGCTCACCACCCACGTGCTCGACACCATGCATGGCAGCCCGGCTGCGGGCATGGCGGTGCGGCTCTACCGGTTGGATGCCGCGGGGCCGCAGTTGCTGCTGCAGCTGGTGCTCAATGCCGACGGCCGCGCCGATGCACCGCTGCTGCAGGGCGATGCCTTGGTGGTGGGGCGCTACCGGCTGCTGTTCGATGTCGCGGCCTACTTTCGCAGCGCTGGCGTCACGCTGCCCGAGCCGCCGTTCCTCGACGAGGTGCCGCTCGATTTCGGCCTGGCGGACGTGCACTCGCACTACCACGTGCCGCTGCTCGTGAGCCCGTGGAGCTATTCCACCTACCGCGGTAGCTGATGGAAACCTACCTGCTCGACTGGGCCAACCTGCTGTTGCGTTGGCTGCATGTGATCACCGCGATCGCGTGGATCGGTTCGTCGTTCTATTTCGTCTGGCTCGACGACAGCCTCGTGCCGCCCGAAGACGACGGGCCCAAGCAGCGGGGCGTGGGGGGCGAGCTGTGGTCGGTGCATGGCGGCGGCTTCTATCACGCACAGAAGTACCCGAAGGGCCCGCCGCGGCTGCCGGCGCACCTGCACTGGTTCTACTGGGAGAGCTACTCGACCTGGCTGTCGGGCTTTGCGCTGTTCACGGTGCTGTACCTGTGGAACGCCGGTTCGTTCCTGGTGGACAAGAGCCGGTACGACTGGTCACCGGTGGCGGCGGGGACGGCAGCGCTGGGGTTCCTTGTCGCTGGCTGGCTGGTGTACGACGCCATCTGCCGCCTGGTCGGCCAAGTCAAGGAGCCCCTAGGCAACCCAGCCGGGTTGCCGTCCCCCGAGGGGAGCGGCCCACCTTGGGGCGGCCCGGCGGTGGGCCGGGACGCCCAGCCGAAGATGATCCTGCGTACCGGCAACGACGCGCTGGTGCTGGGCTTGTTGTTCGTGTACGTGGTGGCTGCCACCTGGCTGGCCTGCCAGGTGTTTGCCGGCCGCGCGGCTTTCCTGCTGATGGGGGCGATGCTGGCCACCATCATGAGCGCGAATGTGTTCTTCTGGATCATCCCCGGCCAGCGCAAGGTGGTGGCGCAGTTGCGCGCCGGCCAAGCCCCTGAAGCCCTGCATGGGCAGCGCGGCAAGCAGCGCAGCGTGCACAACACCTACTTCACGCTGCCGGTGCTGATCGCCATGCTCAGCAACCACTACGGCATGCTGACGCAGCATCCGCACAACTGGCTCGTGCTCAGCGTCCTGATGCTGGTGGGCGCGCTGGTGCGGCAGTTCTTCGTCACGCGCCACAAGGGGCGTTCACCCTGGGCGCTGGTGGCGGCGGCCGTGGCGCTGCTGCTGGTGCTGGGCGTGTGGCTGGCACCGGCGCCGGCGCGGGTCGAGGCTGCAGCAGCCGTGCCGACCTTGGCGCAGGTGACGGCGGTGGTGCAGCAGCGCTGCGTGCCTTGCCACAACGCGCAGCTGCAGAACAAGGGCGTGGCGCTGGACACCCCCGCGCTGATCGTGCAGCACGCGCAGCAGATCCAGCAGCAGGCGGTGCTGCAGCGGCTGATGCCGCTGAACAACGCCACGCAGATCACCGAGGACGAGCGTGCACTGCTCGGCCGCTGGATCCAGGCCGGCGCCAAGCCATAGTCCTACAGCGAGTCAGGTTTCATTCTGTGACGGGGTGGGGCGAGGTCGCCGTTACATTCGTCATACCGATGTCCACCAGGAGTGCTGCCATGAAAAAAACCACCCGCCTCTTCACCTTGAGCCTGGCCCTGTGCGTGTCCACCATGGGCATGATGCAAAGCGCCCAGGCCGCGCTGATCAGCACCGACGCCGTGGCCCGCGTGACAAGCCCCGCGGTGGCGCAGCAAGACGTGCAGGCTGCCCGCACCCATGTGATCGACACCCTGCAGCGCGCCGACGTGGCGGAGGCGCTGGCCGACCGCGGCGTGAACTTGGAGCAGGCCCGCACCCGTGTCGCCGCGATGACCGACGATGAAGCACTGGCGGTGTCGCAGCAGATCGACAGTGCCCCGGCCGGCGCCTCCGACATCATCGGCACCATCGTCTTCATCTTCCTGATCCTGCTGGTCACCGACGTCCTGGGCCTGACCAAGGTCTTCCCCTTTACCCGCTCGGTGCGTTGATCGCACGCGCGCCCGCCCGGCGTTCGCGCGGGTGGGTCGCCTGGTTTCCGGCACTCGTGTTGGGCGGCACGCTGCTGCTGTCGTCCTGCGTCTCGATGACGCTGGAGCAGACCGCGGCGCTGATCGCCAACCCCCCGGCCGACCTGCCGGCGGTGGTGGAGCACAGCGACGTGCCGTTCTACCCCCAGACCCGTGACCACTGCGGCCCCGCCGCGCTGGCCACGGTGCTGCGCCATGTGGGGTTCTCGGCCACGCCGGAGCAGCTGTCGGACACGGTCTTCCTGCCGGCCCGCGAGGGCACGCTGCAGACCGAGATGCTCACCGGCGCACGCCGCGCCGGCGCCGTGGCGGTGCGCCTGCCGCCGCAGCTCGATGCGCTGCTGCGCGAGCTGGCCGCCGGCCACGCGGTGGTGATCCTGCAGAACCTGGGGCTGTCGTTCGCACCGCTGTGGCACTACGCGGTGGTGATCGGCTATGACACGCCCAACCATCAATTGCTGCTGCGCAGCGGCAGCACCGAGCGCGAACGCATGTCGTGGCGGACCTTCGAGCACACCTGGGCGCGCAGCGGCCGCTGGGCTTTCGTGGCGCTGCGTCCGGGCCAGTTGCCCGCGATGGCACGCGAGGACGATGCGGTGCAGGGTGTGCTCGGCTTTGAGCGTGTGGCACCACCGGATCAGGCCGTGCAGGCCTGGGATGGCGTGTTGGCACGCTGGCCGCACAGCCTGGTGGCGGCCATGGGCGTGGGCAACGCCCGCATGGCGGCTGGCGACGCAGCCGGTGCGGCCGCTGCTTTCGATGCGGCAGCCCGCGCGCACGACAGCGCCGCGGCCTGGAACAACCTGGCCGAAGCGCGGCTGGCATTGGGCCAGCGCGAGGCCGCACGGGCGGCTGCCCGGCGTGCCGTCGCGCGGGCCGAGCAGGCCGAGCCGGCCTGGCTGGACGCCACTCGCCAGACGCTGGCTCGGGTGGGCCCCTGACGGTGACAACGGGGCGCCGTGCGCCCCCGGTTGCCGTGGTCCTCTGGTAGGCTGCGCCCGGTCGGTTTGTGACCCAGTTCACGAACGGCGACGCGGGAGCGCCGGACCGGCATCCATCAACAGCCAAGACCAAGGAGAAACAAGATGGGCATGCTTGCTGAGTTCAAGGAGTTCGCGGCCAAAGGCAGCGTGGTCGATCTGGCCGTCGGCGTCATCATCGGTGGCGCGTTCGGCAAGATCATCGACTCGCTGGTCAACGACATCAT
>JBDTQF010000244.1:0-6159 GCA_039932275.1 Burkholderiales bacterium
CATCAGGACAAGAACCATGACCTCACCCATGTACATCCAATCGGTTCCAGTCTTCAAGCAAATGCTGAGTGCGATGAAGGCCGTGCTGGCAAAGGCTGAAGCACATGCCACCGCCCACTCCATCGAGCCTGATGCGTACCTGCAAGCGCGGCTGTTCCCCGACATGTTTGCCTTGCTGAAGCAGGTGCAGATTGCGGCGGACTTTGCGCGCGGCGTTTGCGCCCGTCTTGCTGGGGTGGCGGTCCCTGCCAATGAAGGACAGGAGAAGAGCTTTGCCGACCTGACCGCAATGCTGGAGGAAAGCCTGTTATTCCTGGACAGTCTGCAGGCCGCACAGTTCGAAGGCAGCGAAGAGCGCGAGATCGTCTTGCGCCCTGGCACGCCCAAGGAAAAGAAGTTCGGCGCCCAAGCCTATCTTGCTCACTATGGATTGCCGCAGTTCTTCTTTCACGTCACCACCGTCTACGCCATCCTGCGCCACAACGGCATCCAGATCGGCAAGAAGGACTACATGGGCGCGTACTGAGCATGCGGCTTGCCCCGCCGCAGCGACCGGCCGCTTTTGGGGCGTCAAGTTCACGCCGCTGCTGGGCGCACGGTGCCGTTCGCACCGTTGGCGCTGTTCGTACCGTATCCGCGCTGGGCCCCGGTCCATGGCGACGGGGTGAGGGGCTCAGCGGCCGAACCAGCGCGCCTTGCGGCTGGCGCCGAAGTGGTCCTTGTGCACGCGCGAGGCGACGTCGGGGGCGTGGTAGGTGCCGATGAGCTTGGCGCCGCGCTTGGTGAACTCGGGCTCGATCTTGGCCATGTAGCCCACCTCGGTGGTGCACACCGGGGTGAAGTCCTTGGGGTGCGAGAACAGGACGGCCCACTGGTCGCCGATCCAGGTGTGGAAGTCGATGCGGCCTTGGGTGGTGTTGCCCGCGCGGCTGGCTGCGTGCCTTTTCGCCTCTGTTCGTGGCGGCTGCCCCCTTCTTGGGTGTGTGGCGCCCCGCCCGCGCTGGCAGCCCGCCGGGATCCGTGAGAATCGACGCGATGACCCCGAAGCGGACCCAGCGCCCCCCCGATGCCGAAGCACCCTCCGGGCCGCTGCTGGGCGGTCGCCAGGCGCGCCGGGCCGCGAGCGAGGCGGTTCGGCGTGCCGCTGCCCCTGCCGCCACAGTCACTCAGGGTGACCGCCGGTCGCTGCGGCCGGCGCTGCTGCTGTCGCTGCTGGTGCATGCGCTGCTGCTGACGCTGACGTTCAGCGGCTCCGGCAACGGTGCGCCGGGCCTGGTCTTGCCGTGGGAGGAGCGCCGGGCCGACGCCACGGCGCTGCAGGTGCTGCTGCTGCCGCCGCCGGCTGAACCGACGTCTGAAGCGCCACCGCTGCCGCCCGTGCCGCCCGCATCGAGCCCGACGGAACGCTGGGCCCTGCCGCCGCCACCGCCGCCCGAACCGGTGCCGGCGCCCGCCAAGCCGAAACCCAGCGCCGTGGCCAAGGCCGCGCCGCCCAAGGCGCAGCCCACAGCCGTCGCCAAGGCGCCGTCGCCTCCCCCACCGCCCGCCCCGACGCCTGAGCGTGTGGTGCCCGAGCCCACCCCGGCGCCTGCGCCGCCCGTCGTCGACGCACCGCCGCCCGAAGAACCTACACCACCGGCCCGCAGCGTGGCCCTGGCACCGACGGCCGCCATCGAAGTGGCGCCAAGCGCCTCCAGCCCCGATGTCGCGTTGGCGGCGCGCGCGGCGCAGGAGGCTGCGCGTGCTGAAGCCGCCCGCGCCGAAGCCGCGCGCATCGAAACCGCCCGGCGCGAAGCCGAGCAGCGCGACACCGCGCGGCGTGCCGCCGAGGTGGAGCAGCAGCGGCTGGAAGTGGCCCGGCAGGACGCCATCCGTCAGGAAGCCCTGCGCCAGGACCTGGCCCGCCAGGAGGTCGCGCGGACCGAGGCCGCCCGGGTGGAAGCACAACGCCAGGAAGCCAATCGGCTGCTCGCCCAACAGGAGGCCCAACGGCAGGAGCTGGTGCGCCAGGAGGCCGCCCGTGCCGAAACTGCCCGGCTGGAGGCCCAGCGCCAGGAGCAGATCGCGCGTCAACAGGCCGCCCAACTGGCCGCACAACAGGAGGCGGCCCGCGCCGAAGCGGCCCGCCAGGAGATCGCCCGCGCCGAAGCGGCACGACAGGAAGCTGCACGGCAAGATGCCGCACGCCAGGCCGCGGCGCAGTTGGAAGCCCGCCAGCGCCAGGAGGCCGCCCGCCAGGAGGCCGCCCGCGCCGCCGAGACCGCGCGGCAGGAAGCCGAACGCCAGCAAGCGCAGCGCCAGGAAGTGGCGAGGGCCGACGCGGCCAAAGCTGACGCGGCCCGCGCCGATGTGGCCCGCGCTGATGCGGCGCGGCAGGAAGCGCTGCGGCAGGAAGCGGCCCGGCAGGACGCCGCCCGTCAGACAGCGGCGCAACAGCAGGCAGAACAGCAGGCACAACGGCAGGCTGCCGAGGCGGCGAGACAGGACGCCGCGCGTGCAGATGCCGCTCGTGCAGAGGCCGCCCGGGTCGAGGCGCAGCGCCAGGCCGCCGCACGCCAGGCCGCGGCCGAGTTAGAGGGGCAACGGCAGGAGGCGGCCCGCCAGGCGGCTGCCCGCGCCGAGGCCGCGCGGCTGGAAGGGCTGCGGCTGGAGTCCGCCCGGCTGGCGGCGCTCCAGCAGGAGGCGCTGGCCAAGCGCGAGGCGGAGGCGAAACGCGAAGCCCGCATCCGCGACATCGGCCGCCAGTTGAATGCGGAAGCCGACCAACGCGATGCCGCCGCCCGCCAGCAGCCCAACACGCTGCCGCTGTCGCTCAGCAATGCGCGCCGCGGCCGGCTGTGGGGCCGCACCGACCCCAACGCAGCGCTGGTCGAGTACGCCGATGCCTGGGCCCGCAAGATCGCCTTCAACACACCCATCGACACGGTGCGTGAGCTGGCCAAGCGGCCGCACACGCCGCCGATGGTGACGGTGTCGGTGCGCAGCGACGGCTCGGTCGAGTCGGTGAGCTTCGTGGTCTCCAGCGGCTTGGCCGAGGTCGATGACACCATCCGCCGCATCATCGAAAGCCAGAAGCCTTACCCGGCCTTCCCGCCGGCGCTGGCGCGCGAGTACGACGTGATCGAGGTGCGCCGCACCTGGTACTTCGACGTCGCGGTGCGGCTGCAGTAACAGGCGCCGACCTCGGCAGCGGCCGTGCGGCGGCGACCCTGTTGACCCGCTCTCAATCGCGGAACCCCACAAACACCGCCGCCTCATCCACCGTCTTGCGCGGCGATACCACCGCATTGGCCGGGAAGCTGTCGTCGGGCCAGCCCAACGCCACGCAGGTCTGGATGACCTGGTCGTCGGGGATGCCGGCTTCGGCGCGTACCACGGGCGACTGCATGATGCCCTGGCTGTTGATCACGCAGCCCAGGCCGCGTGACCAGGCGGCGTTGACGAGGCAGTTGACGACGCCGCCGCAGTCGAACGCGGGGATGTCGCCGCCGTGCAGGGCGCGGTCATACGTGACGACGATCGAGACCGGCGCATCGAACTGCCGAAAGCCGCGCAGCACCCAGTCGTGGCGCTTGGGCTTGTCGTCGCGCTCGATGCCCATCGCGGCGAACAGCTGCTTGGCAATGCCCACCTGGCGTTCGCGGTGCACACCTTCGTACGGCGGGCCCATGCGGAACTCGCGCGAATCGGGCACGCCGGCCAAGTTGCGTTCGACGTTGCCGTGGCGAATGCGGTCGAGCACCGCGCCGGTGACCACATAGAAGTGCCAGGGCTGGCTGTTCAGCGAGGTCGGCGCGCGCATCGCCAGCTCAAGGATCTCGCGGATCAGCGCCTGCGGCACGGGTTTGTCCAGGTAGCCGCGGATGCTGCGGCGCGCCTTCACCACGTCGTCGAAGGTCATCGTCGTCGCTGTTGTCGTCGCTGTCGTCGTCACTGTCTCGCTCGCTTTCTTGTGAGGATGGTCGGGTCGCCTTGCTGCTGTTGCTGCAACGCTTGGTCCTGCTCGGCCTCGGGCCACAGAGCGGGGAAGTAGAACCGCAGGGCGTGGCGGGGCACGGCGAAGCGCAGGCTACCGTAAGGTGAGTCGGTGGCCACAAAGCCGCGGTTCAGCAGGGCCGACACGGTGGCGGTGGCGATGCGGTCGCCCAGCCCGGTCAAGGTCTTGAACTCGGCGCGGCCCAGCTCGGCCTGGGTGGCATAGAGGTAATGCAGCGGCATCAGCGCCTCGGCGCGCACACCCGATTTGACGACACCGGCTTCAAAAGCCAGTGCGGCCTGGATGCGGTCGCGCATGCCGTTGACGTCGAGCTGCAGGGTCATGAACTGCACCTGGTCGATGCAGATGTCGAGGGTGTACTGCACCCAGTCGATGAGCCCGGCCTCGGTGAGGTTGCCGCGGCCGTCGAGGTCGCCGCGGCGGGGCTCGTCGGCGGCCTGCAGCAGGGCCTTGTAGCGCGCCTCGCTGCGGGCAAAGCCACGCAGCGGCGACCACAGCCCACCGGTCAGCCCCCAGGCATGCAGCAGCAGGTGGGTGTGCAGCCGGCTCACGCGGCCATTGCCGTCGAGAAAAGGGTGCATCCAGGCCAGGCGGTGATGTGCGGCAGCCAGCGCGACGATGGAGGCTTCGCCACGCCGCACGCTGCCATACGCCTCGGACCAGCGGCTGATGAAGCCGGGCAGCGCCTTGGCCGCTGGCGCTTCATGCCGCCCAACGGCCACACCGCGCTGGCGGATCTGGCCCGCCACCAGGGTGCTGCCGTCGGCCAGCCGCAGGTCGTCGGCCGGCAGGTCGCGGAACAGCTCGTGGTGCAGCCAGGTCAACGCATCGGCCGAGTACAGCCGGCGCGTTGCCGCTTCGCCTTCGACAGCCAGGCGTTGGTCGAGCGCTTCTTCGCACCAGGCTTCGGTGCGGATGTGCGCCAGCGCCAGGCGCTGCTTGCGCGCCAGGTCGGCGTTGGCCGAGAAGTCTTGCTGCAGGGCGCGTTCGATGTCGCTGGGGCGGATGTGCTCGCCCTCGATGCGATTGGTGTAGTACGAATTCATGCTGCGCAGCAGCAGGCCCAGTTCGCGCCGGGCCGGCGTGCCCGCGGCAGTGCCTAGCGCGGTCGCGGCACGGGTCAGGTCGCTGGCCCGCTCCAGCAGCGGGGCCATCACGGCCTGCGCCGGCATCAGTGGTTCGAACTGATGCGGTGCGTCATACTGCTGGATGGTTTTCGGTTTCACCTGCGAGATTGTAGAACGGTCAATCTTCCTATGAAAAGTTACTCAATCTGCCTGATTGATTGCGAGATATATTGCTTCAATACAGACCACTTGCCATCAGCCGCTCAAGGCGTCAGCAGCTTCGATATCTCCACATATCCCCGTGTGCGGGCCAGCTGAAGCGGCGTGCGGCCCTCGCGGTCGGTGAGCTGGCGGTTGGCGCCGGCGTCCACCAGCGCTTTCGCGGTGGCCTGGTGGCGGGGGCCGCCGTTGCCCAGCACCACGGCTTCGATCAGCGCCGTCCAGTGCAGGTTGTTGACATGGTCCAGCGGCGCACCGGCAGCGATGAGCTGGCGCACCACGCCGTCATGGCCCAGGTGCGCGGCGGCGATCAGCGCGGTGCCGTCGTACCGGCTGGTGATCTGCTTCGCGCTGGCGCCCAGCGACAGCAGCAGCGCCAGCGTGGCCTCGTCGTCGGCCACCGCGGCAATGGTGACGGCGTCGTAGCGGTCGTTCTCCAGCAGGTCGAGGTTGGCCCCTGCGGCCACCAGGCGGCGGACGGCATCGTGCTGGCGCGCAAAGGTGGCCACGTGCAGCGGCGTGCGGCCGTGGCTGTCGCGCGCATTGACATCGGCCTTGGTGGCTGCGGTGGGTGCCAGCAGCCGGTCGATCTTGGCCCCATCGCCGCGCCAGGCGGCGTTGTGCAGGCCGCGGTAGGCGGCGGCCTCGTCGGTGCTGGGCGCCACCTGGGCGCGCAGCGGCCCTGCTGCAGCCAGGGCAGCCAGGGCCGTCACGCCGAGCAGCAGGGCGCGGCGGATCATTTCAGTTGTTCCTTGACCTTGTCGATGCCGGCCAGCGCGCACTGCTCGTCGATCTGGCCGCTGGGCGCACCGCCCACACCCACCGCGCCGATCACCTCGTTGCCCACCTTGATCGGCACGCCGCCGCCCAGCAGCA
>JBDTQF010000245.1:0-6151 GCA_039932275.1 Burkholderiales bacterium
TGATCCAGGTGTTCTTCAACTCCGGCCTGGCCTACTGGCTGAACCGGCGCCTGGGTGAGTCGCACAGCGTGGCCTGCCCGTCTGCGTTGATCGGTGCGAGCAACTTCTTCGAACTGGCGGTGGCCGCGGCGATCAGCCTGTTCGGCTTCGAGTCGGGTGCCGCGCTGGCAACGGTGGTCGGCGTGCTGATCGAGGTGCCGGTGATGCTGCTGGTCGTCAAGATCGTCAACGGCAGCAAGGGCAGGTACGAAGCCGGGCTCGATGGGAAGGGCCGCCGTGTCGCTCCTTGACCTCAGTCTGCCCAATGTCGACCGCGCGCTGTTTGAACCCCCCACCGGCGCGCGCTTCGCAAGCACGGGCGCTTCAACCCACGCACCGCGCTTCCTGATGCTCTACGGCTCACTGCGCGAACGCTCGTACAGCAAGCTGTTGACGCTCGAAGCGGCGCGGCTGCTGATCGCGATGGGTGGCGAGGTCCGGGTGTTCGACCCGGCCGGCCTGCCGCTGCCAGATTCTGCGCCGGAGACCCACAGCAAGGTGCAAGAGCTGCGCGAAGCCGCCGCCTGGGCCGAAGGCATGGTCTGGACCTCACCAGAGCGCCACGGCGCGATGACCGGGATCATGAAAGCACAGATCGACTGGATTCCGCTCAGCGTTGGCGCCGTGCGGCCGACCCAGGGCAAGACCCTGGCGGTCATGCAAGTCTCGGGCGGCTCGCAGTCGTTCAACGCGGTGAACCAGTTGCGTGTGCTGGGGCGCTGGATGCGCATGATCACGATCCCAAACCAATCGTCCGTGGCCAAGGCATTCCTGGAGTTCGACGACACCGGTCGCATGAAGCCCTCGGCCTACTACGAGCGCGTCGTCGACGTGATGGAAGAGCTGATGAAGTTCACGCTGCTGACGCGCGACGTGGCGCCGTACCTGGTCGATCGCTACAGCGAACGCCGGGAAAATGCCGAGGCACTTTCGAAGCGCGTGAACCAGCGCTCTATATGAAGTTGAGGCGTCGCCCGTTTCTGCTGCAAGCTGTGCGATGAACCGTCCATCTTCCCCTGACACACAACGCTGCAGGCGTTGGGCGCCACCTCAGGAGACCGTCGAGCCGGTTGACGCATTGGCGGGGTGCCTGGTTCGCTCGCTCAGTGAACTGTCCTACCTCGAAATGGAACGCGAACACAGATGACCATTGCCTTGCCTGCCGCGAACGCTGCGCCCGACCTGAGCGCCATCGATGCCCTCAACCGCGAGTGCTTCTGCTTCAGCCTCGATCGGGATGCTTTGGCGCGCGCGCTCGACTCGGAGCTGGGCCGGCCCGGTCTGTCCGACATGGTCCTGGAGCGTTGCTCGTTCGCCTTCGCTGCGCAGCCTGTGTTTGTCGGCGCGCCTCAGCTTCAGCGCATGGCGCAGGTGGTGCGAGCTGTCGAATCGGTCGTGGCCTTGCCGGCATTCCGCGAACAGGCGCTGGCCGATGCGCCACCGATCGCCCGGCAAGGCGGTGCCGCCGGTCCGCTCGGCGTGTTCTACGGCTACGACTTTCACATCGACCACGGTCGACTGGGCCTCATCGAGATCAACACCAATGCCGGTGGGGCCATGCTCAACGCCGTGCTGGCGCGTGCGCAACGGGCCTGCTGCGCCGCCATGGAGGCGATGGTGCCGACGCTCGCCCACGTGGCGGCGTTCGAGCAACGCATCGTCGCCATGTTGCGCAACGAATGGCAACGGGCCGGGCGGACCCGGCCTCTGGCGAGCATCGCCATCGTCGACGAAGCGCCCGAGAGCCAGTACCTGTATCCGGAGTTTGTTCTCTTTCAGCAGTTGTTCGAGCGGCACGGGCTGCGCGCCGTCATCGCAGGCCCGGCCGGGCTCGAATGGCGTGATGGCACGTTGTGGCACGGCGATGTGGCGATTGACCTGGTCTACAACCGGCTGACCGACTTCTACTTCGAACAACCCGAAAGTGCCGCGCTGCGCGAGGCCTACGTGCATCAGGGTGCGGTGGTGACCCCGAGCCCGCAGGCCCACGCGCTGTACGCCAACAAGCGCCACCTGGCCCTGTTCAGCGATGCCGCCAGGCTTCAGGCGCTGGGTGTGCCGGCGGCAACGCAGCAAGTTCTGCTCGCGCACGTGCCGCGCACCGAAGTCGTCGATGCGGCCGATGCCGACCGCCTTTGGGAAGCACGTCGCGGCCTGTTCTTCAAACCCGTGGCGGGTTTCGGCAGCCGCGCCGCGTACCGCGGTGACAAGCTGACCCGGCGCGTCTGGCAGGACATCCTCGCCGGCGACTACGTGGCCCAGGCCATCATCCCGCCGGGCGAGCGCCTGCTCGACGAACACGATGCGACCAAGGCCATGAAGTTCGACTTGCGCGTCTATGCCTACGACGGCGACGTGCAGTGGGTCGCGGCGCGCTTGTACCAGGGCCAGACCACCAACTTCCGAACCCCGGGCGGTGGCTTCGCGCCGGTTTACAGCACAGGCGATGCAGCGGGGCGAACGCCGCGTGCCGATACCGACCCTGCACACGAAGACGGCCACGCGTCCTACGTCTTCGTGCTCGACGACAGCGGCGATGTGCACGCCGTGCAGCACGCGCTGTACGTTGCCCTGGCACGCACCCAGGCACAGGCACCTGCGCTGGCGGGCCAGACCCTGCGCCTGGCCGATTGGTACGTGCGCCTGAAAGACGGCGAGCCGGACACGGTGGTCAACGAGACCTACAGCCTGGTTCGCTTCGACTCGGCCGGGCGGGTCGATTGGCCGGCCACGCCGGCGGCGCATCCGCACCGGCCCGGCGTGCCGATGGTTCCGCAAGATGCGGGCTGGCCAACCCCCGAGGAACGCGAGCGCATGCGGCGCCTGCTGTTCGACCGCCCCGATCCGGCGGCCTGACCGACGCAGTCACTCTGAATTTCAAACCCCACAGGAGACTCCCATGGACATCAAGGTACTCGGCACGGGTTGCGCCAACTGCAAGAACACCATCGCGCTGATCGAACAGATCGCGACGGCCAAGGGCGTGCCCGTCACGCTGCAGAAGGTCGAGGAACTGCGCGACATCATGGGCTACGGCGTGATGAGCACGCCCGGTGTCGTCATCAACGGCAAGGTGGTGCATGCCGGCGGCGTGCCCAGCCGCGACAAGATCGAACAATGGCTGTCGGCCTGAGGAGCGAACGGTGAACGACCGAGTCGAACTGCCGCAAGCCCGCGAAGTCTGCCCCACCACTCCGCGCCGGTTGCTCACCGAAGGCGCCTTGCTCGTCGACGTGCGCGAACATACCGAAGTGGCCCAGCTGGCGTTTGACGTGCCGGGCATCGTGGTGATGCCCTTGTCGGAATTCGAGCAGCGCTTTGCGGAGCTGCCACGCGACCGTGACTTGGTAATGGTCTGCCAGTCCGGCCCGCGCAGTCTGAAGGACGCATGTCGTGACGCCGCTCGAGCTTGAGAACTACTTGCACGAGCACATTCCCTTGTCCGCCGCGATGCAACTCTCGGTGATCGACGTTTCTGCTGAACAAGTGGTGCTCGCTGCCCCGCTGGCGCACAACATCAACCACCAGGACACCGTGTTCGGCGGCAATGCCTCCGCTGTTGCGATCCTGGCGGCGTGGTCGATGCTGCACACGAAGCTCGCGGCGGCGGGCATGGGTGCACGCCTCGTTCACGACCTGCATGTTTGGGCCATGGGCACGTCGGAGACCGCGATGACTGCGCACCTCGTGCTGCCCGAGGGCCATGCTGACGATGCCTTCCTACAAAACGCGACACGACAGCTGCCCGACCGTTTCGAGATCGAGCACGTCACGATCCAGGTGATGCAGGTGCCGTTCACGAAGCCCTGTGCCGGCTTGGCACCGCCCTCTGCGGACGGGTTCTCTGGCGGGGTGCCCACCGGGCCCGCGCATGACCAGAAGCACGGCATCCGCATGGAGGCGATCTCACCGCCATCTTGTCGGGTCATCCGTGATGCAGCAACGCGAAACGCCTGTGCAATCCCTGTTCGGTGGCGAACAGACAGTGGATTGACCACCGTGTCAGACTGACCCAGGATGGCTGGGCGGTGGCGCGGTGCCGTGCCCGCGCATTCGGCGAGCCACGGCGGCATTCAATGACGGAAAAACTTGCCCTGCAGTTGGCCCTCGTGCTCCCCGGCGTTCCGGACGAGCGGGATTCCTGCATCCAGCGCTTGACCGACAACTTGCAAGCGCAGGGATTGGAGAAAGTGCACGTCGTGCAGCAGGACGGCAAGCCGTTCCTTTGCCTGCACTACGACCCGGCGCGCACAGGCCTGCCGCAAGTGCGAAGCATGGCGGAGGCCGCGGGTGCCGAGCTGAGCCAGCGTTACCAGCACGAGCTGATGCGAATCGACGGCATGGACTGTTCGACCTGCGCCACGGTCATCGAACATGCCTTGGGCCGTCTGGATGGCGTGCTCGAAGCTTCGGTCAGCTATGCGGCCGAGCGAATGCGACTCGAGTACGACACCGAGAAGGTGTCGCGCAAGGCCATCGTGCAGCGCCTCGCGGCGTTGGGCTACGGTGTGCTCGAAGCACAACACGAAGCCCCCTGGCACGTTGAGTACCGCGAGCTGATCGTGAGCGCGGTTGCAGGTGCGCTGCTGCTCGCGGGGTGGCTGGTCGGTCTGCGGCATGACGGCCACGTCGTCTCCGTAGCGCTGCTCGCCGCATCCCTGGCCATCGGCGGCTACTACGCCATGCGGGATGCTTGGCAGAGCATCCGCGAGCGTGTGCTCGACATCGACGTGCTGATGACCGTGGCCGCAGCGGGCGCCGCTGCCCTGGGGCAATGGGCCGAGGGGGCACTGCTTCTCGTGCTGTTCAGCCTGGGCCACGCGCTGGAGCACCTGGCCATGGACCGGGCGCGCCACGCCATGGAGGCCCTGGCGGACCTGGCCCCCAAGACGGCCTTGGTCTTGCGGGACGGCATCGAGCTGGAAATTCCTGTGGAGAACCTGCTTCGAGGCGATCAGGTGCTGGTGAGGCCTGGGCAGCGCGTCCCCGCCGACGGCAAGGTTCTCGAAGGCACATCGGCCGTCGACCAGGCAGCCATCACCGGCGAGTCGATGCCAGTGGACAAGGCGCCGGAGTCGCCGGTCTTTGCGGGGACGGTGAACGGCGAAGGCTTGCTGCGTGTGGAAGTGTCCAAGCTGGCCAAGGACAGTTCATTGGCCCGCATGGTGCAGTTGGTGGCCGAGGCGCAGACAGACAAGTCACCGACCCAGCGCTTCGTCACGAAGTTCGAGAAGGTCTTCGTCCCGCTGGTTCTCATCGGCGTGCTGGCGCTCATCGCGATCCCGCCGTTGATGGGGTTTCCGTTTGCCGAATCGTTCTACAGGGCGATGGCGGTGCTGGTGGCCGCTTCGCCCTGCGCCTTGGCCATTGCCACGCCCTCGGCGGTGCTGGCTGCGGTGGCCCGTGCCGCCCGCGGCGGCGTGTTGATCAAGGGTGGCGTGCACCTGGAAAACCTGCGCTCGCTGTCGGTGATCGCGTTCGACAAGACCGGGACCATCACCACCGGGAAGCCCAGCGTCACCGATGTCGTCGTGCTGCACGGGGACGAAGCGACGTTGATGGCCACCGCTGCCAGCGTCGAGAGCCGCAGCGGTCACCCGCTCGCACAAGCCGTGGTGCAGGCGGCCCGCCTGCGCAAGCTGGATTGGCCGGTGGCCAGCGACGTGCAGGCCGTCACCGGCAAAGGCCTGCACGCGGTGGTGTCGTCCGCAAAGGTCTGCCTCGGCAACTTGCGGCTGTTCGCTGACGAGGTCGTTCCGGATGCGGTCCTTGAGCAGGTGGTCCGGCTCGAATCGCTCGGCAAGACCACCATGCTCGTCCGCGCCGATGGCACCTTCCTCGGCCTGTTGGCGTTGGCGGACACGCCACGGCCCGGGATGCGGGAGGTGTTCGCCCGGCTGGCATCGTTCGGCATTCGACAGACCGTGATGCTGACGGGCGACAACGAGCAGGTCGCGAAGGCTGTCGCCGCCTCTGTCGGCATCACGGACGTGCGCGCCGGCCTGCTGCCCGAAGACAAGCTGAAGGTCATCGACGCGTTGATGCAAGAGAACAAATTGGTCGCGATGGTGGGCGATGGTGTGAACGACGCGCCCGCGATGGCACGCGCCAC
>JBDTQF010000246.1:0-6137 GCA_039932275.1 Burkholderiales bacterium
GACCGCGAGCGCGCCAACTTCGTCGACAACGCCGTCAAGTACGAGGCCACGCTGCGCTTCCTGAACGGCAGCGTCAGCACCCTGCTGACGGCGATCAAGGGCCAATGAGCCCGGCCATCGAACAGCTCATCACGCAGCGCACTGAACCAGGAGCACGGCCATGTCGATGCTGAAAATCTTCAACGTCTCCGGCAGCGCCATCAGCGCGCAGAGCCAGCGGCTCAATGCCGTGGCCTCCAACCTGGCCAACGCCGACACCGTGGCCGGGCCCGACGGCCAAAGCTACAAGGCCCGCCAGGTGATCTTCGAGAGCGTGGCCATGGGTGCGGCCGGCAGCACCGGCGTGAAGGTGTCGCAGATCAGCGAAGACCAGAGCCCCGGCCGGCGTGTGCACGACCCCAAGCATCCCAGTGCCGACGCTGACGGCTATGTGAACTACAGCAACGTCAACCCGGTCGAGGAGATGGTCAACATGATCTCCGCCTCACGCTCGTACCAGAACAGTGTCGAGGTGATGAACACCGCCAAGACGCTGCTGCTCAAGACCTTGAACATGGGCCAAGGCTGACGAAATGGGACCGCCAAGCTCCCTGTCGGCCGCTACCCCCCGAGGGGGCTCCGTCAACGGACCGGCCGAGCCGGAGCCGTGCCGGTTCCTCCGCTTTGATTTGAAAGAGGCCATCGCATGACCACCGTCACCGGCACATCGAGTTCGTCCAGCAGCACCGCGCCGCTGGCCACCTCGACCAGCCAGGAAACCTCCGACCGCTTCCTCAAGCTGCTGGTCGCGCAGATGCAGAACCAGGACCCGTTGAACCCGATGGACAACGCCCAGGTGACCTCGCAGATGGCGCAGATCAACACCGTGCAAGGCATCAGCACGCTCAACGAATCGGTGCAATCGCTTTCCACCCAGTTCGTGCAGATGCAGGCTTTGCAGGGTGCTGCGTTGGTGGGCAAGGGTGTGTTGGTCGAAGGCAAGCAACTGGCCGTGCAAGACGGCTCGGCCGCAGCCGGCTTCGAGCTGGCCGGGCCGGCGGATGCGGTGCGCATCGACGTGGTCAACGCCGCCGGCAAGGTGGTGGACAGCATCGACGCGGGCGCCGAATCGTCGGGCCAGCACTTCTTCACCTGGACGCCGCCGGCCTCGCTCACCGACACCAGCAAGCTGACGTTCAAGGTCACCGCCACGCAGGGCACCAATGCCGTCACCAGCACCGCATTGATGCGCGACCAGATCACGGCGGTCAGCACCAGCGGCAACACCATCAATCTCGAACTGGCCAGCGGCAACAGCGTGGCCTACAGCAAGGTCAAGGCTTTCTCGTCCTGATCACAGCACTCCTGAAGCAACGAAGGAACCATCATGAACTTCCAGCAAGGCCTCTCGGGTCTGAACTCCACCTCGAAGAGCCTCGAGGTCATCGGCAACAACATTGCCAATGCCGGCACCTACGGCGCCAAGGCCTCGCGCACCGAGTTCTCCGACATGTACGCCGCCACCATGAGCAGCGGCGGCACCAGCAGCACCGGCATCGGCACGCGGGTGGCCGCGGTGGCGCAGCAGTTCACCCAGGGCACCATCACCACCACAGAGAACCCGCTGGATGTGGCCATCAACGGTGCCGGCTTCTTCCAGCTGCAGGACACCTCGGGTGCGCTGCTGTATTCCCGCAACGGCCAGTTCAAGCTTGACCGCGATGGTTTTCTGACCAACAACCAGGGCCAGAAGCTGCTGGGCTATCCGGCCGACAGCCAGGGCAACATCGTGCAGGGCACGGCCAGCCCGCTGCAGCTGCCCACCGGTGGCATCGAGCCCAAGACCACCGATGCCATCACGATGAAGATGAACCTGGACTCGCGGGTGATAGCGCCGGCGGGGGCCACGCCGATCAACTTCAGCGACTCCACCACCTACAGCAACGCCACGTCGATGACGGTGTACGACGTCAAGGGCCAGGAAGTGCCGTTGACCTACTACTTCCGCAAGACGGCCACCGACAACTGGGACGTGTACGTCACGGCCGGCGGCAGTTCCATCTCGGTGGACGGAGCGGGCAACCCGGCGCCCGTGACCTCGATGGTGTTCCCCACCAACGGCGCTGCCCCGACGGCGCCGGTGGGCGCGGTCACGCTCAACATCCCCGCGGCTGCCAATGCCAGCTACGAAGCCGTGCCGGGCATCGCGCTGAATTTCACCAACGCCACCCAGTACGGCACCTCGTTCAACGTCGCCGATCTGTCGCAGAACGGTTATGCCCCCGGCCAGCTCACCAGCGTGAAGGTCGAGAGCAATGGCGTGCTGACGGCCAACTACACCAACGGCAAGACCAAGTCGGCTGGGCAGATGGAGCTGGCCACCTTCCGCAACCCGCAGGGCCTGCAGGCCCAGGGCGGCAATGCCTGGGCGCAGACCTACGGGTCGGGCGACCCGATCGTCGGCACGCCCACCAGCGGCACGATGGGAACGCTCAATGCCGGCGCGCTGGAGGAGTCGAACGTCGACCTCACCGGCGAGCTGGTGAACATGATCACCGCGCAGCGCATCTACCAGGCCAACGCGCAGACCATCAAGACGCAGGACTCGGTGCTGCAGACCCTGGTGAGCATGCGCTGAACAGGATGATTGAGCCCACCCGCCGGAGCACCGCATGGACCGGATGATCTACCTCTCGATGTCGGGCGCCAAGGCCACGATGCAGCGCCAGGACGTGCTGGCGACCAATCTGGCCAATGCCTCGACCACCGGCTTCCGCGCCGAGATGCAGACCGCGCGTGCCGTGCCGTTGCGCGGCGACGGTGCCGCCACCCGTGTGTACGCGCTCGAGACCACCACCGGCTACAACGCCGAGGCTGGGCCCATCACCGCCACCGGTCGCAACCTCGACGTCGCGATGAAGGGCAATGCCTGGCTGTCGGTGCAGGGGCTGGACGGTACCGAGGCGTACACCCGCTTCGGCGCGCTCGACGTCGACGCGCAGGGCACGCTGGTCACCAAGCAGGGCCGCACGGTGCTGGGCGATGGCGGCCCGATCACGGTGCCGGCCAATGCCGAGCTGTCGATCGGGCAGGACGGTACCGTCAGCGCCCGCAATGCCGCCGGCAAGACCACGCCGGTGGGCAAGCTCAAGCTGGTCACGCCCGAGACGCCTCTCGTCCGCAGCGACGACGGCTTGTTCCGTGCCGCTGACGGCGACCTGCCGGCCGATGGCCGGGCGCGGTTGCAAGACGGTGCGCTCGAAGGCTCCAACGTCAGCGCCATCGAGACGATGGTGCAGATGATCTCGGCCGCCCGGCAGTTCGAATCGCAGATGAAGATGTTGCAGACCGCCGAGAAAAGCGATCAGACCGCGCAGCAGCTTCTCTCCGTCAATGGTTGATAGCAGTAAAGGACCCCCGCCATGATGCGCGCCCTGTGGATCGCCAAGACCGGCATGGAAGCCCAGCAGACCCAGCTGGACATCACGTCGAACAACCTGGCCAACGTGGCCACCAACGGCTACAAGAAGTCGCATGCGGTGTTCGAGGATCTGATGTACCAGACGCTGCGCCAGAGCGGGGCCAACAGCTCCGAGCAGACGCAGCTGCCCACCGGCTTGCAGGTGGGCCTGGGCGTGCGTTCGGTGGCCACCTCGCGCCAGTTCTCGCAGGGCAACCTGCAGCAGTCGGGCAACCCGCTGGACGTGGCCATCAAAGGCGGTGGCTTCTTCCCGATCCAGATGCCCGACGGCACCTCGGCCTATACCCGCGACGGCTCGTTCCAGGTCAGCGCCACTGGCCAGTTGGTCACCAACAACGGCTACACCGTGCAGCCAGGCATCACCATTCCGGCCAACGCGCTGACCACCACCATCGCCCCCGACGGCACGGTGTCGGTCACGGTGCCGGGCCAGTCGACGCCCCAGGTGGTGGGCCAGCTGCAGGTGGCCAACTTCATCAACCCGGCCGGGCTCGAAGCCAAGGGGCAGAACTTGTACACCGAGACGGCAGCCAGCGGCACACCCACGTCCGGGGCGCCCGGCAGCAGCGGCCTGGGCACGCTGGCACAGGGCTTTGTCGAAACCTCCAACGTCAACGTGGTGGAGGAACTGGTCGGCATGATCCAGACCCAGCGCGCCTATGAACTCAATTCCAAGGCCATCCAGACCGCAGACCAGATGCTGCAGCGTCTCGCGCAGCTCTAACCCCCGCGTGATGAGACATGCCATGAGCCTTGCCGTGCCACTTCGTCGTTCACTGCGCCTGGGCGGCCTGCTCGGACTGGGCCTGCTGCTGGGCGCCTGCGAACTGATGCCCACCCCGGCCAAGGTCGATGTGGTCGAGCCCACGGCGATGCGGCCGGCGGTGATCGTGCCGCCGGCAGTCAGCAACGGGGCGATCTTCCAGAGCGCACAGTACCGGCCGCTGTTCGAGGATCACCGGGCCCGCTTGGTGGGCGACACGCTGACGGTGCAGATCATCGAGAAGGTCAACGCCACCGCCTCGTCCACCAGTTCGGTCGAAAAGACCGGCTCGGTCGAGGGTTCGGTCACGGCGGTGCCGTTCCTCGGCGCCGGCCTGTTGGGCAAGCTCGGTGTCGGCGGCGCCAGCGCCAACAAGTCGGCCGGCAAGGGTGGCACCCAGAACAGCAACGAATTCACCGGCACCATCACCGCCACGGTGATCGAGGTGCTGCCCAACGGCCACCTGATCGTGGCCGGCGAGAAGCAGATCGGCGTCAATCACAACGCCGACGTGCTGCGTTTCTCCGGCCAGGTCGACCCGCGTGCCATCCAGCCCGGCAACAGTGTGGCCAGTGCCCAGATTGCCAATGTGCGGGTCGAACAGCGTGGCCGCGGTGCGGTGGGTGATGCCCAGCAAACAGGCTGGCTGGCACGCTTCTTTTTGAGCGTTCTGCCCATTTAAGTTTCCGCAGAATCGATCCATCACCCGTCGGTCCCGGCATTTGCCGGCACCGGGTCGGGCGCCACCAGACGGTGGATGAAGGAGTCGCTGATGGAGCTGCTGCAGGAACGTTTGCTGCGATTCGCGTTGTACTTGGCCGCCCTGCTGGCCAGTGCCGCGATCTGGTGGCCCGTCGATGTCCATGCGGCAGCGCGACTCAAGGAAGTGGCCTCGGTGCAGGGCGTACGCAGCAACCAGCTGGTGGGCTACGGCCTGATCGTCGGCCTGGATGGCACCGGCGACCAGACCACCCAGACCCCCTTCACCGCTCAGAGCCTGAACGCCATGCTGCAGCAGATGGGCGTCACCGTGCCGGCCGGCGCCAACATGCAGCTGCGCAACGTGGCCGCGGTGATGGTGACCACCAGCCTGCCGGCGTTTGCGCAGCCGGGCCAGGAAATCGACGTGGTGGTGTCCTCGATGGGCAATGCCAAGAGCCTCAAGGGCGGCACCTTGATCGCCACGCCGCTGCGCGGCGCCGACCAGCAGGTGTATGCGGTGGCGCAGGGCAACGTGATCGTCGGCGGAGCCGGCGCATCGGCCGGCGGCTCCAAGGTGCAGATCAACCATCTCTCGGCCGGCCGCATCCCCCAGGGGGCGACGGTGGAACGGGCGGTGCCCACGCCGCTGGCGCAGGGCGAGTACCTGCAGCTCGACCTGAACTCGGCCGACTTCGCCACCGCCCGCGAGGTCGCCCGCGTCGTCAACGGCAAGTTCGGCGCCGGTACGGCGCAGGCGGTGGACGGCCGCGTGGTGCGCGTGAAGATGCCGGTCGGCGCCGATGCGCGGGTCAACTTTCTGGCCGACATCGAGAACCTGCCCGTCGAACAGGGCATCCCGGCTGCGCGTGTGGTAGTCAATGCCCGCACCGGATCGATCGTAATGAACCAGGCCGTGACGCTGGGCCCCTGCGCGGTGGCGCACGGCAACCTGCAGGTCACCATCAACAGCACGCCGGTGATCAGCCAGCCGGCGCCGTTCTCCAAGGGCGAGACGGTGGTGACGTCGAAGGATGAGATCAAGATCGATCAGGGCAGCGGCTCGCTGATCGCGATGCCGGCCGGTACCAGGCTGGTCGAGGTGGTCAAGGCGCTGAACTCGCTGGGGGCTTCGCCGGGTGATCTGCTGGCCATCCTGCAGGCCATGAAGGCCGCCGGGGCGCTGAATGCGGAGCTGGAGGTGATCTGATGGTC
>JBDTQF010000247.1:0-6121 GCA_039932275.1 Burkholderiales bacterium
CCACGCCGGCATGCGATGACGGGATCTCCATCGAGGCCTTGTCGCTCTCCACCGTCACCAGGCTCTGCTCGGCCTTGATGGTGTCGCCAGGCTTCACCAGCACTTCGATGATGGCCACGTCCTTGAAGTCGCCGATGTCCGGCACTTGCACGTCAATCAATGCCATGGGGAACTCCGGTCAGAGGGCGATGCGGCGGAAGTCCGCCAGCAGCGAGCCAAGGTACGCATTGAAGCGCGCCGCGACGGCTCCGTCGATGACGCGGTGGTCGTACGACAGCGACAGCGGCAGCGTCAGACGCGGCACGAACTCCCGGCCATCCCACACCGGCTTCTGGTAGCCCTTTGACAAGCCGAGGATGGCGACCTCCGGCGCGTTGATGATGGGCGTGAAGTGCGTACCGCCAATGCCGCCGAGCGAGCTGATCGAGAAGCAGCCGCCGGTCATGTCGGTCGGGCCGAGCTTGCCGTCGCGCGCCTTCCTCGACAGCTCGGCCATTTCCTGGGCAATCTGCAGCAGGCCCTTCTTGTCGGCGTCCTTGAGCACCGGCACCACCAGGCCGTTCGGCGTGTCGGCTGCAAAGCCGATGTGGAAGTACTGCTTGTAGACCAGCGCATCACCATCGAGGCTGGCATTGAAATCGGGGAACTTCTTCAGCGCGGCCACCACCGCCTTGATGACGAAGGCCAGCATGGTCACCTTGATGCCGGCCTTTTCGTTCTCCTTGTTGAGCTGTACGCGCAGCGCTTCGAGCTCGGTGATGTCGGCTTCGTCGTTGTTGGTGACGTGCGGGATCATCACCCAGTTGCGGTGCAGGTTGGCGCCGCTGATCTTGCGGATGCGGCTGAGGTCCTTGCGCTCGACCGGGCCGTACTTGGCAAAGTCGACCTTGGGCCAAGGCAGCAGGCCGGGGAAGCCTTCGCCGCCACCCACACCACTGCCAGCCGGCGCGGCCTTCTTCTGCGCCGCAGTCTGCACCTGGCCGGCCATCACGCCCTTGACGAAACCCTGCACGTCGTTTTCGGTGATGCGACCCTTCAGGCCCGAGCCGGCCACCTCGTTCAATGGCACCCCCAACTCGCGCGCGAGGCGGCGGATCGACGGCGAGGCGTGCGGCAGGCTGCCCAGCGCGGCGCCTGCGGGCAATGCCAGCGCCGCGGCAGGCGCGGGCGCAGCGCTGGCCGCAGGAGGCAGCGCTGCTTCAGCCGCCGGAGCCGGAGCGGCGGCCGGCGCCGCGGCCGTGGGGGTTGGCCCGGCGGCTGCAGGCGCGGCATCCGGCGCGGGTGCGTCCGCCTGCGCGCCGGTCTCCAGTGTGAGGAGCAGCGTGCCTTCGCTGAGCTTGTCGCCCAGCTTGACCTTGAGCTCCTTCACCACGCCGGCATGCGACGAGGGAATCTCCATCGAGGCCTTGTCGCTCTCCACCGTCACCAGGCTTTGCTCGGCCTTGACCGTGTCCCCAGGCTGCACCAGCAGCTCGATGATCGCCACTTCGCTGAAGTCGCCGATGTCGGGGACCTTCACTTCTACCAATGCCATATTCCTTGCTCCGAATCGTTGTGGTCCGAGACGCCTTCGGCGTCGGCCTGCCAGCGCCTGTCAGGCGTACAGCGGGTTGATCTTGTCGGCCTGGATGCCGTACTTGGCAATGGCCTGCGCCACTTTGGCCGCCGGCACGGTGCCCTCGTCGGCCAGCGCCTTCAGTGCCGCCACCACGATGTAGTGCCGGTTCACCTCGAAGTGCTCGCGCAGCTTGAAGCGGAAGTCACTCCGACCGAAGCCGTCGGTGCCCAGCACCTTGTACGCGCGGCCCTTCGGGATGAAGGCGCGGATCTGGTCGGCGTAGTTCTTCATGTAGTCGGTGGACGCAATCACCGGCCCGGCATGCGGCAGCAACTGCTCGGTCACAAACGGGATGCGGGCGGCCTCGGTGGGGTGCAGCAGGTTCCAGCGCTCGCAGTCCTGGCCGTCGCGCGCCAGTTCGTTGAAGCTGGGGCAGCTCCAGATGTTGGCGGCCACGCCCCAATCGGCTTCCAGCAGCTGCTTGGCAGCCTGCGATTCGCGCAGGATTGTGCCGGAGCCCAGCAGGTTCACGCGCGGCGTCTTCTTGGCGCCCTCTTCCAGCAGGTACATGCCCTTGATGATCTGCGCCTCGGTGCCGGGCTTCAGGCCAGGCATCGGGTAGTTTTCGTTCAGCAGGGTGATGTAGTAGTACACGTTCTCCTGCTTCTCGACCATGCGCTTCAGACCATGTTGCATGATCACCGCGACCTCGTGCGCGAAGCTGGGGTCGTAGCTGATGCAGTTGGGGATGGTGCCGGCCAGGATGTGGCTGTGGCCGTCCTCATGCTGCAGGCCTTCGCCGTTGAGCGTGGTGCGGCCCGACGTGCCGCCGAGCAGGAAGCCGCGCGCCTGCATGTCGCCGGCCGCCCAGGCCAGGTCGCCGATGCGCTGGAAGCCGAACATCGAGTAGTAGACGAAGAACGGAATCATGATCCGGTTGTTCGTCGAGTACGAGGTGGCGGCGGCGATCCAGCTGGCCATGCCACCGGCTTCGTTGATGCCCTCCTGCAGCACCTGACCGGCCTTGTCTTCCTTGTAGTACATCACCTGGTCTTTATCGACCGGGGTGTACAGCTGGCCTGCCGGGTTGTAGATGCCGATCTGGCGGAACAAGCCCTCCATGCCAAAGGTGCGGGCTTCATCGACCAGGATGGGCACCACGCGCGGGCCCAGCGCCTTGTCGCGCAGCAGCGTGCCGAGGAAGCGCACGTACGCCTGGGTGGTGCTGATCTCGCGGCCTTCGGCGGTGGGGTCGAGCACGGCCTGGAAGGTTTCCAGCGAGGGCACGGTGAACTGCTCCTCGGCCTTGGTACGGCGCTTGGGCAGGTAGCCGCCCAGGGCCTTGCGGCGCTCCTGCAGGTACTTCATCTCCGGCGTGTCGTCGGCCGGGCGGTAGAACGGCAGCTTGGGCAGCTCGCTGTCGGGAATGGGGATGTCGAAGCGGTCGCGGAAGGCCTTGATGTCCTCGTCGGTGAGCTTTTTGGCCTGGTGTGCGGTGTTCTTGCCCTCCGCCGCCTTGCCCATGCCGTAGCCCTTGACCGTCTTGATCAGCATCACCGTGGGCTGGCCCGTGGTGTTGACCGCCCGGTGGTACGCCGCGTACACCTTGTGCGGGTCGTGGCCGCCCCGGTTCAGGCGCCAGATGTCGTCATCGTTCATCTTGGCGACCAGCTCCAGCGTCTTCGGGTCGCGGCCGAAGAAGTTCTTCCGCACGAAGCCACCGTCGTTGGCCTTCATGGCCTGGTAGTCACCGTCGAGCGTGTCCATCATCAGCTTGCGCAGCGCGCCGTCCTTGTCACGCGCCAGCAGCGGGTCCCAGTACGAGCCCCAGAGCAACTTGATGACGTTCCAGCCCGCGCCGCGGAACTCGCCTTCAAGCTCCTGCACGATCTTGCCGTTGCCGCGTACCGGCCCGTCCAGGCGCTGCAGGTTGCAGTTGACGATGAAGATCAGGTTGTCGAGCTTCTCGCGCGCGGCCAGGCCGATGGCGCCCAGCGACTCGGGCTCGTCCATCTCGCCATCGCCGCAGAACACCCAGACCTTGCGCTTGGAGGTGTCGGCAATGCCGCGGGCATGCAGGTATTTCAGGAAGCGCGCCTGGTAGATCGCCATCAACGGGCCGAGCCCCATCGAGACAGTGGGGAACTGCCAGAACTCGGGCATCAGCTTCGGATGCGGGTAGCTTGACAGGCCCTTGCCGTCGACTTCCTGACGGAAGCTCAGCAGTTGCTCCTCGCTGATGCGGCCTTCCATGTAGGCACGGGCATAAATGCCGGGCGCACTGTGGCCCTGGATGTAGAGCAGGTCGCCGCCGTGGATGCCGTCGTCGGCATGCCAGAAATGGTTGAAGCCGGCGCCGAACATCGTCGCCACCGACGCGAACGAGCTGATGTGACCGCCCAGGTCGCCGCCGTCGGCCGGATGCAGGCGATTGGCCTTGACCACCATCAACATGGCGTTCCAGCGCATGTAGGCGCGCAGCCGTTCCTCGATGTCGACGTTGCCGGGGCAGCGCTCTTCCAGGTCGGTGGGAATGGTGTTGACGTAGGCGGTGTTGGCCGAGAACGGCACATCGACCCCGGCCTGGCGGGCCTGGTCAATCAGGCGTTCGAGCAGATAGTGGGCGCGGTCACCCCCCTCTGCGCCGATCACGGCGGCCAGCGCGTCCAGCCATTCGCGGGTTTCCTGGGGATCCAGATCGTCGGGCGTGGTGCCCGCGGAAGAGGGCTGCTGCAGCTGAGCGGACATTCAGAAGTCTCCTGGTTTTGTGGGGTCACCTTCCAGCTTGACGCTGGGGCGCGGCGACCGTTCAGGGCAGTTGGGCGGCGGCGCCAACCGCGACGTCGGCGAGTTTCCCATAAATTGCACATCATTCCAAATAGTGATCTATGTTTTCGTATAGTGAAAATATAACGGTGACACTCGGCCACAAGACGCCCACACGGATAATCGCCCGATGTCTTCGCAAGTCCCCGCAAGCGCCGCAATACGCCCTCGCCCCTCACGCCCATTGCGTCTGTTGCGCGCCTGGTGGCTGCGTCTGTCGCCAGCCCGCCAAGACCGGGTGGCGACGGTGGCGCCGCTGCTGTCGGTGCTGCTGTTTCTGGCGGCGATCATCGCGGCCTTCTGGTACCTGCGCAACGAGGAGATCGAACGCGAAGTCGAGTCGGTCCGGCGCGACACCGAGATGGTCCAGCAGCAGATCCGGTTGCGCCTGATCGACAACCAGGAGCAGTTGCTGCGCATGGCCCGCACGCTCGGCCCCCCCGGTGGCGCCGCCGGCACCGAGCGCTTCGCCGCCCAGGCCGATGCGCTGACCCGCAGCCACCCCGAAATCTCCAGCCTGACCTGGCTCGGTGGCCAGCAGCAAGTGGTGGCGCGCTATGTCTCGCCTGACCAGGTATCGACACTGCCGCGGGTGATGGACAGCCCCGACGCCAACGAAAGCGAGTTCCGCCGCGAGATCGCCGTCACCTACACCGATGCCCGGGTGCTGCGCATGCCGGTGTATTCACGGCCGTTTCGCCTGGGCGACGGGCCGGCGGTGTTCCTGCTGCAGATTCCGCTCAGCGACCGCGGCTTCTTCGTCGGCACCCTGGCAGCCACCTACACGATGGAGACGCTGCTGCGTTACTTCGTGCCCACCGAAGTCGCCAAGCGCCACGTGATGACGCTCACCGACCGCGACGGCAAGGTGCTGGCCAGCACGCTCTCTTCGCCACCGGGCCAGAGCCAGCCGGCGCTGACCTACAGCGCCCCGTTCATGCAGATGGGCCACGGCATCCAGCTGCGTGGTGAGGGCTACCGCACCTCCATCAGCCTGATCGGCAACACCTTGTTCTGGATGGTGGTCGCACTGTCGGTGCTGACGGTGTGGATGCTGCTTGGCACCTGGCGCCACATGCACCGCCGCCTGCAGATCCAGGGCGCGCTGATCCAGGAGACCAACTTCCGCCGCGCCATGGAGAACTCCATGCTCACCGGCATGCGTGCGATGGACATGGACGGCCGCATCAGCTACGTGAACCCGGCCTTTTGCGCGATGACAGGTTTTTCGGAGTCCGAACTGATCGGCCGGCTGCCGCCCTTTCCGCACTGGCCGCGCGACCGCGTCGAAGAGAGCACGCGGCTGCTGCAGCAGGAGCTGTCGGGCCGCAGCCCGCCGGGCGGCATCGAGGTGAAGGTGCTGCGCAAGGACGGCTCGCAGTTCGATGCGCGCAATTACGTATCGCCGTTGATCGACGCACGCGGCCAGCAGACCGGCTGGATGACCTCGATGACCAACATCACCGAGGCCAAGCGGGTACGCGACCAGCTCTCGGCCTCGCACGAGCGCTTCACCACCGTGCTGGAAGGCCTTGACGCGGCGGTGTCGGTGGTGGCGGCGCAGTCGGGTGAGCTGCTGTTCGCCAACCGCTCGTACCGGCTCTGGTTCGGCGGCGACGCGCGTCGCCATGTCGAGCTGGCCGGCGGTGCGGCGCCGATGCCACCCGACCCGGACGAGGCCGTCGACGGCATGGGCGGCCTGCCGACCTCGGCGCTCACCGGCGCCGGCGCCGACTC
>JBDTQF010000248.1:0-6108 GCA_039932275.1 Burkholderiales bacterium
AGCCCCGCCCGGCCGCCCGAAGGGGCTCGCACCGCAGCCCGTCAGGGCGAAGGTATCCGAGTGAACCGCTGGCAGCGGGCGGTGTGCGGCCTGGCCGGTGCGCTGCTCGCTGTCTTCCTGACCGCCGGCATGGCCGCGGCGCAACCCCAGACCGATCTGCCACTCGACCAGTTGCGGCTGCCGCCGGGCTTTCGCATCGAGCTGCTGGCGCGGGTGCCCAACGCCCGCCAGATGGCACTCAGCGGCGATGCCCGGGTGCTGTACGTGGGTTCGATGCGCGCCGGCCAGGTGCATGCGGTGAGCCTGGACGAGCGCTGGCGTGCGCAGGCCGTGCACGTGGTCGCCAGCGGCCTGGACATGCCGGTGGGTGTGGCCTGGCGCGCGGGCAGCCTGTACATCTCGGCGGTGCACCGCATCCTGCGGCTGGATGGCATCGACCGCCGGCTGGCCGACCCGCCAAAGCCGGTGGTGGTGCGCGACGACCTGCCGACAGAGACCCACCACGGCTGGAAGTTCATCGCCTTCGGCCCCGACGGCTGGCTGTACGTGCCGGTGGGCGCGCCGTGCAACATCTGCGAGCCCGACCCGGCGCGCTTTGCCGCCATCCTGCGCATGCGAGCCGACGGCAGCGCGCTGCAGACCTATGCGCAGGGCGTGCGCAACAGCGTCGGCTTCGACTGGCACCCGCAGACCGGCGCGCTCTGGTTCACCGACAACGGCCGCGACCTGCTGGGCGACGATGTGCCGCCGGACGAACTCAACCAGGCGCCCCGCGCCGGCCTGCATTTCGGCTACCCGTACTGCCATGGCGGCACCCTGGCCGACCCGCAATACGGCGGCAAATACGGCGGCAAGCGCGCCTGCGCCGACTTCACCCCGCCGGTGCAGCCGCTGGGCGCGCATGTGGCCGCGTTGGGCATGCGCTTCTACACCGGCACGCAGTTCCCGGCGGCCTGGCGTGGCGCAGTGTTCATCGCCGAACACGGCTCGTGGAATCGTTCGAGCAAGAGCGGCTACCGCGTCAGCGCGGTCACGCTGGCCGGCGACAAGGCAACGGGCTACCAGCCCTTCATCACCGGCTGGCTGCAGGGCGAACGCGTCTGGGGCCGCCCGGCCGACGTGCTGGTGCTGCCCGACGGCTCGCTGCTGGTCTCGGACGACCTGGCCGGTGCGATCTATCGCGTACGCTACGAGCCCCCGCCCGCCTCACGCTGAGCCGGCGCGCGACCGGCCCCGGCCGGGTTCATCTGCCACCCACTCCTCGAACATCCATGGCCCTGACCTGCATCCTCGTCGACCTCGAAAACGTGCAACTGCGGGTGGGCGAACTCGCCGCCCTGCAACGCGGGCAGCATCTACTGAAGGTGTTCCACGGGCCGAGCCAGAACAAGCTGACGATGGACCTGGTGCGGTCGCTGCAGCCGCTGGGCGATGCGGTGGAGTACATCCAGTGCGAGAAAGCCGGGCCCAATGCGCTCGACTTCCACCTCGCATTCCACCTCGGCCGGCTGACGGCGCTGCAGCCCGACGTGCGGCTGATGATCGTCTCGCGCGACAAGGGCTTCGCGCAGCTGGTGAATCACGCCAACCGGCTGGGCTATCAGGTGAGCCAGCATGCCGCGATGCCGGTGGCCGAGCTGGGCGGCCAGCGCGCTGCGCCGGAACCCGTGGCACCCAGAACCCGTTCCGCCGCCACCAAGAAGAGCGCCGCCAAATCGGTTGCACCGGCTGCACCGGCTGCCCCCGCGGCACCGGCCCGCAAAGCCGCGGCCAAGAAGGCGCCCGCGGCTCGCAAGACCGCAACCGCCACCGCCACTGTCACCGCCGCCGCCAAGGCGGCTGACCGGCCGGCAACACCGGCCAAGAAGGCCGCGGCGAAAAGGGCGGCCTCGCCGCGGGCCATCAACCCCAACAAAGCCAACGCCAACAACGCAGCAGCAACAGCAGCAGCCCCGCGCGAAGTGCGCGAGGTGGCCAACGCCAGCGACCGCAAGAAGGCGCTGGACAGCCTGCGCCGCATGGCACACAAGCGCCCCACCAGCCTGAAGTCGCTGCAACACCACCTTGAGTCGCACCTGCGCAGTGAGCTGTCGGAAAGCGCCGTGCAGGCGCTGGTGCAATGGCTGCTGGCCTCAGGCGCGCTGGCGCTCGAATCCGGCCGGCTGACCTACCACCTGCCCGCCTGAGGCGCCGGCAGACATCACGATCACCCACTCGCGAGACCCGACCCATGTTCACCGGCATCGTCCAAGCCGTCGCCACCGTGGTGGCCCTTACCGACCGCCCCGGCCTGCGCAGCTTCACGCTCGAATTCCCGCCGGGTTTCATCGACGGCCAGGAGATCGGTGCCAGCGTGGCCTGCGACGGCGTGTGCCTGACCGTGACCGCGCACCGCGGCAGCCAGCGCGCCGACTTCGACGTGATGCAGCAGAGCCTGTCGCTCACCACGCTGGGCACGCTTGCGGTGGGCAGCCGCATCAACGTCGAACGCGCCGCGCGCGACGGCGCCGAGATCGGCGGGCACCCGTTGTCGGGCCACGTCGACTTCCAGGCCACGCTGGCCGAAGTGCGCCAGCCCGAGAACAACCACGTGATGCGCATCCAGGTGCCGGCGCCGTGGATGCGCTACATCTTCGCGAAGGGCTACATCGCCATCAACGGCGCCAGCCTGACGGTGGCCGAGGCCGACCGCAAAGCCGGCTGGTTCGAGGTGTGGCTGATCCCCGAGACACTGCGCATGACCACCTTCGGCGCCAAGCGACCGGGCGATGCGCTCAACATCGAGATCGAGCGCAGCACCCAGGTGATGGTCGACACCGTGCGCGACATGCTGGACGAGCGCCTGGGCGGGCTGCTGCCGGCGCTGGAAGCCCTGCTGAAGGAACGCGGGCAGTCGCTCGGATAGCCCCGTCACACAGCCTGCATTACCCGGCATGGCAGCGCATCACCACAGATACGTAGTTGCACGGTTGCCTTGACACTGGCACGGTTGGACCATTCACGCCTGCGCGAACTTCCCCCTCGGCACGGACGTGCACCACAGGAAATCACCGTCATGAACAAGCTCCTCGCCACCGGACTCGGCCTCGCGCTGGGCACCTCGGCCTTGTTGGCCCAGGCCGCCGAGCCCTTTCCCACCAAGCCGATCCGCATGATCGTGCCTTACCCGGCCGGCGGCTCGACCGACCAGCTGGCGCGTGCCATCCAGCAACCGATGAGCGACATCCTGGGCCAGCCCATCATCGTGGAGAACAAGCCCGGCGCCGGCGGCACGCTGGGCACCGATGCGGCGGCCAAGTCGCCGGCCGACGGCTACACGCTGGTGTTCGGCAACACCGGCCCCAATGCCGTGGTGTCGCTGATGCGCAAGGTGCCGTATGACTTGGTGACGGACCTGCAGCCCATCTCGACCGTGGTGACGGTGCCGATGGTCCTGGCTGTGCCGACCGAAGGCGGCCCGGCCGATTTGAAGGCCTTCCTGGCCCAGGCCAGGGCCAAGGGCAACGCCTGGAACTTCGGCTCGGTGGGCGTGGGCTCGGCCTCGCACCTGACCGGCGCCTACTTGAACGAACTGGCCGGCACGGCGATGGAACACGTGCCCTACAACGGCGGCGCGCCGATGATCACGGCTTTCGGCGGCGGCCAGTTGCAGGCTGCCTTCGTGACCGGCCTCGACGGCGCAGCGATGGTGCGGGCCGGCAAGGTGCGCTACATCGGCGTGGGCACGCCGCAGCGCACCGATGTGTTGCCCGGCCTGCCGGCAATTGCCGAGCAGGTGCCCGGCTTCAAGAGCGTTGTCTGGTTCGGCGTGCTGGCGCCGAAGGGCCTGCCACCCGAGGTGGCGGCGAAGCTGCACGCGGCCATCGTGCAGGCAGTGAACAAACCCGACGTGCGCAAGCTGTTCCTGGACCGCAATGTCGAGCCGCACACCAGCACGCCTGAAGAATTGGCGCAGCTGATCAAGGCCGAACGCGATCAGTGGAGCCCGATCATCAAGAAGTACAAGATCGAGATGTAGAGCTTAAAGAGCCTGCCCTACCGGGAGGCTCTTTAAGCCGCGTCGCCGAGTACCTCGCGCCAATAAGTGCGAGCGCGGTCCATGTGCTGCTCGATCAGGCTGCACGCCAGCGTGGCGTCGCGGGCCTGCACGGCGTCGAAGATCTTGCGGTGGTCGAGCGCAGTGGAACGGCCCTGCGCGAGGTTGCCAAACAAGGCCTTGCGGCGCGCCGCAGTGAAGCGGTAGAACGAATTGAGCACCCGCACCAGCACACCGTTGTGGGCTGAGGCGATGAGCGCCAGGTGGAACTCGGTGTCCTGCTCGATGATGTTGCCGCCCTGCGCCAGCACCGCCTCGGTCTGGTCGATCACGGCCAGCATCGCGGCCAGGTCTTCGGCGGTGCGGCGCTCGCAGGCCAGTCGCACGCCCAGCAGTTCCAACTCGGAACGCACCTCCATGGTTTCGAGGATCTCGGTGGCTGAGGGCGTGGCGCCGATGTCGGCCAGCATCACCAGCGTCTCGAAGCTGCTGTCGGTGGACAAGCGGCGCAGGTAGATGCCGGAATTGGGTCGCGACTCCAGCACCCGCAGCGTGGTCAGCGTGGCCAGCGCCTCGCGCACCGCGTTGCGGCCCACGCCCAGCCGCTCGGCCAGGTCGCGCTCTGACGGCAGCCGGTCGCCGGGGTGCAGCCGGCGCTCCTGCAAGTAGGCCATGATGGCCTTGACGGTCTGGTTGGCGCCGCTGCCGGCGGCAGGCCGGGGCTTGAGGCCGAGGTCCGACATCGATGCTCCCGTCTGTGTTGCTCCCATCTGTGTGCCTACAGGTCGAGCACCAGCCGCTCTGACCGAGAGCCGGAGCAGCACACCATGATCGACTGGTTGGCGGCCTTTTCTTCGTCGGTCAGGTAGTCGTCGCGGTGGTCGGGCTGGCCTTCCAGCACGCCGATGCGGCAGGTGCCGCAAATGCCTTCCGAGCAGGCGTACTGGACGTTGATGCCGTTGTCGAGCAACACATCGAGGATGGTCTTGCCGGCTTCCACCGTGAAGCGACGGTCGCTGCGCGCCAGCACGATGTCGAAGCCGCCCTCGGTGGCAGCGGCCTGCGCCGCGGCGAAGCGTTCGAAGTGGATGAACTCGGCCGGCCGCTGCGCACCGGCCTTGATGTAGGCGTCGATCATGCCCGCCGGGCCGCAGCAGTACAGGTGCGTGCCAGCCGGCGCCTCACGCACGATGCGGTCGAGGTCGAGCAGCGCGGGAGTCTCGGACAGGAACTGGAAGTGCACCGGCTCGCCACGGGCGCGCAGCTCGTCGGCAAACGCAGCCTGCTGCGGCGAGCGGGCGGCATAGTGCAACTGCCACGAACGGCCCAGCGCCTGCAGCCGCGCAATCATCGCCATCAGCGGCGTGATGCCGATGCCGCCGCCGATGAAGATCGTGTGCGGCGCCGCTTCATTCAGCGGGAACAGGTTGCGCGGCGGGTGGATGGTGAGCAGGTCGCCAACCCGCGGCACGTCGTGCATCCAGACCGAGCCGCCACGGCTCTCGGCATCGCGCGCCACGGCGATCAGGTAGCGGTGCGTGTCCGACGGGGCATTGGCCAGCGAGTAGCTGCGGACCATGGCGTCGGGCATCAGCACGTCGATGTGGCCGCCAGCGGTGAACGGTGGCAACGCCGCGCCCTCCGGTGACACCAGCTCGAACGACAGGATGCCGTCGGCCTCCAGGCGGATCTGCCGCAGGCGGACCTGGAACGGCGCCTCGACTTCACTCATGGCGCATAGCCGAAATCGGCGTCGAGCTTGGCGACGGTGTGCTCACGCTGCTCCTGCCACGACACCTGCGCCGGCAGCGTGAGCGACACCGCCCGCACCATGTACACCGACGGATCGGTGGCGGCCTTGGGCAAGGTGCCCTGCGTGCGGTGGTTGCGCACGGTTTCGAGCAGCAGCCGGCGGGTCATCGCCACGCCGGTGTCACTGACGCCCAGGTGCTCCTTGCTGCGGTCGTAGATGGGTGACACGCCCGACTGGCAGGCGGCGTCCTGCACCCACAGGCCCGGCAGGCCGGAGAACCAGGTGGTGGTCTGCGCGTCGTGGTTGAACTGGAAGCCGG
>JBDTQF010000249.1:0-6107 GCA_039932275.1 Burkholderiales bacterium
CCAACATGTGGCCCGAGGACGTGCGCGAGTACTTCGGCGACGGCGACGAATGCCAGATGGCGTACCACTTCCCGCTGATGCCGCGCATGTACATGGCCATCGCGCAGGAAGACCGCCACCCGGTGGTCGAGATCCTGGCACAGACGCCCGACATCCCGCCCAACTGTCAGTGGGCCGTGTTCCTGCGCAACCACGACGAGCTGACGCTGGAGATGGTGACCAGCAAGGAGCGCGACTACATGTACAGCATGTACGCCTCCGACGCGCGGGCGCGCATCAACCTGGGCATCCGGCGCCGCCTGGCGCCGCTGCTGGAGAACGACCGCGACCGCATCGAGCTGATGAACGGGCTGCTGCTGTCCATGCCCGGCACGCCGGTGCTGTACTACGGCGACGAGATCGGCATGGGCGACAACGTCTTCCTCGGCGACCGCGACGGCGTGCGCACGCCGATGCAGTGGACCAGCGACCGCAACGGCGGCTTCTCACGGGTTGACCCGCAGCGCCTGTACCTGCCGCTGATCCAGGACCCGATCTACGGCTTCGAGGCGCTCAATGTCGAGGCGCAGGCGCGCGAGCCGTCGTCGCTGATGAACTGGACCAAGCGGCTGCTGGCGGTGCGCAGCAGTACCCGGGCCTTCGGCCGCGGCCAGTTCACGATGCTGCATCCGGGCAACCGCAAGGTGCTGGCCTATGTGCGCGACGACGGCATCGACGTGATCCTGTGTGTGTTCAACGTCAGCCGGGTGGCGCAGCCGGTGGAGCTGGACCTGGAAGCCTACAAGGGCCGCGTGCCGGTCGAGATGATGGGGCGCAGCGCCTTCCCGCCGATCGGCGAGCTGCCGTACCTGCTGACCCTGCCGGCCTATGGCTTCTTCTGGTTCCGCCTGGCCACCGATGCGGCGCCGCCGCAGTGGCATGCCGAGCGGCTGGCGGTCGAGGACCTGCCGGTGCTGGTGCTGTTCGACGACTGGAACAGCTTCTTCCGCAACAAAGTCGTGCCCTGGCGCATGAACATGGCCGAGAAGACGCGCCAGCAGTTCGAGCGCGAGCTGATGCCGCGCTTCATGCAGCGTCAGCGCTGGTACGCCGCCAAGGCCGAGCCGTTGACGCGGGCGGCGCTGTCGGCGCACGCGCTGCTGGGCGCGGGCGACTCGCAGTGGCTGCTGGCCCTGTTCGACACCGAAGGCCCGGCGACGCCGGAGCGCTACTTCGTGCCGCTGGTGCTGGCCTTCGAGGACGAGGACGAGGAACGCAGCCGCGCGCTGGCCCCGCTGGCCGTTACCAAGGTGCGCCAGCAGGCCACGATGGGCCTGCTGGCCGACGCCATGGGCGACGAGCTCTTCTGCCGCGCGCTGGTCGAAGCCATGGGGAGCGGCCGCGCGCTGCGCGCCGAAGGCGGCACGCTTCGCTTCGTGCCCACCGCCGCCTTCACCAGCGTGGTTGGCGACGCGCTGAGCGGCCCCACGCCGGTGAAGCGCCTGACCACCAGCAGCAACTCCATCAGCCTGCTTGGCGACCGGCTGTTCCTCAAGTGCTACCGGCGCCTGCAGGCCGGCGTGAGCCCGGAGCTGGAGATGGGCCGCTTCCTCACCGATGTGGCCCGCTACCCGCACTGCGTGGCGGTGGCGGGCAGCCTGGAGTTCGATGCCGACGACGGCTCGACCTGGGTGCTGGCCCTGGTGCAGGAACAGGTGGTGAACCAGGGCGATGCCTGGACCTTCACGGTCGACCAGCTCGGCCGGCTCCTCGAGTCGCAGCGAAACGTCGAGACCGATGCGCAGCTGGGCATCGAGGCGATGGCCGAGCGCCTGCAGGTGCTGGCGCGGCGCCTGGCGGAGCTGCACCTGACGCTGGCCCGGCGCCATGGCCTGCCGGCCTTCGATCCCGAACCGGTGCAGGCGGCCGACCTCGAACGCTGGGCCGCCACGGTGCGTGGCGAGTGCCGCCGAACGCTCGACCTGCTGGCGCTGCGCCAGGCGGAACTGAGCGAGCCGCTGGCGGCCGTGGCGGCACGCATCGTCGCAGCAGGCGCCCAGCTTCAAGCGCGCATCGTGCGGGCGGCGGATGTCCCGGCCGCCGGGGTCAAGACCCGGGTGCATGGCGACCTGCATTTGCAGCAGGTGCTGATCACGCGAGACGACTTCCTGATCATCGACTTCGAAGGCGAGCCGCAGCGCACGCTCGATGAGCGGCGCGCCAAGCACAGCGCCCTCCGTGACCTGGCCGGCATGCTGCGCTCGTTCGACTATGCACGGCACACTGCGCTGCTGCAGACCGCGCAGGGGCCGGTCGAGCTGGAGAACTTCGCGCCGGTGGCGCGCCGCTGGGAGCGCTTCGTGCGCGAGGCCTTCGTGCGCGCCTACCGCGACGCCGTGGTCGCCGGCGGGTTGTATGCGAACGAGGCCGCCTTCGAGGCGGCCCGCCCGCTGCTCGACCTGTTCGAGCTGGAGAAGGCGTTGTACGAGCTGTGCTACGAGCTCGACAACCGGCCCGAGCAGGTCGGCGTGCCACTGGCCGGCGTGGCCGCACTCGCTGGTATCGTCGAATGAGCGAGTGCCCCAGGAGCTGAGATGGACAACTTCGACGTGATGCTGGTGCCCGTGCGCGGGTTCCTGACGGAGATCGGCAACTTCCTGCCGCGGCTGGGCGTTGCGCTGGTGGTGCTGGTGGTGGGCTGGCTGCTGGCCAAGGCCTTTCGCTTCAGCGTGGTCAAGGGGCTGCGGGCGCTGAACTTCCACATCCTGACCGAGCGGGCCGGCATCGACGGCTTCCTCCGCCAGGGCGGCACCGAGAAGGACACCACCGAATGGGTCGGCATCATCGGCTACGTGCTGGTGCTGCTGGCCTCGCTGATCATCGCCTTCAACAGCGTCGGCCTGACCCAGGTCACCGACCTGCTCGGGCGGGTGCTGCTGTTCGTGCCGCGGGTGCTGGTGGCGGTGCTGGTGCTGGTGTTCGGCGGGTACTTCTCAAGCTTTGTTGGCCATGCCGTGCAGCGCTACTTCCGCGCAGCCGGCATCAGCGATGCCGAGATCCTCGGCCGCATCGTGCGCTACGCGGTGATGACCTTCGTGCTGCTGCTGGCGATCGACCACCTGGACATCGGTGGCGGCTTGATCCAGCAGACCTTCCTCATCCTGCTGGCCGGGGTGGTGTTCGCGGTGGCGCTGGCCTTCGGACTGGGCGCGCGCGAGCGGGCCGCCGAACTGCTGGAGCGGTGGTTCCCGCGCAACGGCTCGGGCCGGCCGCGTTGATGTCGGCCGCGTCGATGCGGGGCTCGCCGCAGATCGAGGCCTGCGCCCAGGCCAGCCTGGCGCTGCTGCGCAGCAACCTCACGTCCCACGGCATCCTCGCGGCCAGCCGCACCGAAGCCGCCATTGCGCGCCGCTACACGCGCATCTTCGGCCGCGATGCGGCCATCTGCATCCTCGCCATGTGCGGCAGCGGCGATGCCGAACTCGAACAGGGCGCCGTCGCCAGCCTGGACGCGCTGGCCGCGCTGCAGGCCGCCAATGGGCAGATCCCGAAGTACGTCGACCAAGAAGGCCGCGACGCCGACTTCTGGTACCTGGGCTGCATCGACGCGACGCTGTGGTGGCTGATTGCGGTTGACCATGTGCGCCGCCACGGCAGCGTCGACCCCGCGCACTGGCGGCGTGAAGTGGCGCTGGCGATCCAGTGGCTGCAGGCACAGGAGCATCCGCACTTTCGGCTGCTGCAGCAGAACGAAGCCAGCGACTGGGCCGACATCATGCCCCGCTCCGGCTACGTGCTGTACAGCAACGCCCTGTGGTACGACGTCAAGCAGCGCTACGCCCTGCCGGAAGCAGGCGTCACGCACCACCACTTCAACCATCTCTTCAATCCCTTCGAGCGCGACGTGCCCGAGTACCACCGGGCCCGCCTGCTGCAGCATTACGCGCGCCGTGGCCGGCGCGACCCCGGGCTGTACCTGAGCTTCGTCAACTTGGCCTTCACGGGCAACGAGGGCGATGTGTTCGGCAACGTGCTGGCCATCCTGGCCGGCCTGTCGAGCGAGGCGATGGGGCACCGCATCGTCAAGACCCTGGTGGCGGCCAACGCCAGCCAGCCGTACCCGATCCGGGTGGTGCTGCACCCGCTGACGCGCCAGCACGAGCTGTGGCGGCGCTACATGGCGCGCCACCAGCAGAACCTGCTGCACCAGTACCACAACGGTGGAATCTGGCCCTTCGTCGGCGGGTTCTGGGTGCGGGCACTGGCGCGCCTGGGGCTGCACGACCTGGCCTGGTCGCAGCTGGAGCAGCTGGCCCGGGTGAATGCGCTCGACGACTGGCGCTTCACCGAATGGTTCCATGGCCGAACGCTCGCCCCGATGGGCATGGCCGGGCAGAGCTGGAATGCCGCGGCCTTCCTGCTGGCACACCGGGCCCTGGTGGCCGGCAACGGCGGCGCGGTCTCGGCGTCCGCCGCACAAACCGCACCGGCCCGCACCGGGCACCCGGCCTGAGCCTGGCGTGGGCCGCCAACCGGGAGGCGCGCGTCCTTATGCGTTGCTGATGTTCACGCCGATACTGTCGGCGCTATGAACACTGGCGTGCCCGTGCACGATCAACGCCCGGTCGCCCCGCTGCTGGCTGCTTGGCCGGCCGCGGTGGCGTGGGGCGCGGGCTGGCTTGCGCTGGCCCTGCTCGACGGCCAGGTGGACTTGTCCGGCCTGGCCATGCTGCTGGTGCTGGGCGCCGCGGTGGCCTCGCTGTGGCTGCCGTGGCGGCTGGCGGCGCTGCTCAATGCCGGCGCGGTGATGGTGTTCAACTGGGCGTTCGTGCCGCCGCGTGGCACCTTCACGGTGGACCTGCGCCAGCATGCGCTGCTGCTGGTGGCCATGCTGGTGGTCAGTTCGCTCATCTCGGCGCTGATGGCGGCGCTGCGCCGCCAGGCGCGCATTGCCGAGCGCCATGCCGCGCAGGCCGAGCAGCTGCGCGGCTGGGGCGACACGCTGCGCGACGTCATCGACCCGCTGGCTCAGGCCGGCGAGCTGCAGCGCATGCTGGCGGCGCTGGGCGGCGCCCCGGTGGCGCTGCTGGTGCTGAAGGAGCACCTGCCGCGCACCGACGACGACGCTGCCGTGCTGCGCGTGGGCGAGGCCGATGCCGAGCAGCTTGCCGGCCTGTGGCACGGCCTGCGCCAGGGCACCGCGATGGGCCCCGGCACCGGCCGCTACGAGGAGCAGCCCAGCTGGTACCTGCCGCTGCGCGGCCGCGGCGCCAGCCTGGGTGCCGCGGTGCTGCCGGCGCCGGGGGCAGGGCGTGACGACGCCGCGCTGCGCGCCCATGCGCAGGCGCTGTGCGACCAGATGGGCCAGGCGCTGCAGCGTGCCCTGCAGGGCCGCGACGCGCAGCAGGCGCGCGAGCAGGCGCAGACGCAGGGCGTGCGCAATGCGCTGCTGGCGGCGATCTCGCACGACTACCGCACGCCGCTGGCCAACATCCTGGGGGCGGCTTCGTCGCTGCAGTCGCAGGCCGAGCGGCTGGGCATCGAACAGCGCCGCCGTCTGGCGCAGGGCATCGTCGACGAGGTGGCGCAGCTGGCCCGGCTGACCGACAACACGTTGCAACTGGCGCGGCTGGATGCACCCGGCGTGACGCTGCGCTGCGACTGGGAATCGGCTGAGGAGATCGTCGGCACGGCGCTGCGCCATGCCCGCGCCCGCGACCCGGCGCGGCGCGTGCGCGCGCGGCTGGAGCCGGCGCTGCCGCTGCTGTGGTGCGATGCGCTGCTGATGGCGCAGCTGCTCGACAACCTGGTCGACAACGCGCTGAAGTACAGCCCGGCCGAGGCGCCGGTGGAGCTGCTGGTGCGGCGCCAGGGTGAGCAGATCGTGCTGGCCGTGCGCGACCGTGGCCCCGGCGTGGCGCCGGCCTGGCGCGAACGCATCTTCGAGGTGTTCCAGCGCGGCGCAGGCGCGGCCGGTGGGTTGAAGGAAGCCGAACTGGAACGACCCGTTAGGCAGGAACAGGCCTCACGGCCTGGTGCCGGCGTGGGCCTGGCGGTCTGCCGCGCCATCGCGCGGGCGCATGGCGGCGAGCTGCGGCTGCGCCCGCGTGGCCATGGCGGCACCAGTT
>JBDTQF010000250.1:0-6057 GCA_039932275.1 Burkholderiales bacterium
CAAGCAACTGCTGCCGGTGTACGACAAGCCGATGGTTTACTACCCGCTGTCCACGCTGATGCTGGCGGGCATCCGCGACATCCTGCTGATCAGCACGCCCCAGGACGTGCCGCGCTTCGAGGCTCTGCTGGGTGACGGCTCGCGCTGGGGTCTGAACATCAGCTACTGCGTGCAGCCCAGCCCCGATGGGCTGGCGCAGGCTTTTATCCTCGGGCGCAACTTCGTCGCCAACCAGCCCAGTGCGCTGGTGCTGGGCGACAACATCTTTTACGGCCACGCGCTGCAGGACCTGCTCGAAAGCGCGGCCAGCCGCACCGAGGGCGCCTCGGTCTTTGCCTACCACGTGCACGACCCCGAGCGTTACGGCGTGGTGGCCTTCGATGCCCAACGACAAGCGCTGAGCATCGAAGAAAAACCCACGCAGCCCAAGAGCAACTACGCCGTCACCGGCTTGTACTTCTACGACAACCAGGTCTGCGACATCGCGGCCGACATCAAGCCCAGCCCGCGCGGCGAACTTGAGATCACCGATGTCAATGCCGAGTATTTGCGCAAACGGCAGCTCAGCGTCGAGATCATGGGCCGCGGCTACGCCTGGCTCGATACCGGCACGCACGACAGCCTGATGGAAGCCGGGCAGTTCATCGCCACGCTGGAAAAGCGCCAGGGCCTGAAGGTGGCGTGCCTGGAGGAAATCGCCTTCCGCAGCGGCTGGATCGATGCCGCTGCGCTGGAGCGCATGGCCCAGCCCATGCTCAAGAACGGTTATGGCCAGTACCTGCTGAAGGTGCTCCACGAAAAAGTCTATTGATGCCCACGCCATGAACGTGATCCGTACCGACATCCCCGACGTGCTGATCCTGGAGCCGAAGGTCTTCGGCGATGCCCGCGGCTTCTTCATGGAAAGCTGGAACCAGGCCGCCTTCGACGCCGCTGTCGGCCACGAGGTGCGCTTCGTTCAGGACAACCATTCCCGCTCCGCCCGCGGCGTACTGCGTGGGCTGCATTACCAGTTGCCGCCGCATGCGCAGGGCAAGCTGGTGCGGGTGACCCAGGGCAAAGTCTTCGACGTCGCGGTCGATCTGCGCAAGAGCAGCCCGACTTTTGGCCGCTGGGCGGGTGTTGAGCTGAGCGGCGAGAACCATCGCCAATTCTGGATTCCGCCGGGCTTTGCGCACGGCTTCCTGGTGTTGAGCGACAGCGCTGATTTTCTCTACAAGGCCACGGCGTCCTACGCGCCGCAAGCCGAAGGCGCCGTGCGATGGGACGACCCGGCGTTGGCGATTGCCTGGCCGGATGCCGGTGTGGCGCCTGCGTTGTCGGGCAAGGATGCGGCTGCGCCCCTGCTGCCCGACGCTGTGGTTTTCCCCTGACCGATCCGGCCCCTTCCCGGGCTGGCGTCCGGACTCTCTAGAATCCGCGCTTTCCGTCGTGTCGGCGGGCCCTGGTGCCCCGCCACGTTGCCTCATGCCCCAAGCCCGGATCGCTCATACCCTTCGCCGCGCGGCTGTTTGCTGCTTGGCGTTGCTGGCGTTTCAACTGTCCGCGCAGACTTCCACCACTGAAGACTCTGGTCAAGGGCCGGTGAGGTTGCGGCAGTCGGATGTCTCCGTCGATCGCAACGGCAATCGAGACAACCGCGACGACACCGGCAACGAGCGCGGCACCGGTGATCGACGCGACCGAGAGCGTGATCGTGACCGCAGCGACATGGATTCGACGTCGAACGATCGGCAGGACCGCGATGGCCGGCAACGCCGGGACGGCGACGCTGACCGCTCTTACCTGTACCGAGGCCGAGACTTCCCGTTCGCCATTGATCCGTTCGAGGCCTATGTGCGCAAGATGGGCGCGCCCGGCGCTCCGAGCGTGCGCCGGTTCGGCTCGGAACTGGTGACCGGCACGGCGCAGGAGGTGCCCGATGGCAATGCGCTGGTGCCACCCGACTATGTGCTTGCACCCGGCGACGAATTGCAGTTGGCGCTGTGGGGCTCGGTCGATGCGAATCTCCGGCTGCCCGTTGACCGCACGGGCCGCATCACCATTCCGCGCGTGGGCACCGTGATGGTGGCGGGCGTGCGTTATGCGGATCTGCCGGATGTCATTGCCAAACGTGTTGCCCAGGTGTTCCGCAACTTCCAGATCAGCGTCTCGCTCGGGCGCCTGCGCAGCATCCGCGTGTATGTGACGGGGTACGTCAAGCGTCCGGGTGCCTACACGGTGAGCGGGCTGTCGACCATCGTGGGCGCGCTGATGCGGGCCGGGGGGCCGGCCGCATCGGGCAGCTTTCGCCACATCGACCTGCGGCGCGGCAAGGACGTGGTCACGAGCTTCGATCTGTACGACCTGTTGATCAAGGGCGACAAGACGGCCGATCGCATCATCCAGGCCGACGACGTGATCCACGTCGGCCCGGTGGGTGCACAGGTGGCACTGGTGGGCAGCGTCAACAAGCCGGCGATCTTCGAGCTTATGCCGCCGGACACGTACGGTGACGTGCTGGCGATGGCGGGCAGCTTCAGCGCTGTGGCCGACCGGTCGCGCATCGCCGTCGAGCGGCTGGAGGACCGCCAGAACCAGCGCATCACCGAGCTGGCGCTGCCGGAATCGGCCAAGCTGCTGCCTCGCAACGGCGATGTGTTGCGCGTGTTCAGCGTCGTCGATGCCACCTTGCCGGTGGCGCGCCAGAACAAGCGCATCAAGGTCGAGGGCGAAGTGGCGCGGCCCGGCGAATACGTGCTGCCTCCGGCCAGCTCGATCCGCGATGCGCTGCAGGCGGCAGGCGGCCTGACCACCACGGCGTACGTGTTCGGCACCGAATTCAACCGCGAAAGTGTGCGCCGCACCCAGCAGGAAAACTACGACCGCGCGCTGCGCGACATGGAGACCGAGTTCGCTCGCAACCAGTCGACCCAGCGCGCGCTCAGTGCCGACGAGGCTGCCACCTTCGAGGCCCGCAGCGTCGCCACACAACGGTTGGTCACACGCCTGCGTGCTATCAAGCCGACCGGGCGCGTGGTGCTGCAGCTCAAGACCGAAGCGACCGAGCTGCCGGACCTCGCGCTGGAGGACGGCGATCAGCTCTATGTACCCGCAAAGCCCACCACGATTGGCGTGTTCGGCAGCGTCTTCAACGCCGGCAGTTACCTGTACCGCGACGGTGCACCGATCGATGAATTCCTCCGGCAGGCCGGCGGCCCGACGCGTGGTGCGGATGCCGGCAGCATCTTCATCATCCGCGCCAACGGCAGCGTGGTCAGCAACCAGCAGAAGACCAGCTTCCTTGGCTTCGGCGGCGGGGTGACCAGCCTGTCCGCGATGGCCGGCGATACCGTGTTCGTGCCCGAAGAGATGAACAAGACCACCTGGGTGCAGAGCCTGAAGGAATGGACGCAGATCTTCTACCAGTTCGGCATCGGCGCGGCCGCGGTGCGCACGTTCACGAATTGAGCAGCGATGGGCCAGCAGATGCGTGAACACGGCGTGGCCACCAACGCTGATCTCGATTTCGAGGACGACGACGGCATCGCCCTGGGCGAGCTGTTTGGCATCCTGGCCGGCAAGGCGCGGCTGATCATCGGCGGCGCCTTGCTGGCGGGGCTGGTCGGACTGGGCGTGGCTTTCGTGATTCCGCCCACCTACACCGCACGCACCTTGATCCTGCCGCCGCAGCAGCAGCAACAGAGTTCCGCCGCTGCGGCCTTGGGTTCCCTGGGTGCATTGGCTGGCCTGGCCGGCGGCGCCGGCCTCAACGTCAAGAGCCCGGCCGACCAGTACGTGACCTTCATGCTCAGCGCGACGGTGACGGATCACATCGTCGATCGGTTCAAGCTTCTCGATGTCTACGATGAGAAGTTTCGTGTCGATGCACGCAAGTACTTGATGGAGCGTACGGTCATCAGCGTTGGCAAGAAGGACGGATTGATCAGCATCGAAGTCGATGACCATGACCCCAAGCGTGCCGCCGAAATGGCCAATGCCTACGTCGACGGCCTGCGAACGATCACCAACACTCTGGCCGTGTCCGAGGCGCAGCAGCGCCGAGTCTTCTTCGAACAGAAGCTGGGCGAGGTGAAGGACAAGCTGACCCAGGCCCAGATTGCTTTGCAGGCCAGCGGCTTCAACCCCGGGGCGATCAAGGCCGAGCCGAAGGCTGCGGCCGAGGGCTATGCCAAGCTTCGGGCCGAGGCCACGACGGCCGAGGTGAAGCTGCAGGCCATGCGCAAGATGCTGGCCGATGACTCGCCGCAATTGCAGCAGCAGCAGGCCATGTTGTCGGCGTTGCGGTCAGAGCTGGCGAAGGTGGAGCGGCGTGATGAGGGGCAAGGCGGGGCCGACTACATCACCAAGTACCGCGAGTTCAAGTACCAGGAAACATTGTTCGACCTGTTCGCCCGGCAGTACGAGCTGGCGCGCGCCGACGAAAGCCGTGAGGGTGCGCTGATCCAGGTGGTTGACCCCGCCACGCCGCCGGAGCGCAAGAGCAAGCCCAAGCGCGCCATGATCGCGCTCGGCTCCACGTTGCTGGTCGGGCTGTTGCTCAGTGCCTTTGTGCTGTTCCGCCGCTTCCGGGCGGTCGGTCCAGCGTCAGCCGGCACAGCGGCTTGAGTCTGCTCACAGTGGCGTTCTTTCAAATGTCGCAGGGACGAGGTTCGAGCCGATGAGCAGCATTCCAGTCACCCCCGTCATCATGGCCGGCGGCAGCGGTACCCGGCTGTGGCCGCTGTCGCGCGCGGGGTACCCCAAGCAGTTCCTGGTCTTGTCGGGCACCCAAAGCCTGTTTCAGGATGCCGTCGAGCGCCTGACCGGTCTGGCAGGTGACGGCATCGCCTTGAACGCGCCGCTCATCGTTGGCAATGACGAACACCGCTTTCTCGTGCTGGACCAGTTGCGTGAACTCAAGCGGGAGCCCAGCGCCGTGCTGTTGGAACCGCTGGGGCGCAATACCGCACCGGCCCTGACCCTGGCTGCACTGCAAGCATTGGAGGGCGGCGCCGACCCCGTGCTGGTCGTGACCCCGGCCGACCAGACGGTGGCCGATGTGCCCGCTTTCACCGCAGCGTTGCAGCAGGCAGTGCGTGTCGCGGCTGGCGGGGCTGTCGTGATCCTGGGCATCACGCCCGATCGGCCCGAAACCGGCTACGGCTACATCCGGTCGACGCCCGAGAGCGGTGCAGCCCGCGTGGCCCAGTTTGTCGAGAAGCCAGACCTGGCCACGGCCCAACGGTATCTGGCCGCGGGCGACTACAGCTGGAACAGCGGCATGTTCGTGCTCAAGGCCTCGTTGTGGATGCAGGCGCTGGAGGCGTTTCGTCCCGACATTGCAGCGGCTTCACGGGTCGCGTGGGCGGCGCGAAAGACCGATGGGCTGTTCGTGCGGCCGGGCAAGGATGAATTCGCTGCGGTGCCCAGCGAGTCGGTGGACTACGCCGTGATGGAGCACTGCCCGGGCAGCGCCTTCGACATCCGCATGGTGCCGCTGGCCGCAGGCTGGAATGACCTGGGCGCGTGGGACGCGGTGTGGCAGGTGGCCTGCAAGGACGGCGACGGCAACGCCGTGGTGGGTGACGCTCTGGTGACCGACAGCCGCAACACGCTGGTGCATGCCACCAGCCGCCTCGTCGGTGTGGTGGGGCTGCAGGACGTGGTGGTGGTCGAGACACCCGACGCCGTGCTGGTGGCCGACCGCTCACGCAGCCAGGACGTCAAGAAGATCGTCAACTCGCTCAACGAACAGCGGCGGGGTGAGCACACCCTGCACCGCAAGGTGCACCGCCCCTGGGGTTGGTACGACAGCATCGACAACGGCCCGCGTCACCAAGTCAAACGCATCTTGGTCAAGCCGGGTGCGGCCCTGAGCCTGCAGATGCATCATCACCGTGCCGAACACTGGATCGTCGTGTCCGGCACCGCCGAGGTGACCAACGGCGACAAGGTCATCATCCTCACCGAGAACCAGAGCACCTACATCCCGCTGGGCCAGACCCACCGCCTGCGCAACCCGGGCAAGGTGCCGCTGGAGATCATCGAGGTGCAGTCGGGCAGCTACCTCGGCGA
>JBDTQF010000251.1:0-6052 GCA_039932275.1 Burkholderiales bacterium
TCTCGGCGGTGGCGCCACCGCCCACGTCGAGGAAGTTGGCCGGCTCGCCGCCGAACAGCTTGATGGTGTCCATCGTGGCCATGGCCAGGCCCGCGCCGTTGACCAGGCAGCCGATGTTGCCGTCGAGGCTGATGTAGGCCAGATCGAATTTGCTGGCTTCCACTTCGGCCGGGTCTTCTTCGTCCAGATCGCGGTAGGCGACGATTTCGGGGTGGCGGAAGAGGGCGTTGGCGTCGAAGTTGAACTTCGCATCCAGCGCGATCAGGTTGCCCTTGCCGTCGCAGTTGAGCGGGTTGATCTCGACCAGCGAGGCGTCCGTCTCCATGTAGCAGCGGTACAGGTTCTGGAACAGCTTGACCGCCTGGTCCACCGACGTGCCTTGCAAGCCGATGGTGGTGGCCACTTTCTTGGCCAATGCGTCGGTCAGGCCGGTGAGCGGATCAATCACCTCGGTGATGATCTTCTCAGGCGTGCTGTGGGCCACTTCCTCGATGTCCATGCCGCCCTCGCTGGAAGCGATCAACGCCACCTTCTGCGAGGCGCGGTCGGTGACCAGCGAGACGTAGTATTCCTTCTTGATGTCTGCGCCTTCTTCGATGTACAGGCGCCGCACCTTCTGGCCTGCGGGGCCGGTCTGGTGGGTGATCAGCTGCATACCCAGAATCTGGCTGGAGAGCGCCTTGAGCTCATCCAGGCTCTTGGCCAGCTTCACGCCGCCACCCTTGCCACGACCGCCGGCATGGATCTGTGCCTTGACCACCCACACCGGGCCGCCCAGCTTCTGCGCCGCTTCGAGCGCTTCCTGCACGTTGAAGGCCGGGTAGCCGCGCGGCACCGGGACGTCGAACTGGCGCAGCAGTTCCTTGCCTTGATATTCGTGGATCTTCATGATGGGCTGTGCAAGTACGAAGAAATAAGCGGCGCAATGAGGTCCGAGCCGCTCGACGAGGGGGTGTGAAGCGATGAGTGTGCCATGGCCTGCGTCCTGCACCGGCTGCTGCCAAGCAACGCAGCCGGCCCACACGAGGTCGAGCCTGTGCGTGCGCCGTTGCACGCGGGCCAGGCGTCGCCGGCCCGGCAGCTGTCGTCTTGCCTGGGCGCAGCGGGCGGTGGAGGCCGGCCGGTTGGCTCAAGAATTAATAATTATAGACGCCAGTGCCAACACTCAGCCGCAACACTCAGCCAGGGCACCCAGCTGCCGAACCAGCCGGCTCACTGCGGGCCTGCTTTGGCGTTGCGCAGCACCCGCCGTACCACCTCCGCGCTGAAGCCGCGCGCGAGCAGGAACCTGGCTTGTCGGGCTTGTTCCCGCGCGTCGGCCCCGGGTTGACCGAAGCGTTGTTGCCACAGGGCCTGCGCCCGTTCGGCTTCCGAGGTGCGCAGCGTGGCAAGGGCCTCGCGCATGGTGTCGTCAGTCACCCCGCGGGCCTGCAACTCCTGCCGGACGCGCGCCGCACCCAACCCGGCGCCGCGGCGGTGCACCACCGACTCGACGTAGCGCGCATCGCTGAGCCAGTCACGCGCCTGCAGTTCGTCGAGCAGTTGTGTCAGGGTGTCGGCATCCGGCGCGTGGACGGCGAGCTTGCGTGCCAGCTCAGTGCGGCTGTGTTCGCGCTGCGACAGGTACTTCAGCGCCCGTCCTCTCAGCGACAGCGGTGGCGCAGGCATGGCGGTGGCTCGGGGGAGGTCTGGAAGGGCCCGGCCGCCGGGCCCCGCTTCACTCACGCCTCGGGTTCGGCCTTGCCGTTGCCAGCAGCGGCGCCGGTCCCGGCCTGCGGCAGCAGGCTGATGCCCAGGGCATCGCGGATCTTGTTCTCGATCTCATGGGCCAGGGCGGGGTTCTCGCGCAGGAATTCGCGGGCGTTGTCCTTGCCCTGGCCGATCTTCTCGCCGTTGTAGGCGTACCAGGCGCCCGACTTCTCGACGATCTTGTTGGCCACACCCAGGTCGACCACCTCACCTTCGCGGCTGATGCCCTCGCCGTAGAGGATGTCGAACTCGGCCGTCTTGAACGGCGGGCACACCTTGTTTTTGACGACTTTGACCTTGGTCTCGCTGCCGATGACTTCTTCGCCGCGCTTGATGCTGCCGATGCGGCGAATGTCCAGCCGCACCGACGAATAGAACTTCAGCGCATTGCCACCGGTGGTGGTCTCGGGGCTGCCGAACATCACGCCGATCTTCATGCGGATCTGGTTGATGAAGATGACCATGCAGTTGGTCTTCTTGATCGAGGCGGTGAGCTTGCGCAGGGCCTGGCTCATCAGGCGAGCCTGCAGGCCGGGCAGCGAGTCACCCATCTCACCTTCGAGTTCGGCCTTGGGCGTGAGCGCCGCCACCGAGTCGACGATGACCAGGTCGACCGCGCCCGAGCGCACCAGCGCGTCAACGATTTCCAGCGCCTGCTCGCCTGTGTCGGGCTGCGAGATCAGCAGGTCCTGGAGGTTGATGCCCAGCTTCTGGGCGTACTGCGCGTCCAGCGCATGCTCGGCATCGATGAAGGCACAGATGCCGCCGAGTTTCTGCATCTCCGCTGCCACCTGCAGGGTCAGGGTGGTCTTGCCGGAGGATTCGGGGCCGTAGATCTCGATCACCCGCCCGCGCGGCAGACCGCCGACACCGAGCGCGATGTCGAGCCCCAGCGAGCCGGTGGAGACCACCTCGATCTTCTCGACCGCTTCGCCTGCGCCCAGGCGCATGATGGAGCCCTTGCCAAACTGCTTGTCGATCTGCGCCAGGGCGGCCTGCAGGGCGCGTGTGCGTTCGGCGCTCTGGGGGCTGGGGGTGTTGGGCGCTGGGGGGGCGGGTGATTTCACGGCTGCATCCATGGGGTGGGCTCCTCGGTTCGGAGTCGATTATCTCAAAAGCTGGATGTTTGTACAGTATTGTTTGGCATCCAGTTCACGCCCGCACGGGGCACGTGGCGCGAATGGCGGGGTACGCGTTTTTACAATCGAATGAACCGAGGAGACGGTGAATGCGCATTCTGATTGCAGAGGACGACCAGGTGCTGGCGGATGGCCTGTTGCGCAGCCTGCGGGTGGCGGGTTATGCAGTCGATCAGGTCGGCACCGGCAGCGAGGCCGATGCGGCGCTGGCATCGCATGAATTTGATCTGGTGATTCTCGACCTGGGCCTACCTAAGCTGCATGGCCTGGAGGTGCTGAAGAAGCTGCGTGGCCGCGGTTCGTCGGTGCCGGTGCTGATTCTCACCGCCGCCGACAGCGTGGAGCAGCGCGTCAAGGGGCTGGACCTGGGTGCCGACGATTACATGGCCAAGCCGTTCTCGCTGGCCGAGTTGGAAGCACGGGTGCGTGCCCTCACGCGCCGCGGACTGGGCTCGGCCAGTGCGCTCATCAAGCACGGGCCGCTGACCTTCGATGCCACCGGCCGGGTGGCCTACATCAACGATCAGATGATCGATCTGTCGGCGCGCGAGCTGAGCCTGCTGGAGGTGCTGCTGCAGCGCGCTGGCCGCCTGGTCAGCAAGGATCAGCTGGTCGAGCGTCTGTGCGAATGGGGCGAGGAGGTGAGCAACAACGCCATCGAGGTCTACATCCACCGCCTGCGCAAGAAGATCGAGCAAGGGCCGGTGCGGATCGCCACCGTGCGCGGCCTGGGCTACTGCCTGGAACGCATTCCCGGCGGATGACGCCGCTGACTACCTCCCTTCGGTCTTGGCGCGCGTGTGGGCCGAGCGCCGGGTCAATCCCAAGCCGGCCCACGCCCACTCACCGGCGTACCCGGCGGGCCAGGGGCTTCGATGAATGAGCAGCGCTCACTGTTCGGCGAGATTCTCGACTGGATGCTGGCGCCGCTGCTGCTGATCTGGCCGATGAGTCTGGCGCTCACCTGGCTGGCGGCGCAGGGCATTGCCAGCAAGCCGTACGACCGCGCGCTCATCGAGACGGTGCACTCGCTGGCGCAGCGCCTGCAGCCGCTGGATGAGTCGGTCGGTTTCACGCTGCCGCCCGACACGGTGCAACTGCTGCGCACCGATGAGGCCGACAGCGTTTACTACCAGGTGGTGGGCCTGCGCGGCGAATGGATCGCCGGTGACCGCGAGCTGCCGGTGCCCGAAGGCGAGACGCCACAGGCCAGCGAGATCCGGCTGCGCGACGACGAGATGCATGACGACAACGTGCGCGTGGCCTACCAGTGGGTCACCGTGGTGCCCGGCCAGCGGCCCGCGCTGGTGCAGGTGGCCGAAACGTTGACCAAGCGCTCGCGCCTGGCCACCGAGATCATCAAGGGCGTGATCCTGCCGCAGTTCGTCATCCTGCCGATCGCCGTGCTGCTGGTCTGGCTGGCGCTGGCGCGCGGGCTGGCGCCGCTGGCGGCGCTGCAGCAGCGCATCCGCGCACGCGCCAGCGACGACCTCTCGCCGATCGATGAGCGCCAGGTGCCCGAGGAGGTCTCGCCGCTGGTGCAGGCCATCAACGACCTGCTCGATCGCCAGCAGCGTGCCCTGTCCACGCAGAAGCGCTTCCTGGCCGACGCCGCGCACCAGCTCAAGACGCCGCTGGCCGGCCTGCGCATGCAGGCCGAGCTGGCCTCGCGTGAAATTGACGCCGGCCATGACGAGCCGGCCGCGCTGAAGTCGTCGCTGGCGCAGATGTCGCATGCCTCGCAGCGGGCGGCGCACATGGTCAACCAGCTGCTGTCGATGGCCCGCGCCGATGCGCGGGCCTCCGACACGACGCGCGAGCGCATCGACCTGCAGGCGCTGGCCACCGACGTGGTGCGCGACTTCGTGCCACGCGCGCTCGACAAGGGCATCGACCTCGGTTTCGAGGGGGCCGCTGACACCCCCGGCAGCGGGGCCGCTGCGGTTGATGCTGGCGTGCAGGGCCATGCCGTGCTGCTGCGCGAACTGGTGGCCAATCTGCTCGACAACGCCCTGCAGTACACCCCGGCCGGTGGCACGGTAACGGTGCGGGTGACGCCCGACCCGTTCGGCCAGGTGATCGTGCTGCAGGTCGAGGACTCTGGGCCGGGCATCGCGCCGGCCGAGCGTGAGCTGGTGTTCCAGCCGTTCTACCGTGCGCTCGGCACAACGGTCGATGGCTCCGGCCTCGGGCTGGCCATCGTGGCCGAGATCGCGCGCCAGCATGGCGTGCCTGTGCTGGTGGAGGACACCCACCCGGAACTGCGCGAAGCCCGGCCTGGAACCGACGGCATCGGCACTCGCTTCACGCTGCGTTTCGCCCGCGCGCCACAGGTGCCGGCGCCGGGCACGCCCTAGCTTTGCATCAGCCCGCGGGCCTTGGTGATCGACATCAGGATGCCCAGACCCAAGCCCAGTGTGACCATCGCCGTGCCGCCGTAGCTGATGAAGGGTAGCGGAATGCCCACCACTGGCAGGATGCCGCTGACCATGCCCATGTTGACCATCGCGTAGGTGAAGAAGCTCAGCGAGATGGCACCGGCCAGCAGGCGCGAGAACACCGTCGGCGCTTCCGAGGCGATCATCAGGCCACGCATGATCACGACGCTGAAGCACACCAGCAGTGCCAGGCCGCCGGCCAGGCCGAACTCCTCGGCGAAGGCCGCGAAGATGAAGTCGGTGGTGCGTTCTGGAATGAATTCCAGGTGCGTCTGCGTGCCGTTCATGAAGCCCTTGCCGGTGAGCCCGCCCGAGCCGATGGCGATCATGCCCTGGATGATGTGAAAGCCCTTGCCCAGCGGGTCGGTGCTGGGGTCCAGCAGGGTGCAGACGCGGTGCTTCTGGTAGGCGCGCAGCAGCGGCCAGGCGACATCGTTCTGGCAGATGGTGGGCTCGGCCACGACCAGCGCCACCACGCCCACCGCGGCAATGAGCACCACCGGCAGGATCAGGCGCCAGGTCAGCCCGGCGAAGAAGATGACAAAGAACCCGGCCGAGAACACCAGGATGGCGGTGCCCAGATCGGGCTGCCTGGCAATCATCGCCACCGGCAACAGCAGCAGCACGCCGGCCACCGAGAAATCAGCCCAGCCAAGCTGGCCCTCGCGCCGCTGGAACCACCAGGCCAGCATCAGCGGCATGGCGATCTTCAGGATCTCGCTGGGC
>JBDTQF010000252.1:0-5963 GCA_039932275.1 Burkholderiales bacterium
GCTCGCCGGCCGCTGCCAGCAGCGCCACCGGCGCACCGAGCGACAGCGCGCACGGACAGGTGACGATCAGCACCGACACCGCCACCCAGACCGCGCGCGACGGGTCGATGAACTGCCAGGCGCCCCAGCCAGCTGCGGCCAGCAGCAGCACGCCCCACAGGAACGGCCCGGCCCAACGGTCGGCTGCAACGACGAAGGCGGGGCGCTGCGTCAGTGCGCGTTCGACCAGCGCGACGATGCGCTGGTAGCGTGTCTGCACGCCCAGCGCCACCACCTGCACCAGCACCGGCGCGCCCAGGTTGAGGCAGCCGGCACTGACATCGTCACCCACGCCGCGCGGCACCGGCAGCGATTCGCCGGTGAGCATGGACTCATCCACCTCGGTGCGGCCGTCGATCACCCGGCCGTCCGCCGCGAAAGCCTGGCCCACCTGCACCCGCACGCGGTCACCGATGGCCAGCTGCGCCGGGCGCACCAGTCGCAGCTGGCCGTCTACATCGAGCCGCTCCACCGCGTCGGGCAGCTGGCGCATCACCGCGTCCAGCGCCAGCGCGGCGCGGCGCCGAGCGCGCGCCTCCAGTACGCGTGCAGCCAGCAAGAAGGTGACGAACATGGTCAGCGAATCGAAGTACACCTCGCCGCCCGCCTGCGCCTGGAAAGTGGCCACGCTGCTGGCCACGAAGGTGACGGCGATGCCGAGTGCCACCGGTACGTCCATGCCGATGCGGCGCTGCCGCAGCCCGTGCCAGGCACCGCGAAAGTACGGCCCGGCGGCAAATACCAGCACCGGCACGGTGAGCACCCAGCTGGCCCAGCGCAACAGCAGCACGATGTCGGCGCCCATGTCCTCGGGCCGGGTGACGTACGCCGGCACGGCGTACATCATCACCTGCATCATGCAGAAGGCGGCGACGAACAGGCGCCACACGGCTGAACGCGATTCGCGCGCTGCCAGCGTCGCGGCCTGCGCGCCGGTGTCCGGGTAGGCGCCATAGCCCGCCGCCTGCACCGCGGCCACCAGCTGCGAAAGCTGCAACCGCGCCGGGTCCCAGGCGACGAGCGCCCGCTGCGCCGCGCCGCTGACCTCGGCCGAATGCACACCCGGCAGGCGCAGCAGCGCCTCTTCGATGAGGCCGGCGCAGGCCGCGCAGACCATGCCGCTGATCAGCAGGCGTGAAAACCCTTCGCGCCGGCCGTCGGCATCGACGCGCCAATCGGTAAATTCGTCCAGTGCCTGGGCATCATCGAGCGCAGCCACCTGGGTGGGGCTGAGGGGAACGGCAGCGACAGGAGGGACGGCGGTGGACAGCATGGGATCGCAGGAGGCCACCGGACCACCACGCGCCAGGCGCAGCGTCCCATGGGGGAACCTGCGCTATTCTTTCGGGCCGACCCGAAAGGCAACATGACCCAGATCAAGCTTGGTGGTTTCAAACGTGGCGCCGATGAGCGCCGGCCCGGGCTGCGGGCCTTGCGCGCCGGCCTGCTCACCCTCGTTCTTGCCGGCCACGCCGCGCTGGCCCAGCCGCAGGGACAGCCCCAGTCGCTGCCCGCCACCACGCTGCAGGCCGGCATGTACAACATCCGCGCCGAGGTGGCCGAGTCGCCCGCCGAGCGCCAGATCGGCCTGATGCACCGCAAGACCATGCCCACCAACGACGGCATGCTGTTCGTCTTCGAGCGCGGCGAGCAGCACTGCTTCTGGATGAAGAACACGCTGCTGCCGCTGTCGATCGCCTTCGTGGCCGACGACGGCAGCATCGTCAACATCGCCGACATGAAACCGCTGGACGAAACATCGCACTGCCCGCTAAAGCCGGTGCGCTACGCCCTGGAGATGAACCAGGGCTGGTTTGCCAAACGAGGCTTCAAAGCGGGCAGCCGGCTCCAGGGCGGCCCGTTCGGGACGCGTTGATCAGGTGCTTTGGCGGCCCGTTCGCGGCGCGCTGATTTCGACCCTCAGCGACTCTTCGCCGCGATCTTCGCCCGCAGTTCCACCAAGGCGGCGCGGCCCGCCTCGCGGCCGGCGGCGATCGACCGCTTGCGCGCCGAGAAATCGCTGCTGGCGATGCCCGCGAGGCCGGGGCGCAGCACCAGATCGGCATCACGCAGCTCGAAGTTGTTGATGCTGCGACCCATGATGGCAAAGGTCTGCAGCAGCACGCGGAAGGCATCTCCGGTGGCGTTGCCGTCGGGCGGCGCCGAGATGTCGACCGCGATCACCAATTCGGCCCCCATCTCGCGGGCGAAGCGCACCGGCACCGGCGAGACCAACCCGCCGTCGACATACTCGCGCTCGCCAATGCGCACCGGCTGGAACACCGCCGGCACCGAGCTGGAGGCGCGCACCGCAACTCCGGGGTCGCCGATGCGGAACAGGATGGGCTGGCCGTTGGCCAGGTCGGTGGCGACGATGCCCAGCGGCAGCACCATCTGCTCGATCTTGCGTCCGCCGGTGTTCTCGCGCACATAACGCGCCAACGCCTCGCCGCGCAGCAGACCGCGGAACGGGAACGACCAGTCGGTGATGGCGGCTTCGTCCATCGCATCGGCCATGGTTCCGAGCTCGGCACCGCTGTGCCCCGCGGCATACAGCGCAGCGACCAGACTGCCGGCCGAGGTACCCACCACCAGGTCGGGACGGATGCCGGCTTCTTCCAGCGCCTGAATGACACCGATGTGCGCGAACCCGCGCGCCGCGCCGCCACCCAGCGCCAACCCAATGCGCGGTGGCCGCAGTGGCAGCACCGGCTTGGCCGCCACCGGCGGCAGCTCGGCCGGGGCCGGCACCGCCACGCCGGCGGGGGGTGCCGTGGTGCAGCCGGCCAGTGCGGTCGCCAGCAACAGCGCACCCACCCAGCCAGCGCGGACAAGGCAGTGCGCGGCGCGGTCGAACGCCGCGTGCAGGGGCGTCATTCTGGGCATTCTCAGGGGTCTCAAAGGGTGCGCATGATAGCGATGGCCGGTTCGGGCCGAGGAGGCAGCGGTTGCCATCGAGGAGCGGGCAGAATTGACATGGATGCAAGTACTATCAATAATTCTTTAACCCAGAGACAACCATCGGCCGTGGCGCGTCGCCACCGCGGCACAACCCCGAAGGCGATCCCATGAAGAATCCCATCTGCGAGATGTTCGGCATCGAGGTGCCCATCTTCGGTTTCTCCCACTGCCGCGATGTGGTGACCGAAATCACCAAGGCCGGCGGCCTCGGCGTGCTGGGCACGGCCTACTACACGGCCGAACAGCTGGAGATGGAGCTCAAGTGGATCGACGCCCGAGTCGGCGACAAACCCTACGGCGTCAACCTGCTGCTGCCGCAGAACTACGAGACGGTGGGCAGCGGCGAGCGGCTGGATTTCGACAAGTTGCCCGACGAGCAGGTGAAGTTCGTGCGCGACCTGCTTGATGCAGGCGGTGTGCCGCGCCTACCCGAGGCCGAACGCGACACGCTGCTGCGCGAGGCGCTCGACAAGCTGCACATGACACCGGAGCATGCCGACGAGCTGCTGGAAGTGACGCTGCGCCACCCCAACATCAAGCTGGTGGTCAGTGGGCTCGGCACGCCGCCCAAAGAGATCGTGAAGATGCTCCAGGCGCGCGGCCTCAAGGTGGGCGCGATGACCGGCAAGGTCGAACACGCGCTCAGTCACAAGGCCGCCGGGCTCGACCTGGCGATCGCGCAGGGCACCGAGGCCGCCGGCCACACCGGCGTGGTCAGCTCGATGGTGTTGTGGCCCGAGGTGGTGGACGCGGTGGCGCCGATGCCGGTGCTGGCCGCCGGCGGCATCGGCCGCGGCCGGCAGATGGCCGCCGCCTTCGCGCTGGGTGCCAAGGGCATCTGGTGCGGCTCGATCTGGCTCGGCACGCGCGAGAGCGACCTGCCGCTGGAAATGAAAGAACTGCTGTGGGCCGCCAAGTCAGGCGACGCGGTGCAGACCCGCTCGCGCACGGGCAAGCCCGGCCGCATGTTGCGCAGCAAGTTCACCGAAGCCTGGGTGCAGCCCGGTGCCCCCAAGCCGCTGCCCATGCCCTGGCAGAGCGTGCTCAGCACCGAAGCCCGACTGCGCTTCGACCGCGCCCGTGCGCGCGACTTCATGACCTGCCCCGTCGGGCAGATCGTCGGGACGATGACGCAGGAGACCTCGGTCCGCCAGGTCATCTATGACATCCTGGAAGAGTTCGGCGACACCATCGCCAACATCGGGGACGCCGCCGGCCTGGAATGACCTGCGACAAAGTGCCCGGGTTTGCTCATATTCTTTCTGACCATATTCAACCGACAAATATGTAGTTTGGAAATAAGAGGGTTCTCCCTACAGTTCGGCACCGGACACCTCCGTCCTCACCCGAACCGAGCCGAGCCCCTCATGGAATGGTTGTCGTTTGACTGGTTTGCCATTGCCGCCGGCTTCGGCATCGGCCTGATCGTGGGCCTCACCGGCGTCGGTGGCGGCTCGCTGATGACCCCGTTGCTGATCTCGGTGTTCCACCTCGACAAGGCCGTGGCCATCGGCACCGACCTGTGGTTCGCCGGCCTGACCAAGGTGTCCGGCTCGGTGGCACACCACCGCCACGGCCACGTCGACTACCGCATCACGACGCTGCTGCTCGTGGGCAGCATCCCCGCATCGATCGCCACGCTGACCTACATGCACCTGGTCGGCATCACCAAGCAGGCCGACAGCGCGCTGAGCATTGCCCTGGGCATCGCGCTGGTGCTCACCGCCATCACCGTGGTGCTGCGGCCGCTGTGGCACAAGGTGGGCATTTACCTGGAGCGCTGGATCACCCCCAACCGCCAGCCGGTGTTGACGGTGATCTGCGGCCTGATCCTCGGCGTGCTGGTGTCGCTGAGCTCCATCGGTGCCGGTGCGGTGGGCGCCACGCTGATCCTGCTGATGTACCCGCGGCTGGACACCCGCCGGCTGGTGGGCACCGACATCGCCCACGCCGTGCCGCTGACCCTGGTGGCAGGCATCGGCCACGCCTCCCTCGGCAATGTGCATTGGGCGCTGTTGATCGAACTATTGCTCGGTTCGCTGCCCGCCATCTGGCTGGGCGCCCGGCTGACCAAGATGCTGCCTGAGACAATTACCCGCTTTGCCTTGTGCACTTCCTTGCTCTTTGCGGCCAAGAAGGTGCTGCTGGTGGCCTGAACGACCCGGCCCCACTGCGAACCCGAACCCTCCAGCCTGAAGCCATGTACCAATACACCGACTTCGACCGCCAATTCGTCCACGCCCGCTCGGCCCAGTTCCGCGACCAGCTGGAACGCAACCTTGCCGGCACCCTGGGCGACGACGAATTCCGCCCGCTGCGGCTGCAGAACGGCTGGTACGTCCAGCGCCATGCGCCGATGCTGCGGGTGGCCGTGCCCTACGGTGAACTGAACAGCCGCCAGCTGCGCCAGCTGGCCAAGATCGCCCGCCAGTACGACCGCGGCTATGGCCACTTCACCACCCGCCAGAACCTGCAGTACAACTGGATCCCGCTGCCGCAGGCCGCCGACGTGATGGACGCGCTGGCCGAGGTGGACATGCACGGCATCCAGACCAGCGGCAACTGCATCCGCAACATCACCAGCGACGCCATGGCCGGCGTGGCGGCCGACGAGATCGTCGACCCGCGGCCCTACTGCGAAATCATGCGCCAGTGGAGCACGCTGCACCCCGAGTTCGCCTTCCTGCCGCGCAAGTTCAAGATCGCCGTGTCGGGCGCCAAGGAAGACCGCGCCGCGATCGGCTGGCACGACATCGGCCTGCAGCTGCTGAAGAACGATGCCGGTGAGGTCGGCTTCAAGGTGCTGGTGGGCGGTGGCATGGGCCGCACGCCCATCATCGGCTCGGTGATCAGCGAGTTCGTGCCGTGGCAGCAGATCCTCGTCTACATAGAAGCCATCGTGCGTGTGTACAACCGCTACGGCCGGCGCGACAACCTCTACAAGGCGCGCATCAAGATCCTGG
>JBDTQF010000253.1:0-5940 GCA_039932275.1 Burkholderiales bacterium
CGTACTTCTGATAATGGCCGCACAGACACTTACCTCGCCGGATGCGGCCATCCATGCATTGTTGACCGAATGAACGGTTGTTAGCATGCTGATTCACCCGCGGATGGATGCGGCGGACGGGGTGGGCGTCGCAGGAACCGGAGACATGCACATGATGAAGATGCCGATCACCGCACAGCTGCGGCACCATGCTGGCAAGTGCCCCGACAAGGTGGTGCTGATCGAAGGCGATCGCCGGCTGACGTACCGGGAGCTCGACGCGCAGGTCGAGGCGATGGCCGCGCTGCTGGCCGCGCGCGGCGTGCAGCCGGGTGACCGGGTGGCCATCCTGGCGCCGTCGTCGATGGACTGGGTGGTGTGCTACCTGGGCATCAGCCGCAGCGGCGCGGTGGCGGCGCCGATGAACTGGAAGCTGCTGCCGGCCGAGATCGCGCAGGGCGTGGCGTTGGTGGAAGCGGCGGTGGTGCTGGTGCATCCCGACCTGGCGGCCCATGAGGCGCGCGACATTCCGCAAGACCGGCAGCTGCTGATCGGTGGCCCGGGGGCCACTGCGCTGCAGACGCTGCTGGCGCCGTTCATGCGCCGATGGAGCGAGCGCGAGCTGGACCGCTCGCACACCCAGGTCATCCTGCTCACCGGCGGCACGACCGGGGCGCCGAAGGGCGTGATGCTGTCGCATGAGCAGATCTTCTGGAACACGCTGCAGCTGGTGGTCGACACCGAGATGCACGAGGACGACATCACCGTGCTGGCCACGCCGCTTCACCATGCCGGCGCGCTGGTGATCTGGCTCATCCCGCACCTCTACCTGGGCGCCACGGCGGCCATCCTGCCGGACTACACGCCCGAAGCGCTGATCGAGTTGATCGCGCGCGAGCGTGTCACCAACGGCTGGACGCCGCCGTCGATGACGCGCGACGTGCTGGGCCATGCGCTGTCGCGCCAGCGCGACCTGTCGAGCTTTAAGCGCTGGTACGTGGCGGGCGGGCCGTTCCCGCGCCGTGATCATGACGAGATGAAGGCGCTGATCCCGGGCGTGAAGATCTTCTACCAGTACGGCCTGACCGAAGCCGGCGTGATGGTCAGCGTGCTCAAGGACAAGGACTACGAGGCCGCGCCCGATTCCATCGGCCGGCCCTTCCTGCACTGCGACGTGAAGATCCTGCGCGACGACCTGTCCGATGCGCCGCTGGGCGAGGTGGGAGAGATTGCCGTGCGCAGCCCCAGCGTGATGCAGGGCTACTACAACCGGCCCGACGCCACTGCCGAGGTGTTGCACGAGGGTTGGCTGCGCACCGGCGATCTGGGGTCGGTGGACGCAAGCGGCTACCTGCGTTTTCACGACCGCCTCAAGGACATGGTCAAGACCGGCGGCCACAACGTGTATTCGCAGGAGGTGGAGCAGGTGCTGCAGCGCCACCCCGCCGTGCGCGAGGTGGCGGTGTTCGGAGTGCCGAGCGAGAAGTGGGGCGAGGAAGTGGTCTGCGTGGTCGTGCTGCGCGATGGCGTGCAGGCCGGCGAGGCCGACATCCTGATCTTCGGCCGCGAGCACCTGTCGCGCTACAAGGTGCCCAAGCGGGTGATCTTCCTGCCGTATGAACAACTGCCGGTGAACTACAGCGGCAAGATTGTCAAGAAGCAGTTGCGTGAACAGTTCAAAGGAGCAGCGGCATGAGCGCGAGGATGTTGGAGCGGGCGGATGAGGCCCAGCTGCGTTGGCGCGCCACGGTGGAGGCCGCGGTCGAAGCGGTGTCGCCCCAAGCCCGCACGCTCGAACTCGACCGCGAGAAGCGGTTCGATGAGGCGCTGCAGCGCCGCCTCGGTGAGATCGGCGTCTATGGCTGCGGCACGCCCGAGGCCGAAGGTGGCTCGGGCGGCGACACCGTGCACCAGGCCATTGCACTGGAGGTGCTGGGCCGCAAGGCCACGTCGATGGCGGTGTACTGCGTGGTCAGCTTCCTGGTGACGCGGCTGTTGCGACATCACGGTTCACCCGAACAGCAGCGCACGCTGCTGCGGCCGCTGCTCAAAGGCCAGCTGCAGGCCGCCTTCTGCCTGACCGAAAGCGGCGGCGGCACCGACGTGCTGGCCAACACCCACACGGTGGCGCGCCCGCAGGGCAACGACTGGGTCATCGACGGTGACAAGACCTGGGTCAGCGGCGCCACCGACAGCGATGTGCTGCTGGTGGTGGCCCGCACCGCCGAGCACCGCACGCGCGGTTTCACCGTGTTTGCGGTGCCGGCCGGCACGCCGGGCGTGAGCACGTCGCGGCTCGACACCATGGCCTTGAACAGCCTGCCCAGCTGCGAGGTGCGCTTGCAGGGTGTGGTGGTGCCGCACACGGCCGTGGTGGGCGAGGTCAACGACGGGTTGAAGCAGATCATGGCCGCGCTCAACGGCGAGCGGATCAATGCGGCGGCGGTGGTCAACGGCGTGGGCCGGGGCGCGCTGGAAGCTGCGCTCGACCATGCCCGCTCGCGCCAGGCCTTCGCCAAGCCGATCGGTCAGTTCCAGGCGGTGCAGCACCGCCTGGCGGCGTCGGCCGTGGCGATCGAGACGGCCTGGTCGTCGGTGCTGGAAGCGGCCCGCCGCGACGCCGCCGGCGAGGCCACCGACGTGCTCAGCGCGATGGCCAAGTGGGCCTCATCGAAGGCCGCACTGGGCATCACCGATGTCGGCATGGAGCTGATGGCGGCGGCCGGCTTCCTGGAGCAGCAGGTGATGCAGCGCCTGTTCCGCGATGCCCGGCTGCATGTGTTCGCGCCGGTCAACAACGACATGATCCTGAACCTGCTGGGCGAGCGCTGGCTCGGCCTGCCGCGGGCCTATTGAAGAGCCCGCCCGCAACCGGTGCGGCTCAGTCCGGCACGTCGGCCTTGCGGATGCGCACCGCCTTGCGCGCCGGCGCCGCGGCGGGCGGCTGCGCGGCGGCGTCGGCCAGGGCCTGTTCGGGCGAGGCCGGGTCAGCCGGCGCTGCGACGGGCTCGCCGCTGGGCGTCATCGAGATGGCCTTGGAGTACGGGCCCAGGATCTTGACCAACTGCGCATAGATCTTTGGGTTGCCGGCGACCAGCTCACGCTGGTAGAGGAAGTCGGCTTCGCCGGTGAAGTTGCCCACCAGGCCGCCGGCCTCGGTGATGATGAGCGAGCCGGCGGCGACGTCCCACGGGTTCAGGCCGGTCTCGAAGAAGCCGTCGTACCAGCCCGCGGCGACGTAGCACAGGTCGAGTGCTGCGGCGCCCGGCCGGCGCAGGCCGGCGCAGGCCTGCATGATCTCGGAGAACATCTCGACGTAGCGCTGGAAGTTGTCGCCCTTGCGGAAGGGGAAGCCGGTGCCGATCAGCGCTTCGAGCATGCGGCTGCGCTTGGACACGCGCAGCCGCTGGTTGTTCAGGTAGGCGCCGCGCCCGCGGGTGGCGAAGAACAGGTCGTTGCGGCAGGGGTCATAGACCACGCCCTGCTGGATCACGCCGCGGTGCGCCAGGCCGATCGACACCGCGTACTGCGGCAGGCCGTGGATGAAGTTGGTGGTGCCATCGAGCGGATCGATGATCCAGGTGTACTCGCTGTCGCGTGCACCATGGGTGCGGCCGCTTTCTTCGCCCAGGATGCTGTGGCCGGGGTAGGCGCCGAGCAGCACCTCGATGATGGCCTGCTCGGCAGCGTGGTCGACCTCGGTGACGAAATCGTTGTGGCTCTTGGCCGTGACCTGCACGCGGTCCAGGTCGAGGCTGGCGCGGCTGATGATGGCACCGGCGGCGCGCGCGGCCTTGATGGCCATGTTCATCATCGGGTGCAGATTGGCTTGCGACATGAGGCGATCTCGTCGTTGGGGGCTGGCGAAGCAGCAGCAGCAGGGTGAAAGAGCGCCCCCAGGTCGACCAAACGCGTCGTCCGCCCCCCGAGGGGGTGAGTCAACTTGGGGCGGCCCGGCGTTGACTCAGAGAGCAAAAGCGCTGCAGAGAGCCGGGGTCACGGCAATGCAGCGCCTAAGATCAGGGATTCTACCGGTCAACCCATTCGCAGACCCCCGTGCCCTTCGACGATCCCACCCGCTTCGTGCTGCTGCAGACCAGCCATCCCGGCAACGTCGGCGCGGCGGCGCGCGCGATGAAGGTGATGGGCTTTCGCGAGCTGGTGCTGGTGGCACCGCGCTTCGCTGACGTGCTGGTGCGCGAGGAAACGGTGGCGCTGTCCAGCGGTGCGGCCGACGTGCTGGTGCGTGCGCGCATCGTCGGCAGCCTGACCGAGGCGCTGGAAGGAGTCGCCCTGGCCTTCGCCACGGCGATGACGCCACGCGACTTCGGCCCGCCGACCGCGGCTCCGCGTGAGCGCCTGCCGGAGGTGGCAGCGCAGGCGCCGGGCAAGGTGGCCTTCGTGTTCGGCAGCGAACGCTACGGCATGGCCAACGAGGATGTGTGGCGTTGCCATGGCTGCCTGTCGATTCCGACCCATCCCGACTACGGCTCGCTCAACTTGGCGCAGGCGGTGCAACTGATCGCTTATGAATGGCGTCAGGCCCTCGGTGGCTTCGACGTACAGCCGCGCACGCCCGCGGTGCGGCCGGCGGGGGTAGACGCGGTGCAGGGGTTGCTCGAACACAGCCGCGAGGCCCTGCAGCACCTCGGGGTGTTCGACCCGGCAGCGCCGCGCAAGCTCATCCCGCGGCTGAACCAGTTGCTCAACCGGGCGCAGATCAGCGAAGAAGAGGTGCACATCCTGCGCGGCATCGCCCGCGCCGTCCTCAAGCAGCCGGTCGACCGGCGCTGAACCTCTCGGGCTGGGTGTGACGCTGTACCCAGCCTGCGGGGTGGGCGGCACCTTGGATCGCCGGCGCGGCGTTGTCTCAGCATCTACACTGAATGCATTAGCTTCGTCGGAAATGGCAGACGAAGCGCTGACAAGGATTGGCGATGGGCAGTGGTATTGCGATGATCACCCGTCTGCGCGAAGACGTGGCCTGCATCCTGGAGCGCGATCCGGCCGCCAAGTCGCGGCTGGAGGTGCTGACCTGCTATCCGGGCCTGCATGCACTGGTGATGCACCGGCTGGCCAACGCCTTCTGGCGCCGCGACTGGCGGGTGCTGGGCCGCTTCATTTCGCACCTCGGCCGCTTCTTCACTGGCATCGAGATCCATCCGGGCGCCACGATGGGCCGGCGCGTGTTCATCGACCACGGCATGGGTGTCGTCATCGGCGAGACGGCCGAGGTCGGCGACGATTGCACCATCTACCAAGGCGTCACGCTGGGCGGCACCTCGCTGACCAAGGGCGCCAAGCGCCATCCGACGCTGGGCAAGGGTGTGATCGTCGGTGCCAATGCGCAGGTGCTGGGATCGTTCACTGTCGGCGATGGCGCGCGCATCGGCTCCAACGCGGTGGTGGTCAAGCCGGTGCCGGCGGGTGCCACCGCGGTGGGCAACCCCGCGCGCATCCTGCAGGCCGAAGTCGACGCAGTGCGCGAGGCGGCCGCCGCCAAGATGGGCTTCTCGGCCTACGGCCTGACGCAGGGCGACGACCCGGTGGCGCAGGCAATGAAGGGCCTGATCGACAACGCCTCCAGCCACGAACACCAGATCGCGCTGCTGTGGCAGGCCATCGAGAAGCTGGCCGGCCGCGCCCGTGAACTGCCGGGCGACGCCTGCGTGCCGCAGGAGGCGCACACCACCGAGCAGTTCGACGCCGATCGGCTCAACCGGCTGGTGAAGTAGGTCTGTACTGTCACGCCGCATTTTTGGACTCCGCGGTGTTCAATCGCGACGTTGCGATGATGCATTTCGCGGCGTCTGTTCGCCTGCTGTTCTTCGCTGGTTGGCTGATATTTGCCGCCCCGATTTGGGCTAACAGTTGCGATGGAGCGTTTCGTTTAAAGGCGTTAGAGGCTGGGCGGTTTCAAGCATGAAGTGCAACACCTGCGATGAGGTCTGAGGACAACTC
>JBDTQF010000254.1:0-5914 GCA_039932275.1 Burkholderiales bacterium
GCGGTTGCGCTGGTCGGGGTGCTGGTGGCGCTGGGCCTGTCGCAGCTGGTGACCACCGCCCCGATGGGGCAGCGCTGGATCCCCTGCGGCCTGCTGCTGTTGGCGGCTGCCCTGGCATGGGCCGCGGCAGTCACGGCGCGGGCCGGTGCGTTGCAGGTGTTCGTGCGGCCATTGATGCTGGCGTTGGTGGTGGCGGGCTTGCTGAGCACCTTGGTGGCCGGGCTGCAGGTCTTCGCGCCCGAGTTCACTGGCAATGCGCTGGTGGCGTACCCCACGATTGCCGGCCGGGCGGTGGGCAACATGCGCCAGCCCAACCAGTTGTCGACGCTGCTGCTGTGGGCCATGGGGGCCGCGGTGTGGGTCGGGCTGCAGGCGCGGGGGCGTGAGGAGGCGGACGGCGCCAAGAAGGGCATGGCTCGCTGGCATTTGACGGCCGGCTTGCTGGCGCTGCTCACGGTCGGTGTGCTGTGGACCTCGTCGCGCACCGGTATGGTGGGCATGGCCTTGCTGGCGCTGTGGGGCCTGCTGGACCGCCGCCTGCCCGCGCCGCTGCGGTGGGTGATGGTGCTGGGCCTGCCGTTGTTGTACGCGCTGGGCTGGTGGGGCATGGAGCAGTGGTCGGCGTCGACCGGGCAGTTCTTCTACGGCGACGACCAGGTCAAGAAGACGCTGCATGGCGATCCCAGCAGTTCGCGCGGCCGCATCTGGGCCAACACGCTGGCCTTGATCGCGCAGCATCCGTGGGTAGGCGTTGGTCCGGGGGCCTACAACTTCGTCTGGAGCCTGACACCGTTTGCGGGCCGGCCGGTGGCGTTCTTCGACCATTCGCACAACCTGCCGATGCAGCTGGCGGTGGAGTCCGGGCTGCCGTTTGCCATCGCCGTGGTGCTGGGGCTGTGCTGGGCGTTCTGGCGTTCGCGCGCCGGGTTGTGGCAGGCCGATCAGGCGCGCCCCGCGGGCGTGCGGGCCGCCTGGTTCATGCTGGCGGTGGTGGGTGTGCACAGCCTGCTGGAGTACCCGCTGTGGTACGCCTACTTCCTGCTTCCCGCGGCCATGCTGGCCGGCTGGGCATGCAGCGGGGCCCCTTCGGAGGTGCCGCCGCACACGGGGCCCGGGCGTCTTGTTCGGCGCTGTGTGGCCGGCGTCGGTGCGCTGAGCGTGGCGCTGTCGCTGTGGGCGCTGCAGCAGTACTACACGGTGGCGGTGATCTTCGATCCGGCACTGGCCATCGGCGAGCCAGAGCAGTTGCCTGAGCGCATTGCGCGCGGCCGGCGCAGCGTGTTCTTCGGCCACCATGCCGACTACGCCCTTGTCACCATGGCCGAGCGGCCCGGGCCGCTGCTGGCGCAGTTCGAGCGCCCGCTGTACCACCTGCTCGACACGCGGCTGATGATGGCCTATGCGCGGGCTCTGGCGGAGCGGGGCGACTTGCTGCGCGCGCGTGACGTGGCCGCTAGGCTGCGCGAATTCCGCAACCCGGCGTCGCAGGCTTTTTTTGCCGAATGTGACGAGCCCGAGCGCACTCGGCCGGTGCCGTTTCAATGCGGCGACGATCCGCAGCTTTCGGCCGATGCCCTGCGCCCGGCGGCTGTGCAGGCGGTGCCAGTCGTCAGGAACCCGCCGTGACGGCCGGGGTGTCCTGCGGCATCGAGTAGCCCGAGAACAGCGCCATCTGGCCGCCGTCCACGTTCATGATCAGCCCTTGGATGTAGCTGGCTGCGTCGGAGGCGAGGAAGACGATGGCCGCCGCCTGTTCCGAGGGCGCTGCCGCGCGGCCCATCGGCACGCGGCGCCGCCGGTCGGCCCACATGGCGGGGTTCTTGGCGGCGGTTTCGCGCACCATTGCGGTTTCGGTCAGCCCCGGGCAGACGCAGTTCACACGGATGCCGTGGCGGGCCCAGTCGACCGACAGTGCCTTGGTCAGGCCGACCACGGCATGCTTTGAGGTCACGTAGGCCAGGTTGTTCGGGATGCCGGCCAGTCCGGCGGCTGACGAGATGTTGACGATGGCGCCGCGCCGGCTCGGGATCATGCTGCGCACTGCCACGCCCTGCGACCACAGGAACACGCCGTTGACGTTGACGTTCATCACATGCTGCCAGCGCTCGGGGGTGATGTCCTCTGGCGGGCCGTAGTCGATGACGCCGGCGTTGTTGACCAGCACGTCGATATGGCCATGTGCCTGCAAGGCGGCGTCGATGTTGCGTGCCACGTCGACCGGCGACGATGCGTCGCCCGGGATGGCGAAGGCCTGCCCGCCGGCACCTTGGATGAGTTCGACGGTCTCTTGCGCGGCCTGCGCGCGTGCATCGTTGATGCCGACGATGGCGCCCTGGCTGGCCAGCAGCGCGGCGGTATCACGGCCGATACCGCTGCCGGCGCCGGTGACGATGGCCACACGGCCGGCGAAAGGCAAAGAGGAGGTGGTCACGGGTGCGCTCCGGATGGTGATGCACCAGTGTCCAGCACCCCGAGGCAGCCGTCAGTCCCCTGCCAGGAGGACGGCCACTGGGCTCATGGCGCCTGCCGATCGGCCCGCCAGTCGCCCGACTTGCCGCCGCGTTTTTCCAGCAGGCGCACGTCGGTGATGGTCATGCCGCGGTCGACGGCCTTGCACATGTCGTACACCGTCAGCAGGCCAATCTGCACTGCGGTCAGCGCTTCCATTTCCACGCCGGTGCGCCCCAGCGTCTCGGCGCTGACCTGGCAGTGCACGCAGGCCTGGGCCGCATCGACCGTGAACGCCACAGCCACGCGTGTCAGCGGCAGCGGATGGCACAGCGGGATTAGCTCGGATGTGCGCTTGGCCGCCTGGATGGCCGCGACGCGCGCCACGCCGAGCACATCGCCCTTTTTTGCGCTGCCGCTCTGGATCAGCGCCAGCGTGGCAGCCTGCATGCGTATGGTGCCGGTGGCCACGGCCACGCGGTGGGTCTCAGCCTTGGCGGCCACGTCGACCATGTGGGCCTGGCCCTGGGCATCGAAGTGGGTGAGCTCAGACATGGTGAAACGGCGGGCGCTGATGGGTGATTACGGGTTTACAAGGGCGTGACATGTCGCAGGCATGATACGGCTGTGGGTCGGTCGTTCGCGGCCGGATGAAGCTGTCCTGGATGATCTGGATGAATGTTGGCATGACGATTCCTGCGCTGTTGTCGCTGCGTCTGGCGCAGTGCTTTCGCCGCAGCTTGGTGGCGTTGTTGCTGCTGGCGCTGGGCCTGCACAACGCGCTGCCAGCGTGGGCGCAGGCGGGCGTGGCCACGCCGTACCGCCCCTTGCCCGCGCTGGGCGATGCCGCCAGCGACGACCTCACCGTGGGTGCCGAACGCAAGCTGGGCGACCGCATCATGCAGGAGATCCGGCGCGACCCGGACGTGATCGACGACCCGCTGCTGCTCGACTACGTGGGCGGCCTGTGGCAGGCGCTGGTGCAGGCCGCGCGGGTGCGGGGCGAGGTGTCCGCCGATCTCGATTCTTACTTCGCCTGGGAGCCCTTCCTGGTACGCGACCGCAGCATCAACGCGTTCGCGTTGCCGGGCGGCTTCATCGGCGTGCACCTGGGTCTGGTGGCGATGACCACCACGCGCGATGAGCTGGCCTCGGTGCTGGCGCATGAGATGTCGCATGTGACGCAGCGGCATATCGCCCGCTCGATCGCACCGCAGCGGCGCCAGTCCATCCTGGGCGTCGCGGCGATGATTCTGGGCGTGATGGCTGCGGCCCGTTCCAACCGGCCCGATGGCGCCAACGCCATGATCGTCGGCGGCCAGGCGGCGATGGTGCAGGGCCAGCTCAATTTCTCGCGCGACATGGAGCGCGAGGCCGACCGCGTGGGCTTCAGCGTGCTGGGCGATGCCGGCTTCGACCCGGTGGGCATGGTCGGCATGTTCGAGCGCCTACAGCAGGGCTCGCGCCTGACCGACAGCGGCCAGTTCCCTTACCTGCGTTCGCACCCGCTCACCAGCGAGCGCATCGGCGAAGCCCGTTCGCGCCTGGGCGTGCGCGGTGCGGGCACATCGATCGATGCGCCGGGGTCGGGCGGTGATGCGGCGCGCTGGCTGCATGCGGCGATGCAGGGCCGCGCTCGCGCGCTGATGGACCCGCGCACCGAATCGCTGCAACGGCTGGCCGCCATGCCGCTGGGCACCCAGGGGCCGCCGGCACTGAACAATGCCTATGCCACCACGCTGGCCGCGTTGCGCTTGAAGGATTGGCGCAGTGCCGATGCCGCCCTGGCGCGCGCGCAGATGCTGGCCGGATCGCAGCCCGCCGCCAGCCGCGCCGTCGACGTGCTACAGGCCGAACTGCTGCTGGAAAAGGGCCGGGCCGCCGAGGCTTCTGCCGTGGTGGCCGAGCGGCTGGGCGACGGCAGCCGGGCGGCGCGGCTGCTGGCGGCTCGCGCGGCGCTGGCCTTGCCGGCCGATGCCGGCGCGGTGCCGGCCCTGCGGGCCCAGGCCGAAGCACTGCAAAGCTGGGTGGCCACGCGCGGCGGCGACGCCAGCGCCTGGCAGCTGCTGGGCCAGTTGCAGGACCGGCTGGGGCAGCGGCTGGCCGCGTTGCGGGCCCAGGCCGAAGCGCAGCTGGCGCTGGGTGACCTGGGCGGCGCCATCGACCGCCTGCGGGCCGGCCAGCGCCTGGCGCGCACTGACAGCGGCGAAAGCATCGATGCCCTGGTGATCGAGGCGCGCCTCAAAGTGCTGGAGCAACGCCGACGGGCCGAGATGCGTGACGAGCGCGGTGCCGGCGGCGACGGGCCGCGGGGTTGAAGCCTCTCAAGTCGATCCGGCTTTGCCGGGCGACTTGAACCCCCTCGGGGGGCGGTGGTGGCTGTGCTACCGCCTGGGGGCGCTCTCAAGTCGATCCGGCTTTGCCGGGCGACTTGAACCCCCTCGGGGGGCGGTGGTGGCTGTGCTACCGCCTGGGGGCGCTAACCGCTGCCAGCGCGCGACCTGATCAGCGCACGATCACATCGCTGTCGCGGAAGATCTGGTTGAGCGCGAGGTCGATCACCATCGCGCACAGGCTGTACATCAGCGAAGCCAGCAGGGCAGCACCGAAGCTGCTGACCTGCACGCCCTCCAGCAGCCAGGCCGCGACGTAGAACATCGCGGCGTTGATGACGAACAGGAAGAGTCCCAGCGTCAGCAGCGTGACCGGCAGCGTCAGGATCACCAGCAGCGGCCGCACCACCGCGTTGAGCAGACCCAGCAGCAGCGCGGCCACCATCGCGGAGGTGAAGCCGTTGACCGTCAGACCATCGTAGAGGTGCTCGATGGCCAGCAGGGCGGCGGCCAGCAGCAGCCAGCGGGTGATGAGGCGCAACATGGCTTTGCAGCATACACGGCAACGCGGTCAGCGCTGCTGCGGTGCGGCGCATGAACGAAAACGGGGCCCATCGGGCCCCGTTGCTGTGGCGATGAACGCCACGCCTGCCGGCAACGTTACAGCAGTGCCTTGAGCAGCTTGGCCATCTCCGACGGATTGCGCGTGATGGTGAAGCCGCACTCTTCCATGATGGCCAGCTTGGCATCGGCCGTGTCGGCGCCACCGGAGATCAGCGCGCCGGCATGGCCCATGCGCTTGCCTGCGGGTGCCGTCACGCCGGCGATGAAGCCCACGATCGGCTTCTTCATGTTCGCCTTGCACCACAGCGCGGCTTCGGCTTCGTCGGGGCCGCCGATCTCGCCGATCATGATCACCGCGTCGGTGTCGGGATCGTCGTTGAAGGCCTTCATCACGTCGATGTGCTTGAGGCCGTTGATCGGGTCGCCGCCGATGCCCACGGCGCTGGATTGGCCCAGGCCGATCTCGGTGAGCTGCGCCACGGCTTCATAGGTCAGCGTGCCCGAGCGCGAGACCACGCCGATGCGGCCCTTGCGGTGGATGTGGCCGGGCATGATGCCGATCTTGATCT
>JBDTQF010000255.1:0-5884 GCA_039932275.1 Burkholderiales bacterium
GGGCGAAGACGGCCCGACGCACCAGCCCGTCGAACAACTTGCCAGCCTGCGCGCGATCCCCAACCTCACGCTGCTCCGGCCGGCCGATGCCAACGAGACCGCTGTGGCGTGGAAGGTGGCAGTCGAGACGCGCGGCCGACCATCGCTGCTGGTGCTGACGCGGCAAGACGTGCCGACGCTAGACCGCAGCCGACACGCCAGCGCAGAGGGTCTGCGTCGGGGCGCCTACGTGGTACTGGAACTGGGCCCAACTAGCACCGGTGGGGTCGAAAGCAGAAGCGAGCCCGATCTGATCTTGTTGGCCAGCGGCTCAGAAGTGAGTTTGATCCTGACCGCCGCCGAACGCCTGCAGGCCGACGGTTTGTCCGTTCGCTGCGTGTCGATGCCGAGTTGGGATTTGTTCGATGCCCAATCGCGCGCCTACCGAGATGAGGTGCTGCCACCCGACGTGCCGGCGCGGCTGGCCGTGGAACTGGGGGCCGCCCAGGGCTGGCACCGCTATGTGGGCGACGGGGGAGATGTGCTGAGCGTCGAACGCTTCGGCGCATCGGCACCTGCCGGCGTGTTGCTGCGCGAGTTCGGGTTCACGGTTGACAACGTGGTGCTCCGTGCACATCGCTTGCTGGCCAAGACGAGGCTCGTGTAGGGGCGCCCAATGGCACAAGCGTCATTCTTGAGCCAGCTGATTTAGCTTGCCAGTTCGTACCTTGGGTGATCCCCTCTCGGCGACACATTACGTAGCTCAGAGTACCGGTTTGAGGGTAGAGCGGACGGTCATCCTGCAGATCAGGGCGGACTGCAATGGGTCGATAGCAGCCTGTCGGCTAGCCCGCAGTGAACGGCTGCAACCAGTCTGGCGCCGACAGCCAGATTCGGCAACCGATGTAGGGATCCGGGCCATGGACCGAGAATATGTGGTCGCGGTACAGCCGCCGTGACTGACCTGATTCGTTCCAATGCCTGACATCCCTGAGATTCCCGAGACAGCTCCGGGCACGACGCCCGATGCGACGCTGAGCCCGCCGACCGAGGAGGCACCCGCTGCCCCCACGGCGGCTGGCGTGCCGCCACCGCGGCCAGAACCCAGCGTGGCCGACGCCGCACGCCTGCTGGCCGAGTACTTCCCGGCGCTGTTCGGTGCGGGCGTGATCAAGCCGATCAAGCTTCGCATCCAAGCCGACATTCATCAACGTGCGCCGGGCGTATTCACGAAGAAGGCACTCGCCATCTTCCTGCAGCGTCACACCACCGGGACCGCGTACCTGCGGGCTCTGGTGGCGGAGGGGGCGACACGCGTCGACCTCGATGGCCTGCCGGCTGGCGACATTGCCGCCGAACACCGCGAGGCGGCAGGCGTGGAACTCGCACGGCGCCGCGCCATCGTCGAAGCCAAGAAGCAAGCTGGGCGCGAGGCGGCCCGGGCCTCGCGTCATGACGCACGCCCGCACCCACCGACCCCACCACCACTTCCTTCTCATCAGGCGGAGGTGACGCAGGTTGCTTCGCAAGCGACTGACGAGCGGCCGACAACGCAACCGACAACGCGCGGCGCCCGCTCGGTGCCGCCCGGCACTTCCGATCGCCCGGACCGATTTCCGAGGCCCTCTCAGCCCGGCCAGGCGCCACGGCGCCCTCGAACGCCCCAACCGGGCGTACAACGAGGCCTTGGCCGGCCCGGCGAAATGGGCTCCGGTGCGCCACGGCGCCCGCACAAGCCCCTGCCAGAGCGGAAACCCGACCGCGCCCATGAGCAAGCGCCCGTGAACGCGCCGGCTCTCCTGCTGACGCCCGAGCAGGGTGCCGAGGCTCAGGCGCGCCAGCGGCGCGCATTGCTGCTGCGAAGCTTCGAACAGAGCCCCCTGTCGAAGGCGAACTTTGGTGCCCTGAACAGGCTCAGCGAGGCAGCTCTGGACGCGCTCTTGACCCTTGCGCGGCAGGAGCGCGGTTCGCGGTGATCAGTCATCACGCCAATGGGTGACCGCGGACGTGAGTTCAGCGCCGCCGAAGGCAAGCAGCGCCAATGCCTCGAAGGCTCACCCCGCCACCACCACATGCGCCTGAATCTTCCCCACCACCGCCCCGTCCCCATGCCGGCTGGCGATCAACGCCGCGGCGCGGTCCGTGGCGAGCGCAAGCAGCCCCGCATCGCGTGCCTCGATCTCGTTGCGCAGCGGCGTGCCAAGGCAATAGGCCTCGGCAACATGACGGGCTGATGGCGCATGGCTAAGGGCCGCGCGGGTGTCGATGGTGATGTCGGTGAAGCCGGCGCGGTGCAGGTCGTCGCGGATCACGGCCACGTCGTGGTAACCGTGCGGGGTGCGGGCCAGGAAGCGGGGCGGGTCGTGGGGGAACACGGTGGCCACCGCCTGGGTGACTTCGTCGGCAAAGGCGTTGTCCTCGATGCGGTCCCAGACGCTGAAGATGAAGCGGCCGGCTGAGCCCTGCTTGTTCTTCTTTCTCAGCACGCGGCGCGCTTCGGCATAACCGGCCACGCGGTTGGGGAAGAACATCGCGCCGAACTGGCAGCAGACGATGTCGAACGTGTCGTCGTCGAAGGGCAGGGCCAGTGCATCGGCCTGGCGCCAGGTGAGGCGGGCATCCATGCCTTGTCGGCTGGCGGCGTAATCGAGCATGGGCTGGTTGAGGTCGGTCACCACGTAGCGGGCGTGGGGGCCGAGCTGCGGCGCCACGGCCCGCGTCACCACGCCGCTGCCGGCGGCGGTTTCCAGCACCGCATTGGGTGCGCAGGCCGCAATGCGGGCGGCCAGGTCGTCGGCATAGGTCTGGAAGATCAACGGCACCATCAGCGTGTCGTAGAACTTCGGGATCGAGCCTGCAAACAGCTTGTCGCTCTCAGCCATGGTTTGCCTCGCTGGGGGGTGGACGTTGAGGCGATGTTGGCCATGCCGGCCCGCGGCGTCAACGTGGTGCGGCGGCTTGGCCGCCGGCGCGGACGGCGCCCCTGGTCGATGGCGCGAGGGTGAATGAATACAGTGCTTCGGCGGAGGAGGCCTGATTGCCCGAGACTTCCGCGTGCATGCCCGGCCGCCCGTGTCTGCCACGGGCGGCCGCGCCAGCGGCGCGTCAGGCCCACCGACCAGGAGCTCATCAACATGCCGAAGCAGAAGATCAATGCCGCCGCTCTCGCTGCCGCTGTAGGCGGCGAAGCTGCGCACAGGCCTTTGCCATGAGCGTCGCACTGCGTGCCCCTTGCGACGAGACCGCCATCCGCAGCGGCGGGCCCGCCAGCCGCTGCCCGCCGGCGCGGCGGCGCTGGGTGCTGGCCACGGCGATTCTCGGGTCGAGCATGGCCTTCATCGACGGCACGGTGGTCAACGTTGCGCTGCCGGCCCTCCAGGCCTCGCTCGGCGCCACGCTGCACCAGGCGCAGTGGGTGGTGGAGTCGTATGCACTGCTGCTGGCGGCGTTGCTGCTGCTGGGCGGCGCGCTCGGCGACCGCTTCGGCCGCCGCCGCATCTTCGTGATCGGTGTCGTCGTCTTCGGCGTGGCGTCGCTGGCGTGCGCGCTGTCGCGTGACGTGCACGCGCTGATCCTGGCGCGTGCGGTGCAAGGGGTCGGCGGCGCGTTGCTGGTGCCCGGCAGCCTGGCGCTCATCAGCGCGGCCTTCGATGAGCATGAACGCGGCAAGGCCATCGGCACCTGGGCGGGCTTCAGCGGCGTGACCACCGCGCTGGGGCCGGTGCTGGGCGGCTACCTGGTCGACCGGTATTCATGGGTCTGGGCCTTCCTGGTCAACGTGCCATTGGCCATCGCGGTGCTGGCCATGGCGCTGCTGCGCGTGGACGAAAGCCGCGACCCGCATGCCCCGGCGCGGCTGGATTGGGGCGGCGCCGCACTGGCCACACTCGGCCTCGGCGGCATCGTCTTCGGCTTCATCGAGGCGCCCACGCGCGGCTGGGGTTCGCCGGCCGTGTTGGCGGCGCTTGGGCTGGGGTTGGCCGCACTGGCCGCCTTCGTCGCGACGGAGCGGCATGCCGCGGCGCCGATGCTGCCGATGCGGTTCTTCCGCAACCGCAACTTCGCCGGCGCGAACGCGCTGACCCTGCTGCTGTACGCGGCGCTCGGCGGCGGCCTGTTCTTCCTGCCGCTGGCGCTGATCCAGGTGCACGGCTACTCGGCCGCCGGCGCCGGGGCTGCGCTGCTGCCCTTCATCCTCATCATGTTCGCGCTGTCGCGCGCGGCCGGGCGGCTGGCCGACCGCATCGGGCCGCGCCCGCCGCTGGTGGCCGGGCCGTTGATCGCCGCGGCCGGCTTCGGCCTGCTGGCCGTGCCCGGCATCGGCGGCAGCTACTGGAGCCACTTCCTGCCCGGCATCGTGGTGCTGGGACTGGGGATGACCTTGACCGTGGCACCGCTGACCACCACGGTGATGAACGCCGCCGGGGCCGAGGCGGCGGGCACGGCCTCCGGCATCAACAACGCCGTCTCGCGCGTGGCCGGGCTGCTGGCCGTGGCGGTGTTCGGCACGCTGATGACCTGGGCCTTCGACGCCGCCCTGCCGGGGCAGCTGCAGCACCTGCAGGTGCCCCCCGACATCACTGCGCTGGTGCTGCGCCAGCACGACCGGCTTGCTGCCATCGAGCTGCCCTCGGGCATCGACGCCTCGGCGGCACACGCCGCGCGCCAGGCCGTGGGCGAAGCCTTCATCGCCGGGTTCCGCTGGGTCATGCTTGCCAGCGCGGCGTGCTGCCTGGCCGGCGCGGCCGCTGCGGGTGCGCTGGTGCGGCAGCCGGCCAGCACCGGCCCGTCCCCGGCCTGATGCTGGTGAACACCTCATCCGCCCCACCGGGGGCGACGAGACGAGCCCAGGCTTATCCGACTGCTTCTTGCAGTGTTGGAGGGGGGTTGCCGGCAAGGCCACCAGGCAAGGTGAGGTCGGGCTCAGGTTGAGCAGGGGGTGCCTGCCAGGACAGTGCCGAAGTGGCGACGCAAGCCGGCGCGGCGGCGCCGGCCGCGTCCGGTGGCTGACCGGTGCGGCCGCGACCGGCCAGCTTGGCGCTGTACATCGCGCGGTCGGCACGTTCGACAGCTGCGTCGGCATCCTGCGGGCCGGCGCAGAGGGCCACACCGGCGGAGAAACAAAGGCGGTGCTCGGGCGGGATGCCCTCCACTGGCTCTGCGCCGAAGGCGTGGCGAAAGCGATCGAGGCAGGCGACGGCCTGCTCGATGCTGGTGTCGGGCAGCATGAGGAGGAACTCTTCGCCGCCCCAGCGCGCCATGCGGTCGGCGCCCCGGAGTTCTCTTTCGGCCACTCGCGCGAAGGCCTGCAGCACGCGGTCACCGGCTTGATGGCCATAGATGTCGTTGACCCGCTTGAAGTGGTCGAGGTCGATCAGTCCCACCACCACGGGCTGCCGGCTGCGCTCGGCCTGGACGAGGGCGCGGCGGAGCGCCTCGCGCGCGGCGCGACGGTTCAGCAGCCCGGTCAGGTCGTCGTGCGTGGCGAGCACCCGAATACGCTGCAAGGCCTCGGTGAGCTCCACCTTTTGCCCGGTCAGCCGTGCGCGAATGCGCCCCAGCCGCGCCAGCAGCACGTGGAACATGGCCATCGATCCGGACGCGAACACCCAGTTCGTTGCCTCCTGCGTGGGCGTGAAATGTAGAGGGTCACGCCTCACCAGCCACACCATCTCAACGCCCAGCATCAGGATGCCGAAATAGGACAGCCGGCGCGCAACGTGCGGCTTCAGCGCAAAGATGCCGAAGCCGAGGATCACCGGCATCAGGCACAGCATCGCCGCGCGCAGCGTGCCGGCCAGCGCGTAGGCCCAGGCCACGCTGACCATCGCGTACATCATCTGCGGAGCGCTCAGCGACGGCTCACTGTTCAGGCGCTCACTAACGCCGCTGCGCATCAGAAGGT
>JBDTQF010000256.1:0-5837 GCA_039932275.1 Burkholderiales bacterium
GAATTGCCGGGGTTGATGGCGGCATCGGTCTGGATGAAGTTCTCGAAGGTGTTGAGCCCCAGCCCGGTGCGTCCGATCGCGCTGACGATGCCGGCCGTCACCGTCTGGCCCACGTTGAACGGGTTGCCGATGGCCAGCACCACATCGCCCACCTGCAACGCGTCGGCATCGCCGAAGGTGATGGCCGGCAGCGCCGCCACACCCTCCACCGTCACCTTCAGCACCGCCAGATCGCTGTCGGGGTCGGCGCCGACGACGCGGGCCTTCAAGTGCTTGCCGTCACCCAGCACCACCTCGATGGCATCAGCCTGCTCGACCACGTGGTGGTTGGTGAGCAGGTAGCCGTCGGTCGAGACGATGACCGCCGAGCCCATGCCGGCGGCCTGTTCATCCCCATCGCCAAAGAAGCGCCGGAACCACGGCTCGCCACGGTGCGGGTTGCGCGACAGCGCCGTGCTGGTGACCACGCTCACCACCGAGGGCGCGGCCCGCCGCGCGGCCGGGGCATAACTGCCAACGCCACCCGACGAGGCGCCGCCGGCCACCACCGGCACCGGGGGCAACACGGGTGCGGCCTGCCAGCCCAGTTCACGCACCGGCAGCCATTGGGGCTTGAGCGTGGACAGCACGAACACCACGGCCACGGCCACGGTGACCGCTTGCGAGAAAATCAACCAGAGTCTGCGCATGAACAACGAAAGTGGGGCCGATATGACGAGCCGCGATGAACTGCAACGCTGCCTGAACGAGCTGCTGGATGTGAGCCGCTTCGAGGATTATGGGCCGAACGGCCTGCAGGTCGAAGGCAAGCCTGAGGTCCGCAAGATCGTCAGCGGCGTCACCGCCAGCCTGGCCTTCATCGAGGCCGCCGTCGCGGCCGGCGCCGATGCGCTGATCGTGCACCACGGTCTGTTCTGGCGCGGCCAGGACGGCCGGGTTACAGGCTGGATGAAGCAGCGCCTGGCCAAGCTGCTGGCTCACGACGTGAGCCTGTACGCCTACCACCTGCCGCTCGACGCCCACCCCAGCCTGGGCAACAACGCCCAGCTGGCCGAACGGCTGCGCTTCATGCCCACCGGCCGCTTCGGCGACAAGGACCTGGGTTGGCTCGGCACGCCGCCGCAGCCGCCCGCCAGCCTGGCCGGGCTGAGCGCGCTGCTGCAGTTCCGCCTGGGCCGCGCACCGCTGGTGGTCGAGGGCGACGGCCGGCCGATCCAGCAGGTGGGCTGGTGCTCGGGCGGCGCGCAAGACTGGTTCGAGGCTGCCATCGAGGCCGGTGCCGATGCCTTCATCACCGGCGAAATCTCCGAGCCGCAGGCGCATCTCGCGCGCGAGACCGGCGTGGCCTTCCTGGCCTGCGGCCACCACGCCACCGAACGCTACGGGGCGCAAGCCCTGGCCGCCTTTGTTGCCGAGCGCTACGGCCTCGAGCACGAGTTCATCGACATCGACAACCCGGCCTGACCGACGAGGTTCAGGCCGGCACCGAATCCTTCTTCAAAGCCTCGGCCAACGCCGACGCAGCCGGGCCGAAGGCATATCCATCCATTGCCAGCAGGCCCAGGTCGACGCTGTCATGCAGGCGCTGCGGCTGCGTGGCCTCGCCGCCGGCGCCGGCGGCGACGTAGAACGGCAGCCAATGCTCGTCGGTGGGGTGCTGCAACGCGGCGCCGGGCGCCTGGACGCGGTAGTCCAGCAGGGCTGGCCAGTCGCGTGCCGCGGCGCGCTCGGCCACCCACTGCTGGAAGGCCACCACGTCGGGCTCGATGGCGGTGCGGGTTTCGCCGCGAGCGCCGAAGAAGCGCCCCAGGTTGTGCGTGAAGGAGCCGCTGCCGATGATGAGCACATCGTCCTGCGCCAGATCGGCCAATGCCGCCCCGATGGCCCACTGCTGCGCCGGGCGCCAATTGGGCACCAGCGAGAGCGGCACCACCGGCACATCGGCCGCCGGCCACATGCGGCGCAGCAGCGTCCAGATGCCGTGGTCGATGCCCGCGGCCTCGGCCAGCTGTGTCGCGATGCCTGCCGCGTTGAGCCGTTGCGCCACGTCGGCGGCGAGGGCCGGGTCACCGGGCGGGTTGTAACGCAGATCGAACAGCGCCTGCGGGAAGCCGCCGAAGTCGTGGATGGCCTCGTGGCGCGGTGCCGACAGCACATAGGGCACCCGAGTCGAGGTGTGCGGCGAGACGATCACCACCGCACGCGGCCGGCCATGCACGCGCTCGATCACCGGCGCCAGGCGGACCAGGAAATCGGCCGCAGGCGAGGGCTCCAGGGCGATCATCGGCGAACCGTGGGAGAGGAAGAGGCTGGGCATCATGGTGACGCCATTGAACCACCGCCAGGGTGCGGGAGCGTTCGATCGCATTGCACACAGCGTTCGGTGTAGGGTAGGCGCCTGCCCAGCCCCAGCCCAGCCGCTCGCGCCATCGATGACCCCTGCCAACTCACCCCCACCATCCCCTGCCCGCGCCACCGGTCTGCATTTGCCCGGCATCCTGCGCCTGGCGGCGCGCCAGCTGCTGCGCGACCTGCGCTCGGGCGAACTCAAACTGCTGCTGGTGGCGGTGACCCTGGCGGTGGCGGCGCTCACCGCGGTGGCCTTCTTCGCCGACCGCCTGCAGGCCGGCCTGAGCCGCGACGCCCGCACGATGCTGGGCGGCGACCTGGTGGTGGCCAGCGACCAGCCGCTGCCCGCCGCCTTCACGGCAACCGCGCGTTCGATGGGGCTGGCCACGGTGCAGACCGCCACCTTCGCCAGCATCGCCCGCGCGCCGGACGAGCGCGGCGGCGCGGCCCGGCTGGTGGCCGTCAAAGCCGCCAGCGCCGGTTACCCGCTGCGCGGCCAGCTGCAGGTCAACGATGCCCCCGGCGCACCCACGCGCGCGGCCCAAAGCGGCCCGGCACCCGGCCAGGCCTGGGTCGACCCGAGCGTGCTCGACACCCTGCAGCTGCGCGTGGGCGATGCGCTGCTGCTGGGCGACGCTCGCCTGCGCATCGGTGCCCTGATCGCGCTGGAACCCGACCGCGGCGCCGGCTTCATGAGCTTCGCGCCGCGGGTGCTGATCCATGCCGACGACCTGCCCGCCACCGGCTTGATTCAACCGGCCAGCCGCGTCACCTGGCGCCTGGCACTGGCCGGGCGTGGCGGGCGCGGCGCCGACAACGCGGTGCAGGGCTTTGCCGCCTGGGCGCAATCGGCCCTCGACACCCAGCACGTGCGCGGCGCCCGCATCGAGTCGCTCGACACCGGGCGACCCGAGATGCGCCAGACACTGGAGCGCGCCGAGCTGTTCCTGCGCCTGGTGGCCATCCTCGCTGCACTGCTGGCCGCGGTGGCGGTGGGCATTGCCGCGCACGGCTTTGCACTGCGGCACCTGGACAGCTGCGCCATGCTGCGCGTGCTGGGGCTGCCGCAACGGCGCATCGCGGCGGTGTACGTGGGCGAGTTCGTGCTCGTGGGCCTGGTAGCGAGCCTGCTCGGCGTGCTGCTCGGCCTGGCGTTGCACCAGGTGTTCGTGAGCCTGCTGGCCGGCTTACTCGACGCCAACCTGCCGCCGCCCGGTCTGCGCCCGGTGGGCCTCGGGCTGGGCGTGGGCCTGTGTCTGCTGATGGCCTTCGGTCTGCCGCCGGTGCTGCAGCTGGCGCGCGTGCCAGCCCTGCGGGTGCTGCGGCGCGAACTGGGCGAGCCGGCCGCCGCCTCCATCGGCGTGCTGTTGACCGGCTTGGCCGGCTTCGCGGCGCTGATGCTGCTGGCTGCGGGCGAGAGCTGGCTGGGCGGCATTGCAGTGGGCGGCTTCGCGCTGGCCTGGGGCGTGTTCGCGCTGTGCGCCTGGGGCGCGGTGCAGGCCCTGCGGCGCGGCGTGCCGGAGCTGAGCGCACCGCGCTGGCTGTTGCTGGCGACGCGCCAGCTCACCGCCCGGCCCGCGCTGGCGGTGCTGCAGGTCAGCGCGCTTGCCCTGGGCCTGACGGCACTGGGCTTGCTGGTGCTGCTGCGCACCGACCTGATCGACAGCTGGCGCGCCGCCACGCCGCCCGACGCGCCCAACCGCTTCGTCATCAACGTGATGCCCGAGCAGAACCTGGCCTTCCAGACAGCGTTGCGCAATGCCGGCGTGGCCAAGTTCGACTGGTATCCGATGATCCGCGGCCGGTTGGTCGCCATCAACACCAAGGAAGTGCGCAGCGATGCCTTTGCCGAGGCACGTGCCCGCAACCTGGTGGAGCGCGAATTCAACCTCAGCCACAGTGCCGTGCTGCCCGGCCACAACCTGGTCACAGCAGGCCGCTGGACCCCGGACGAAGCCGACGCCCTGTCGGTGGAGCAAGGGCTGGCCGAGACGCTGGGGCTGAAACTGGGCGACCGCCTGCGCTTCGACGTGGCCGGCACGGTGGTCGAGGGCCGCATCACCAGCCTGCGCAAGGTGGACTGGGCCTCGATGCGCGTCAACTTCTTCGTGTTGCTGCCGCGCGCCCGCCTGGACGGGTTGCCGCTGAGCTACATCTCGGCCCTGCGGGCACCTGCCGTCAGCGCGGCAAAGCCCAGCTTCGACAGCCTGCTGGCGCGCGAATTTCCCAATCTCACGGTCGTGGACATCTCGGCCCAGTTGGCCCAGGTACAACGCGTGCTCGATCAGGTGATTCGCGCGGTGGAGTTTCTATTCGCCTTCACTCTGGCCACTGGCCTGACGGTGCTGTTCGGCACCATCGGCATCACGCGGCAGGCGCGCGAACAGGAGTTCGCGCTGATGCGGGCGATGGGTGCCAGCTCAAGGCTGCTGCGCGCGGTGCAGCGGGCCGAGCTGGCCGGCATCGGCGCATTGGCGGGCACCCTCGCGGCGGTCGCGGCCCTGGCCATCGGCTGGGCGCTGGCGCGGTACGTCTTCAACTTCGACTGGCGGCCACCGTATGCCGTGCCGCTGCTGGGCGCCTTGATCGGCGCCGCGCTGGCCTACGCCGCCGGCTGGTGGAGTTTGCGCGGCGTGATGCAGCGGCCGGTCACGGAAACGTTGCGGCGGGCCACCGGCGAGTAGGGTTTCACCACGCATCGCCAAGGCCCTGTACGTTGGCGGCTGGCCCCAATGAAAAGGCCCCGCACGGTGGCGGGGCCTGGGGCCGATCAGAGGGGCACCGCGTCCCCCGTCAGAACGACGTCCACTCGGTTTCTGACTCCACCTCATGGCGCTTGGCGGCCGCGCTCGGCGCCGGCGTCTGCGCCGCGGCCGGCCTGGCTGCCGCGACGGGCTTGCTCGCCTTCGATGCCGCAGCGGGCGCCGCCGCCTTGACTGGCGCCCTGTGGGTCAGCATGGGCGCCGGCTTGGCGTGCACCACCGGCCGGTTGATCACGGGTTTGGCCACGTCATTGCCCTGGCCGAGCTTGAACGATTCGACCGCAGCGGCCAGCCGTTGCGCCTGGTCCTTCAGGCTCTCGGCCGCCGCCGCGCTCTGTTCGACCAGCGCGGCGTTCTGCTGCGTCATCTGGTCGAGCTGCGTCACCGCGGCGTTGACCTGCACCAACTCGTTGCTCTGCTCGCTGGCCGCGGCAGTGATCTCGCCGATGATGTCGGTGACGCGCTGCACGCCCGAGACGATCTCCGTCATCGTGCTGCCCGCATCCTGCACCAGGCGGCTGCCGGACTCGACCTTCTCGACGCTGGCACCGATCAGGCTCTTGATTTCCTTGGCCGCGTTGGCGCTGCGCTGCGCCAGGTTGCGAACCTCGGTGGCCACCACGGCAAAGCCGCGGCCCTGTTCGCCGGCGCGGGCGGCTTCGACCGCCGCATTCAGCGCCAGGATGTTGGTCTGGAAGGCGATGCCGTCGATCACGCCGATGATGT
>JBDTQF010000257.1:0-5832 GCA_039932275.1 Burkholderiales bacterium
ATCCCGCTGCTGATCCCGGGCGAGCGCTTCAACAAGAAGATCGTCGACTACCTGCTGTTCGCCCGCTCGTTCAACGAACGCTTCCCAGGCTTTCACACCGACGTGCACGGCCTGGTCGAAGAAGACCTGGACGGTGGCAAGCGCCGCTACTGCGTGGACTGCGTGCAGCAGTGAGCGCCGCATCGCATTCGGCCTGAGCACGCAGGGACGCTGCGTCGACGTGGCAAGATGCTTGCATCTGCCGATGCCAGCATGCCTGCCACCAACGACCCGCCTGCGCTCCCCGACCGACCCGCCGCCACGCCGCCCGCGTGGTGGCGCGGCGCGGTGATCTACCAGATCTACCCGCGCAGCTTTAGCGACAGCAACGGCGATGGCATCGGCGACCTGCCCGGCATCGAGCGCCGGCTCGACCACATCGCCCGGCTGGGCGTGGACGCGATCTGGATCTCGCCTTTCTTCAAGTCGCCGATGAAGGACTTCGGCTACGACGTGGCCGACTACCGCGACGTCGACCCGATCTTCGGCACGCTGGCCGATTTCGACCGCCTGCTGGCCCGCGCCCACCAGCTCGGCCTGAAGGTGATGATCGACCAGGTGCTGTCGCACACCTCGGACCAGCATGCGTGGTTCCAGGAAAGCCGGCTGAGTCGTCCGCCGGGCGGCCCCAAGGATGACGGCTCCCCCTCGGGGGGCATGGGGGCTCCCACATCGGGGGACAACCCAAAGTCCGATTGGTATGTGTGGGCCGACCCGCAGCCCGACGGCACACCGCCCAACAACTGGCTCAGCGTGTTCGGCGGCTCGGCCTGGCAGTGGGATTCGCGCCGCCGCCAGTACTACCTGCACAGCTTCCTGGCCAGCCAGCCCGACCTCAATTTCCACACCCCGGCGGTGCAGGATGCCCTGCTCGGCGAGGTGCGCTACTGGTGCGAGCGCGGCGTCGACGGCTTCCGTTTCGACGCCTGCAACCACCAGTTCCACGACGCCTCGCTGCGCAGCAATCCGCCGGCCGGCGCCGGCAAGGTCAGCACCGTGCAGGCCGACAACCCGTACGCGATGCAGCAGCACCTGTACGACAAGAGCCGGCCGGAGAACCTGGCCTTCTTGGAGTGCGTGCGGGCGGTGCTGGACGAATTCGGCGCCGTCAGCATTGGCGAGGTGGGCGACGAGAACGCACCGCCGCTGATGGCCAGCTACACCGCTGCGGACAAGCGCCTGCACATGGCCTACAGCTTCAGCCTGCTCACGCGCGACGGCAGCGCCGCGCACATCCAGGAGCAGGTCGAGACCCTCGACCACGCGCTGGCACAGACCGGCGGCTGGGGCTGCTGGGCGCTGTCGAACCACGACGTGCCGCGCGTGGCCAGTCGCTGGGCCCACCCGTCTACAACGAGCGGGCAGGGCAGCGACCCGCGCCAGGCCCGCATGCTGCTGAGCCTGCTGCTGTGCCTGCGCGGCAGCATCTGCCTGTACCAGGGCGAAGAACTCGGCCTGCCGGAGGCCGACGTGCCATACGAACGGCTGCAAGACCCGTACGGCCTGGCCTTCTGGCCCGAGTTCAAGGGCCGCGATGGTTGCCGCACGCCCATGCCCTGGGTGGCGACGGCGCCGCATGGCGGCTTCTCTAGCGCCGAGCCTTGGCTGCCGATGGCACCCAGCCACCTGGCGCTGGCGGTGGACCGGCAGGAGGTTGATCCGCAGGCCATGCTGCACCATGCCCGCCGCGTGCTGGCCTGGCGGCGCGGGCTGCCGGTGCTGCGTGAAGGGGCGATCCGCTTCCTCACCGCGGCAGAGACCGTGCTCCTGTTTGAGCGCTCGTTACCGGGCAGTCCGCGGCTTCGGTTGGCCTTCAACCTGGGCGCCGCGCCGGTGACTTTCGATTGGCCGTCGACTGGCCCCTGGCGCGTGCTCGACCAAGCCCCTCTCAGCGGTGGCCGCATCGAACCGATGGGCCCGGCCGGCCGGCCGACGCTGCTGCTGCAACCGTATGGCGCGCTGATTGCCGAGTTGCCACCCCTTTCCGACGACAACAATGCATGACCGATATCAGCCAGGTGGATGACGCGACCCTCGCGGCCCTGATGCGCGCCGACCATGGCGACCCATTTTCGGTGCTGGGCCTGCACCCGGTGGATGACAAGCTCGTGCTGCGGGCGCTGCTGCCGGGCGCCCACGCCGCGTCGGTGGTCGATGCCAACGGCCGCCGCCTGGCCACGCTGGAGCGCCAGGGCGACAGCGCGCTGATGACCGCGGTGATCCCGCGTCGGCGCAAGCCCTTCGAGTACCGGCTGCGTGTCGACTGGGGCAGCCGCACCGAGGACCATGACGACCCGTACCGCTTCGGCCCACTGATCGCGCCGCTGGACATCTGGCTGCTGGCCGAGGGCACGCACCAGCGGCCGTATGAATGGCTGGGCGCGCACCCGCAGGTCCACCAGGGCGTGGGCGGCACGCGCTTCGCGGTGTGGGCGCCGGCGGCGCGGCGGGTCTCGGTGGTGGGCAGCTTCAACGGCTGGGACGGCCGCCGCCACATGATGCGGCTGCGCCACGAATGCGGCGTGTGGGAGATCTTCGTGCCGCAGGTGGGCGAGGGCGATCTGTACAAGTTCGAGGTGCTGGGCGCCGACGGCGTGCTGCAGCCCAAGGCCGACCCGTTCGCCTTTCGTGCCGAGATGAGGCCGCAGACCGCCTCGGTGGTGCAGCGGCTGCTGCCCGGGCTGGCGGGCAGCGAAGCCCGGCGCGCTGCCAATGCGCTCGATGCACCGATCAGCATCTACGAGGTGCACCTGGGTTCTTGGCGCAAACATGCCGATGGCCGCTGGCTGAGCTACCGCGAACTGGCAGAGCAGCTGGTGCCGTATGCGCGCGACCTGGGCTTCACCCACCTGGAGCTGATGCCGGTGAACGAGCATCCGTTCGACGGCTCCTGGGGCTACCAGCCCACCGGCCTGTACGCGCCCACCTCGCGCTTTGGCACGCCGGAAGACTTCCACCAGTTCGTCGAGGCGGCGCACGACGCGGGGCTGGGTGTGCTGCTCGACTGGGTGCCCGGCCACTTTCCCAGCGATGCCCACGGTCTGGCGCGGTTCGACGGCACCCACCTGTACGAACATGCCGACCCGCGCGAAGGCTTCCACCAGGACTGGAACACGCTGATCTACAACTACGGCCGCACCGAGGTGCGCAACTACCTGGTCGGCAACGCGCTGTACTGGATCGAACGCTTCGGCATCGATGGCCTGCGCGTCGATGCGGTGGCCTCGATGCTGTACCGCGACTACAGCCGCAAGCAAGGTGAGTGGATCCCCAACCAATTCGGGGGCCGCGAGAACCTGGAGGCCATCGAGTTCCTGCGCCGCATGAACCACACCGTCGGCACAGTGCGGCCCGAGGCGGTGACGGTGGCCGAAGAATCGACCGCCTTCCCCGGCGTGAGCCGCCCGCCCGGCGACGACATGCAAAGCGGCGGCCTGGGCTTCCACTACAAGTGGAACATGGGCTGGATGAACGACACGCTGGCCTACATGGCGCGCGACCCGGTGCACCGCCGGCATCACCATGACCAGTTGCGCTTCTCGATGATGTACGCCTACACCGAGAACTTCGTGCTGCCGCTGTCGCATGATGAAGTGGTGCACGGCAAGGGTTCGCTGCTGACCAAGATGCCGGGCGACGACTGGCAGCGCTTCGCCAACCTGCGTGCCTACTACGGCTACATGTGGGGGCACCCCGGCAAGAAGCTGATGTTCATGGGCTGCGAGTTCGCCCAGCGCGATGAATGGGACGCCGATGCCAGCCTGCCCTGGCACGTGCTTGACCACGCGCCGCATGCCGGCGTGCAGCGCCTGGTGCGCGACCTCAATGCGGTGATGCGGCACTACCCGGCGCTGCATCAGCTGGATGTGGCGCCCGAGGGCTTTGCCTGGATCACGCACGACGATGCCGCGCAGTCGGTGCTGGTGTTCCAGCGCCGCGCTCGCGGCGGCTCGGCGGTGGTGGTGGCCTGCAACTTCACACCGGTGCCGCGCCATGGCTACCGCATCGGCCTGCCGCATGCCGGCACCTGGCGCGAGGCCATCAACACCGACGCGGCCATCTACGGCGGCTCCGGCGTGCACAACGATGCGCTGGTCAGCGAGCCGCAGCCCTGGCAGGACTACGAGCACTCGGTGGCCTTGACGCTGCCGCCGCTGGCCACGCTGATGCTGGTGATGGAATGAGGCCCCCAACCTCGCTATCGCTCGGTACCCCCGGGCCCCAGGAGGGGCCCCTGCGTGGCCCTCGGGGCCGCCCGCCAACGGACCGGCAAAGCCGGATCCGTGGCGGTGGCTTGATATGCCACGTCTGCCGATGAAGCCTCTGCAGATCGGCAAGCCCTGGCCGCTGGGAACGCAGGTGGACGGGCGGGGCGCCAACCTCGCGGTCTGGGCGCCTGACGCGACGCGGGTGGACTGGTGCGTGTTCGACGACACCGGCACGCTCGAACTCGGCCGCCACACGCTGCCGGCCTGCACCGATGGCGTCTGGCACGGTTGGATGCCCGGCGCCGGCCCCGGCCTGGTCTACGGGCTGCGTGCGCACGGGCCGTGGGATCCGGCGCGCGGCCACCGCTTCAACCCCGCCAAGGTGCTGCTAGACCCGTATGCGCGCGAGGTGGTCGGCAGCTATGTAGGCGACCTGGCGCTGTACCGTGGCGACGACCCCCAAGATCCGTCGCAGCCCGCGGCCATCGACAACGCCGCGGTGGCGCTGAAGGCCCGCGTGCTGGCAGCGGCCGAGCTCGACCGGCGCACCCCGCGGCCGGCCCGCCCGGCGGTGCCCTGGTCGCAGACCGTGCTGTACGAGGTGCATGTGAAGGGCGCCACGCAGCTCCATCCCGGCGTGCCTGCCAGCCAGCGCGGTCGTTATGCCGGGCTGGCGCACCCGCTGTTCCTGGCGCACATGCGGCGACTGGGTGTCACCACGCTGAGCCTGCTGCCTGTGCATGCCCGCGCCGACGAGGCCCGGCTGCAAGGCCTGGGCCTGAGCAACTACTGGGGCTACAGCTCCATCGGCTTCCTTGCGCCCGAGCCTCGCTACTGGACCGGCCGCCCCGGCACCAGCCCGACCAGCGAATTCCGCTCGATGGTCGATGCCCTACACACTGCCGGCTTTGAAGTGGTGCTCGACGTGGTGTTCAACCACACCGCCGAAACCGATGAGGCCGGTCCGACACTGTCGTTCCGCGGCCTCGCCAATGCGCGCTACTACCGGCTGGAGGGCGAGGACCGCAGCCGCTACATCAACTGGGCCGGCTGCGGCAATGTGCTCGACCTCAGCGAGCCGCGTGTGGTGCAGTTGGTGATCGACTCATTGCGGCACTGGGTGGAAGTGATGGGCGTGGACGGCTTTCGCTTCGACCTGGCACCCATCCTCGGGCGGGGCGCCGACGGCTCCTTCAGTCGGGCCAGCGGCTTCTTCACGGCGCTGCAGGCCGACCCGGTGCTGTCGCGCACCAAGCTCATCGCCGAGCCGTGGGACATCGGGCCCGGTGGCTACCAGCTGGGCGCCTTTCCCCCCGGGTGGGCCGAGTGGAACGACCGCTGGCGCGATGCGATGCGCGCCTTCTGGCTGCGCGGCGGGGGCAACCGGGGCGAGTTCGCGCACCGCTGGGCGGCGTCGAGCACCGAGTTCCACCACGGCGGGCGGGCGCCGGCCGCCAGCGTCAATTTCCTCACTGCACACGACGGCTTCACGCTGCGTGACCTGCTGAAGTACGACCACAAGCACAACGAGGCCAACGGCGAACACAACCGCGACGGCCACCACCACAACAGCAGCTGGAACTGC
>JBDTQF010000258.1:0-5825 GCA_039932275.1 Burkholderiales bacterium
CGCTTTAACGGCGATCAAACTCTACCGCGCTGGTCTGGTCTGAAACATACAAGCGTCTCGCGCTGGCTCGGGCCGCTGATACCGGCCAACTACCTGCCCATCGCCGCGGCGCAAGTGGCGCAGGTGCTGGTGCAGGACGTCAAGGCCGCGCCGACCGGCCGCAGGGTGCTGCTGTCGGCTGAGCTGCAGCGCGGCTGAGACGCGCCGCAGGCGCCGCGCCGCTGGCGTTTACGGGTGCGCCGCGCGGTACGCCGCGCGGGTTACGGGTGCGCCGCGCGGTACGCCGCGCGGGTGGCCTGGTGCAGGGCCAGCCGCTCGGCTGCGCCGCCGAGCCCGCGCTTGACATCCCGCGCAGCGCGCTTGACGCGGTCTCGCAGGATATGCAGGCGGGTGCGGTGCTTGTGTGCGGCAATGGCATTGGACATCGGTGGTCTTCCAAGGTTGAGAGGAAGCCGTATTTACGCGACACCCACGAGTGCGTCTGTGCGCTGGCCCACATAGGCCGTTAGAGCCGGCGGGATCACTGCCAACCGCCCCCGAACAGGCGCTCCACCTGCGCCCTCGCCTTGGCCGGCACGCTGCCCGCCAGCGCGATGGCGGCGGGCCCGGCCAGCATGCGCTTGAATACCGCGCGCACCTGGCGCGGTGTCACGGCATCAAGTTGCGCCAGCCAGGCATTCGTATCGCGTAGACGGCCCAGCGTGAACAGGTCTTGGGCGGCGTTTTCGAGCCGGCGCGCCGGCTGCTCCAGCGCCCGCAGCGCGCGCACGGTGAGCTGCTGGCGGGCGCGTTCCAGGCCCACCGGATCGGGGCCGCTGACGGCCTGCTGGTGCAGCAGCCGGGCCACCTCGGTGAGCAGCTCGTCAGCCTGCCCAGGCGCGGTGGCCGCGTCGATGACGAACTGGCCGGCCAGCGGGCCCACATCGGCCGAGCAGCCGACGTAGTAGGCCAGGCCGCGGCGCTCGCGGATCTGGTCGAGTAGCGGCGAGCTCATGCCCTCGCCCAGCAGCGCAGCCGCCAGCACGTAGGCGATGTGGCGGTCGTCGCCGAGCGCTGGCGCCGCGAAGCCCAGCACCGCATGGCATTGCGAGCTGCCGGGCAAGCGGCGCTGCTTCAGGCCGCCCAGCCACGTCGGCGGCGCGACGCGGCTGGCCTCGCCCGCCGGCATGGCGCCGAAGGCGGCTTCCACCGCGCGCACGAACGCCCTGGGCTTGATCGGCCCCGCCGCAGCCACCACCACGTTGGCAGCGGTGTACTGGCGCTTCACGTAGCCCAGCAGGTCGGCGCGCTTGATGCGCTGGATGTTGGCGCGCTGGCCGATCACCGGCTGGCCCGCCGGGTGGGTGCCGTAGCAGGCCCGGTCGAAGAGCTGGAAGGCCACCGCCGCCGGGTCCTCCTGCACCTCGGTGAATTCATGCAGGATGACCTGGCGCTCGCGCTCCAGCTCCTCCGCCGGGAAGGTGCTGTTCAGCACGATGTCGGCCAGCAGCGGCACGAAGGCGTCCAGGTCGCGCGCCAGGCCTTCGATGTGGAAGGCGGTGTGGTCCTTGTCGGTGTAGGCGTTGACCTCGGCGCCCAGCCGCTCGGCATCGAGGTTGATGCGCTGGCAGTCGCGCGTGGTGGTGCCCTTGAAGGCCATGTGCTCGACGACATGGCTGATGCCATTGAGCCGGGCTGGCTCGTGCAAGCTGCCGGTGCGGACGAACACGCTCAGGCTCACGGTCTGGCGCCAGGGCAGCGGGATGGTCACGGCGCGCAGGCCGTTGGGGAGCGTGACGACGTGCGTGTCTACGTGCGTGTCTGAGGGGGCGGCGGCGGTACGGCTCAAGGTGTCGGTCGGGTGTGGGACGAGGCCCGAGTGTCGCCCAGCCACCGACGGACCGCCTGGGGTAAGGTGCAGCCCTGCCGCACACCGCGCCGGAGCGCCACCCATGCCAAGCCAGGATCACGACTGCGATCGCCACGATCACCACGACCACCACGACCACCCCGGTGGCACGCCTGGCTGCCTGGGCATCCCGCGCTCCGGCCACTTTGACGGCGTGGCCTTCGAGCGCGCCATCACCGACCTGCTGAAGGCCTGCGGCGTCGAGCCCGAGGGCGCCCACACCGGCAAGACCGCGCGGCGCGTGCGCGAACTGTGGGAGCACCGGCTGCTGGGTGGCTACAAGATGGACCCGGCCGAGGTGCTGGGCCCCGGTTTCGAAGACCCGCGCGAGGACATGGTGGTGGTGCGCGGCATCGCGGTGCACGGCGTGTGCCCGCATCACCTGGTGCCGTTTCGCGGCATCGCACACGTGGCCTACATCCCCGGCGGACGGCTGCATGGTTTCGGCCGCATCGCCCGGCTGGTGGACGCCATCGGCCACCGCCTGACCTACCAGGAGTGGATGACCCGCGACATCGCCGAAGCCCTGGTGCAGCACGGCCAGGCCCAGGGCGCCGCCTGTGTGATCGAGGCCGAGCAGCTGTGCTTGCTGCTGGGCGAAGACCGGCGCGGCGACGAGCGGGTCTACACGCAGGCTTTTGCCGGGCGCTTCAACACCGATGCCCAGGTGCGCAGCGAGTTCATGCGGGCCATCGGAGCCCGCGGGACTTGAAGAAATTGCGCGGCTTGCGGGCACTGCAAGCGGCCGCGGCGTTGTTTCAAAGACCCTACGCTTCGCACCCGTCCGTTGGCGCCCCGGGCGTCGCGTTCCTGCAAGAATCTGCCCCTGCAACCCGTCGACTCTGTAGCGCGCCATGAGCATTTCGCCCTCACACGAGACGCCAGCCTCTGAACCTCTTCAGGGCGCGGTGTTGTATATCGAGGATGAGCCCATCTGCTTTGCCCTCGTAGAGGGCCTGCTGGCGAGCCACCCGAACGTGCGGCTGATTCACGCGCCGACCGGCACTGAAGGCATCCGCGTGGCCCACGGCGAGCATCCGGACGTGGTGCTGCTCGACATGCACCTGCCAGACCTCTCCGGCATCGAGGTGGTGCGCCGCCTCAGCCCCGACATCGCCGCCGGATCGTTTCGCGTCATCGTTCTGACTGCAGACCAACTCACCATGGACGTCCTCAAGGCCATGAGCCTCGGCGCCTGCGAATACCTCATCAAGCCCGTGAACCCCGACATGCTCGAGTCGGCCCTGGCGCGCGCGCTCGCGTTCAATGCGCGCAAGAAGCCGTCAAACCCGCCAGGCACATTCGACTGAACGTCTTGCGCGCAAAGAATCCATGCGGCCCGGCGGCTGGCCCAGTCGTTCTGGCCTGAAGCCCGCCGTTCACACTGGCGTGTGGGCATCCAGGAACTGGCGAATGCGCTCGATGATCGACGGGATCAGCGAGGCCGGCTCCTTCCACGGTTCAATCGACTGGGCATTGGGGGCCAGTGCCGCCACCTCGCGGCCGATGGCGGTGGGATGCGGCGCATCGATGCCGGGCAGCACCAGCAGCGGGGTCTGGCAGGTGGCGAGCCATTCACGCGTCACGCTCAGCACGAAGTCGCCACCCCACATGCGCTTGCCGAAGGTCTCCAACTGGGCGCGGTCGATGCCAGGGTGCTTCTTCTGCATCTGCGCGGCCCACTCGACCCACAGGTTGGGCATGGTGGTGCGGTTGCCATCATCGATGCCCACCGGCTGCTCCAACACCGCCGCCGTCACCCGCTCAGGCGCCAGCCGCACCAGGTTCAGCGCGTGCGAGCAGCCGATGCAGCAGCCCAGCACATGGAAGCGCTCGATGCCCAGGTGGTTCATCAAGCCCAGGTGGTCGTCGGCGTAGCAGTCCCACGGGCGATCGGCGTCCACCGGGCCGGTCGAGGCGCCGGCATTGCGTTCATCGATGGCGATGACGCGGTAGTGCCGGCTGAAGACCTGCGGCGCCGCAAAGGCGGTGCGCTGCCACACGCCGATGGCCGCGTTCAGGCCGCCGGGCGGCAACAGCAACAAGGGGAAACCGCTGCCCGATTCTTCGTAGTAGATCGAGACGTCGGTCTGGGTGTTGGTCCAATGGGGCACGGTGGAGCTCCTGAAAAACAAAATGGCCGAAGGCGCAAGCCTGCGGCCATTCTGACCCGGGCCCGTGCCCGGTGAACCTCACACCGCTGGTGTGCGCGCTGATGTCCCGCGGCGGGACTTCACCGTCAGCGCGACCAGGCCCAGACCCAGCAAGACCGCCGTGGTGGGCTCAGGCACCGCGGAGACGGCGCTCAGGTAGGCCCCGCCACCGCCATAGGGCGATGCATCGGCGAAGACATCCACCGAGTGCGCACCCGCCGCGAGGGTCCAGGAACCGCGGCTGTACGTGCTGTCGGCAAAGGCAGCATCGGGGTCGGTGATGGACGCCACGATGGTCGGCACGCCACTGGTGAAAAACGGCGTCCCGTCGATCACGACCTGGAAGGTATCGCCCGCATTGAAGGCGTCCGTAACCCGGAACGTCACACTGACAGCCGAGCTGAACGTGATGGAGTTGCCCGCCACGCCCACCCCCTCGTTCTGGCACCCTGCGCTGGCCGCGCTGCCGGTGCCGTCGAAACAGAAGCCGTACCAGCCACCGTCGACGGAGATGGCAGTGGCATGGGCATTGAGGCTGACGGCAGCGCCCGCCATCAGCGCCACGCGAAGCACACGCGAGACATATCGGTTCATGGGAAACCCCTTGCTGATTGATGAAACTGGGAAAACTGCACTCCGCTTTCATCGACAGCGTGCGCAGAGTCGCATCCTCATACAAGGAACCGCTCGCAACACCCCCCTAGATGGGGGTTGGTAGGGCCTTCCCGCTGGACAAGCGCGCCGTGACCGTCAATCGGTGTGGCGGGGCCGGCGGGTGTGCCGGGTGAGGCTGCGGCAAGATGCGCCCATGGCCTCTCCTTCGCAACCCGCCGCAGATCCCATCACCGCCCGCACGCTGGCGCACTACGACCAGCACGCCGAAGCGTTCTGGCAGGGCACGCGCGATCACGACGTGCACCAGAACATCGAGGCGCTGCTGCGCCACATCGACGGCCCGCCGCCGCTGGCCATCCTCGACCTGGGCTGCGGCCCGGGGCGCGATCTGATGGCCTTCAAGGCCCTGGGCCATGCGCCGGTGGGGCTGGATGGCGCGCCGCAGTTCGTGGCGATGGCGCGTGCGCACAGCGGCTGCGAGGTGTGGCAGCAGAACCTGTTGTCGCTGGCGCTGCCGCTGGCGCGCTTCGATGGCGTGTTCGCCAACGCGGTGCTGTTCCACGTGCCCAGCACCGACCTGCCGCGCGTGCTGCGTGCGCTGCACGCCACGCTCAAACCCCGCGGCGTGCTGTTCAGCTCCAACCCACGCGGGCAGGGGCAGGAGGGCTGGCAAGGTGACCGCTATGGCGCGTACCACGACCTTGCCACCTGGCGCGGCCATCTCCACAACGCCGGCTTCGACGAGTTGGAACACTACTACCGCCCCGCAGGGCTGCCGCGCGAGCAGCAGCCCTGGCTGGCCAGCGTGTGGCGGCGGCGCGAGTGAAAGAAAGCTAGCTGGCGTTCAGCCGCGCACGGTGGGCTTGCCTGGGCGCAGGCCGGCACGGGGCTTCGCGGCCGGAGCCCGCGCCGCAACCGCCACCGGCTCGGCCAGCGTGTCGAGGATCGGGCACTCCGGCCGGTCATCGCCGTGGCAGCACTGCACCAGGTGCGCCAGCGCGGCCTTCATCGCCTGCAGTTCCTGCAGCTTGGCATCGAGCTCCTGGATGTGGGCTTGCGCCAGCGCCTTGACCTGGCGGCTGGGCCGAGACCGGTTCTGCCAAAGGCTCAGCAGCTCGCGGATCTGCTCGATCGAGAAGCCCAGCTCGCGCGACTGGCGGATGAAGCGC
>JBDTQF010000259.1:0-5819 GCA_039932275.1 Burkholderiales bacterium
GGTCTGGTGGGCCACAGCGGCTCGGGCAAGAGCACGCTGGTGAACCTGATCTGCCGCTTCTATGACGTGACCGAGGGCGCCATCCGCGTCGACGGCGTCGATGTGCGCCAGTTCGCGGTGGCCGACTTCCGCCGCCACATCGGCCTGGTGCTGCAGGAGCCGTTTTTGTTCTTCGGCACCATTGCCGAGAACATCGCCTACGGCAAGCCCGACGCCTCGCCCGAAGAGATCATTGCCGCCGCCCGCGCCGCCCACGCGCACGAGTTCATCCTGCGCCTGCCGCAGGGTTACGACTCGCTGGTGGGCGAGCGTGGCCAGGGCCTGTCGGGTGGCGAGCGCCAGCGCATCTCGATCGCCCGCGCGCTGCTGATCGACCCGCGCATCCTGATCCTCGATGAAGCCACCTCGTCGGTCGATACCGAGACCGAGAAGGAAATCCAGAAGGCGCTCGACAACCTGGTGCAGGGCCGCACCACCATTGCCATCGCGCACCGCCTGTCGACGCTGCGCAAGGCCGACCGGCTGGTGGTGATGGACCGCGGCCAGGTGGTCGAGGTCGGCCCGCACGAGGACCTGATGGCCCGGCAGGGCGCGTACTGGCGGCTGTACGAGGCGCAGGCGCGCAATGTCGACAGCGAGGGCGGGGCGGTCGAAGCGTTTGTCCCGTCAGCCCCGCCCGTGGTGCATCGCGCCGAAGCCGTTTGAGTACCTGGCCGCCATGACCTCCACCATCGACTTCAGCCTGCAGCGTGACGCGCTCGGCCGCCTGGTGCTGACCACTGCGCAGGGCGAGCGCTTCGAGGGCGTGGTGCCGGTGCGGGCCTTCCCGATTGCGTCGCCCCAGACCTGCCTGTCGTTGGTCAGCGCCGAAGGCCACGAGGTGGCCTGGATCGATCGCCTCGACGACCTGCCCTCGGCGTTGCGCGGCCTGCTCGAAGAAGAGCTGGCCAGCCGCGAGTTCGTGCCGGAGATCCGCCGCCTCAAGAGCGTCTCCAGCTTCGCCACGCCCAGCACCTGGGACATCGAGACCAACCGCGGCGAGACGCAGCTGGTGCTCAAGGGCGAGGAAGACATTCGCCGTCTGGGCCGCAACAGCCTGCTGGTGGCCGACCGCCATGGGATTCAGTTCCTGATCCGTGACTTGAGGGCGCTCGATCGGGCCTCGCGGCGGCTGCTGGATCGCTTTCTCTAGGCGGTCAATACCCCCCATCTGTCTGAAAGCCTGGGGGCAAATGTTTCCGATGGCATCGGTAACGCTTACAACCCCGCTGCCGCGGCACCTTCGCTGCGCAGGCGTTCCCCAGCAAAAGCGGCCCGTTGGTCGGGTACGCAGATTGCCCCATAGACTGGTTCGGTAAGTTTGTCCGTTTCGACTTGTAGCGTCGACTTACGGGCGCTTGCTGTGGGTAAGCCTGCGCGGGGAGATGATTTTCGTGTTGGAGCTGAAGGCTGCGTTCGTGACTGTGAATTTCACGAGCGGCTGCACTGGCTCTGCCGTCTCATCTCTCGTTAAGGAAGCGCAGTGGAAGCCCGACCCATCGTCCATGTTCCGTTCGACGCCTACCTCCCGCCTGAACTGCCCCACAGCGATCAGCCGCCCTCCTACAACAGTCGCCGCCTCCTGACCATACGCAGCGCCGATTCCCATGGCCAGCGCAGTTCCGCCAACATCCTGATCGATCGCATGTATGGCCGCCGTGGTTACCTCAGCTCGCCCTTGCCGGCGCAGCAGAAACACTCTCGTTTCACACTGGTGGCGACCGATCACGACAACACCATCGGCACCCTTACCATCGGTTTCGATTCCGATGACGGGCTGCATGTCGATGACTTGTTCGGGCAGAAGACGGACGAACTTCGGCGCGCGGGTCACCGGCTGTGCGAGTTCACCAAGTTGGCGGTGGACAACGACGTCGAATCCAAGCGTGTCCTGGCTTCGCTGTTCCACGTTGCCCATCTCATCGCGCATCGGCTGATGGCCTGCGATACGTTGCTGATAGAAGTCAACCCGCGCCATGTCGGCTACTACCGCCGCATGCTGGACATGGACGCGCTGGGGCCGGCGCGCCACAACAGCCGCGTCAATGCACCTGCCGTCCTGCTGTGCCTGCCGTTTGCGCGCTCGCAGGCGCAGATCGATCGGTTCGGTGGGCAGCCCGAACTGTCGGCGTCGGAGCGCTCGCTATACCCCTACTTCTTTTCGGCCGCTGAAGAGGCCGGCATCATCAGCCGCATGACGGCACCTCAACCGGTGCCGGCTGCATACGGTGATGTGCGTGTTCATGCCCATGCCCGCCACCGTGTAACCAACTGAGCAGGGATTCGAGGACACCACGGCCGCCGGTCACTTCTCTTACGACGAGGCCTTCTCACGCAACCTGGGGTGGGTGACCGAGGCCGAGCAACAGCGCCTCAAAGGCGCGCGTGTGTGCATCGCCGGCATGGGCGGCGTGGGTGGCAACTACCTGCTCACGTTGGCACGCCTGGGGATCGGGGCTTTCTCGATCGCCGACTTCGACACCTACGCGCTGGCCAATTTCAACCGGCAGGTCGGCGCTACCGTGTCGTCGCTCGGTCGGCCCAAGATCGACGTGATGCTGGAGATGGCCCGCGACATCAACCCCGAGCTGGATGTGCGGGTCTTTCGCGAAGGCGTGAACGACGGCAATGTCGAGGCCTTTCTCGCCGATGGCGATGTGTACCTCGACGGTCTCGATTTCTTCGCGCTGCCCATGCGCCGCCGCGTCTTCGCGCTGTGCCGTCAGCGCGGCATGCCCGCCGTCACCGTGGCGCCGCTGGGCATGGGTGCCGCGCTGCTCAACTTCCTGCCCGGGCGCATGTCGTTCGACGACTACTTCGGCATGCAGGGTCAGCCCGAAGACGAGCAGGCGCTGCGATTCCTGGTCGGCCTGTCGCCAGCCATGCTGCAGATGCGCTACCTGGTCGACCGCACCCGGGTGGACCTGGCCAACCGGCGCGGGCCCTCCACTGTGATCGGCGTGCAGCTGTGCAGCGGTATCGCGGCAACCGAGGTGCTCAAGCTGGTGCTGGGCCGGGGCCCCCAGCTGGCGGCACCCACCGGCCTTCACTTCGATGCCTACCGTCAACGCCTCAAAGTGACACGGCGGCCCGGTGGGCATCGACACCCGGTGCAACGCCTGCTACTCAGCCTGGTCCGGCGCCGGCTGCGCGCCGGGTAATGGCGATGCGGCCCGCCGACGCATCCTTGCGCAACATCCTGGCCAGCGCGGTGCTGGCGCCGTCGGCCGACAACCGCCACACGCTGCGCTTTCGGGTGCTGGCCGATCAGGTGCAGTTGCTGTCGACCGATCAGCCCACCTGGAAAGACCTGCCCCACCGGCGCTATTTGGCGCTGCTGTCGTATGGCGCGGCGATCGAGAACGCAGCCCTGGCCTCTGGCCGCTTTGGCCTGGTGCTGGAGGTGGTGCTGATGCCCGATCCGCTTCGGCCCGAGGTGATTGCCAATCTGCAGTGGACAACCACCACAGCGCTGCCAGATCCATTGGCCGATGCCATTGAGTCCCGCCACACCAACCGGCGCTTCTACCAGCGCGCGCCCGCACCCCCTCAACAGCTCGCGGCCCTGACGCAGGCCGTGGCCGGCGTCCCCGATGCGGGCCTGCTGTGGCTGAACCAGCCTCCGGCACGCAGCCGGGCCCTGCGGCTGATCCGTGTGGCCGAGACCGAGCGCTTTCGGCAGCCCGCGCTGCACGCCGAATTGTTCGGCGCCATGCGCTTCGACAACGGCTGGCGCGACGGTTGCGACGAAGGTTTGCCGCTGGGTGCGCTGGAGGTCGAACCCCCCCTGCGTGGGCCGTTTGCGCAACTGCGGCGTTGGCCTGTGATGAGGGCGCTGCACCGGCTCGGCGCGCACCAGATGCTGGGTGTGCGGGCCGGCTACCTGCCGTGCGCCCTGGCACCGCATCTCGGGCTGCTGATGATGCGGGGCCTGCCGGATACGCTGTGCAATCTGCAGGCCGGCCGGGCCTTCCAGCGGCTGTGGCTGGCGGCCACGGGGTTCGGCCTGGCGCTGCAGCCCATGGCGGCGGCCACCACGCTGGTGCGGCAGCGGCCGGGCGATGGCTGGGTCTCGGCAGCCGTGCATGCGCAGCTCCTGCAAGGTTTGGCCGCCTTGGCGCCGGCGGGTGAGGACGAAGCCCGCATGCTCTTCCGCATGGGCCGGGCCCCGGCGCCGAGCGTGGTGGCCAAGCGCCCCCCGCTTGATCAGCTGCTCGTCTGAAGCACGCATGTACGCAAACACATCTAGCGGTATCTGTTCGTAAAACACATCCCGCAAACAAGGGGGTTTGCGTGTTGTCCTACAGCCCCCGAGCGGCCCGACTCCTAATCTGAAATTCCCCGCGCTGCTACTCGAGGAAATTCTGATGAGCCTCTCAAGTTGATCAAGATGACTTGAGGATTTCTCAACTGGAGATCCTTGCTTGGTTTTCCCGCGCGACGGTTTGCTGATTTGCCCGAACCCGGGATCCATCCTTCAGGAGTCTGTCATGACGTTATCTCTCTCTTCGCTGAGTCCCCGTACTGCGTGGCGGCCTTGCGCGGTCGCCGTCGCGGCGGCGGCGGTGTGCATGGGCGCTTCGGCGGCCGAGCCACCCTTCACCTTCGATCCGTCCGCGATCGGGCTGACGGGCGCAACCTTCACCGCCGACAACCTGCTCATTTCCGACTATTCGCGTGTGACCTTCACCGGCGCGACCACCTTTGCTGAGACCGGCTTCCTGCCGGTGGCAGCGGCGCTATCGGGTGGTGGCGCAGCCGCCACGACGGGGCTGGGCAGCACCTACGGGATGTACTTCAGCTATTCCGGCACCGGCACCACGACGGGTGGTGACCCGACCACGGGCGACACCAGCGGTAGCTTCACCACGCTGACCTACCAGCTGTATGCCTACGGCGGTGCTGCGACCTTTGGCTTCGATGGCAGCAACAACCCCACCGAGAGCGCCAGCGGCGAGATCCTGCTGGCCAGCGGTAGCGTGCTGACGGGTACTGTCGGGACTGATCTGAGTGGTGTCGGCCCGGGCTTCACGCCCACTGCCAGCGCCACGCTGACGTTCCTGGTCGATCCGGGGGCTGCCGGCTTCTTCAGCGCGCCGGCCACCTTCTACGACGTGATCAACACCACCTTCACCCACACGCCTTCGCAGGTGACGGCCCTTGCCGACGGCTTCACCATCGGCGGTGGCGGTGGCGTGGTGAACTTCGTGTCGGCGGTGCCGGAGCCGCAGACCTATGCGTTGATGCTGGCCGGGCTGGGCGCTCTGGGCTTCGTGGCGCGCCGCCGCAAGGCCGACTGAGGTCGTATCGGCTTGTCCAAGAGCCGCGCAATTGCGCGGCTCTTTTCATTGGCAGAGCACCGCGACGGCTGGGTAGGAAAGGCAGTCGCCGCAGCCTCAGCCGCATTGCCCGACATAGCCGCAGGCGGTGCAGAAATCGCACCCGTCCTTGTGGATCATCGTGGCGTTGCCGCATTCCGGGCAGGGCCGGCCGGCCATGGGTGCGGCTGCGGTGCCTGCAGCCACTGCAGGCCGCTGCGGCGCGGCCAGAATGCCCATCTCGCGCACCGGGAAGCCTTCTTCGTCGAGCACGCCGAGCATGGCGTAGCGGTGGATCACCAGGCGGGCGATGTAGGCCACGGTGGAGGGCCAGGTCTGCTGGCGCCGCATTTTTCCTTCCAGACCCGGCACCGGTGCCATGAAGTGCCCCAGCGGTTCGCCCACGTTGAGCAGCTTGCGCAGCTTCATGCCGATCCAGGCCGGGTCGATCACGCGCATGTC
>JBDTQF010000260.1:0-5817 GCA_039932275.1 Burkholderiales bacterium
CTGGACCGCCGCCTGTACTGGCCCGGCGGCAAGGTGCTGGGCGGCTCCACCTCGATCAACGGCCTGATCTACCTGCGCGGCCTGCCCAGCGACTACGACCGCTGGGCCGCGCTGGGCAACCCCGGCTGGTCGTATGCCGACGTGGCACCCTGCTTCGACCGGCTCGAAGGCCTGCACGATGCACGCGGCAGGCCGGTGGGCACCGGTGGGCCGCTGCACATGGCGCCCACCAGCTGGCGCACCGCGCTGACGGAAGCCTTCATCGACACCGCCAGCCAGCTCACCGGCCAGCCGCGCCATGACGACGGCTTCAACGCCGGCACGCAGCTCGGCGGCGGCTACTTCACGCTGACGCAATGCCATGGCCGCCGCAGTTCCAGCGCCACCGCCTACCTCGCGCCGGCGCGCCGCCGCGCCAACCTGACGCAACGCACCGGCGCCACCGCACGGCGCATCGAGTTCGACGGCACCCACGCCCGCGCCGTGACCTACGAACAAGGCGGCGCGCTGCACCAGGCGCAGGCCCGGCGCGAGATCATCGTCTGTGCCGGCACCGAGCACACGCCGCAGCTGCTGCAGGCTTCCGGTGTCGGACCGGCCGAGGTGCTGCAGCGCTGCTGCGTGCCGCTGGTGCACGATCTGGCGGGTGTGGGTGCCGACCTGCACGACCACTTCACGGTGCGCTTCACGCTGCGTACCGGGCGCCGCGGCGTCACCCTCAACGACGTGGCCGGCCGCCTGCCCGGCCAGGCCCGCAGCGGCGTGCAATGGGCCCTGTCGCGCAGCGGCCCGTTCACCATCGGCGCCGGCGTGGCAGGGGCCTACATCAAGAGCGATCCGGCGCTGCCCGAACCGGACTACCAGCTCATCCTGGTGCCGTACAAGACCGACAAGCTCTACACCAGGCTGACCGAGGACCCAGGCTTCCAGATTGCCATCACCCCGTCGCGGCCGACCAGCCGTGGCCGGCTCGCCATCCGCAGCGCCGACCCGCGTATGCCGCCGGCCATGATGGCCAACTACTTCGCTACCGAGGCCGACCGGCAGGTCGTGGTGCGCGCGCTGCGGGCCACGCGGCAGTTCCTGGCCTCGCCGACCATGGCCCCGTTCGTCGCCGAGGAGCTGCAGCCCGGCCCGGCATTGCACAGCGATGCCGACTTCCTGCAGTACGCGCGCGAGACCGGCACCTCCACCCAGCACCGTGTGGGCTCGTGCCGCATGGGCAGCGACGCACTGGCGGTGGTGGATGCGCAGCTGCGCGTGCAGGGCCTCACCGGCCTGCGCATTGCCGATGCGTCGGTGATGCCGGCGGTGGTGTCCGCCAACACCGCCGGGGCCTGCCTGATGATTGGCGAGCGCTGCGCTGACTTCGTTGCGCAGGCGCACCCGGACTGCGTGGACGCGCCGCGGGCAAGCGCAAAGGCCTGACCCTCCCCTGCGAATCGCCGGAGACCAACCGGCAGCGCTGCTGCCTGCAACCGCCACCGGCTCCTTGCCGGCATCCTCGACAGGAGTTGGCCGGGCCCACCAGGCACGCGCGATACTTCGCGCCGCCGCTCATCCGTGCTTGTGAAGAACGCCTTGCCCTCCACCGCCACCACCGCCCCCCTGATGGCCCACACGCCCATGATGCAGCAGTACCTGCGCATCAAGGCGGAGTTCCCTGACACGATGTTGTTCTACCGCATGGGCGACTTCTACGAAGTCTTCTATGACGACGCTCGGCGCGCCCATGGCCTGCTGGACATCACGTTGACCACGCGCGGGCAGAGTGGCGGCGAGCCGGTGGTCATGGCGGGCGTGCCGGTCCATGCGGTCGAAAGCTACCTGGGCAAGCTCATCAAGCTCGGTGTGGCTGTGGCCATTGCCGAGCAGGTGGGCGAGGTCGGCGCCAGCAAGGGCCCGGTGGAGCGCAAGGTGGTGCGGGTGGTGACGCCCGGCACCGTGACCGACAGTGCGCTACTGGCCGAGCGCGAGGACACGCGGCTGATGGCCCTGGCCCACCACAACGGAACCTTCGGCCTGGCCTGGCTGGCACTGGCCGGCGGCCCGCTCGGCATCACCGAGTGCAGCGAGCGCGAGCTGGCCTCCTGGCTGGCGCGCCTGGCGCCGGCCGAGCTGCTGCTGCCGGGTGATGCCGGCGAGCGCTGGCCCGCCGCGGTGCGCGCCTGTGGCGCTGCGCTCACCGCGCGGCCGGCCTGGCAGTTCGAGGCCGACCTGGGCCAGCGCAAGCTGCGCGAGCAGCTGCGCGTGGCGCACCTGGCCGGCTTCAATGCCCAGGATCTGCCGGTGGCGCATGCCGCGGCCGGGGCGCTGCTGAGCTATGCCGAGCACACCCAGGGCCGTGCGCTGGCGCATGTGAACACGCTCAGCGTCGAACGCGCCAGCGACCTGCTGGAGCTGCCGCCGGCCACCCACCGCAACCTGGAGCTGACGCAGACACTGCGTGGCGAAGCTGCCCCCACGCTGCTGTCCACCCTGGACAGCTGCCGCACCGGCATGGGCAGCCGGCAACTGCGTCACTGGCTGACGCATCCGCAGCGTGAGCGCGGCGTCGCCAGCGCACGCCATGCAGCGATCGCGGCACTGCTGGACCACGGATTCGATGCCCTTCGCGATGCGTTGCGCCATGTCAGCGACGTGCAGCGCATCACCGCCCGTATCGCGCTGCGCCAGGTGCGTCCGCGCGAGCTGGCCGGGCTGCGCGACACGCTGGGCGCGCTGCCGGCGTTGCGCAACCGCGTGCCGACCGATTCAGCGCCGCTGCTGAACGAACTGGCCGGCCACCTGACACCCGATCCGGCCATCGAAGCGCTGCTGCGCGCCGCGGTGGCCGACGAGCCGGCGGTGCTGCTGCGCGACGGCGGCGTCGTCGCAGCCGGCTTCGATGCCGAGCTGGACGAGCTGCGCGGCATTGCCACCAACTGCGACGCTTTCCTGCTCGACCTGGAGGTGCGCGAACGCAGCCGCACCGCCATTCCCAACCTGCGCGTGCAGTACAACAAGGTGCACGGCTTCTACATCGAGGTGACCAGCAGCCATGCCGGCAAGGTGCCGCTCGATTACCAGCGCCGCCAGACGCTGAAGAATGCCGAGCGCTTTATTACGCCCGAGCTGAAGGCTTTCGAGGACAAGGCGCTGTCGGCGCAGGAGCGCTCGCTGGCGCGCGAGAAGTGGCTGTTCGAACAACTGCTCGATGCGCTGCAGCCGCACCTGGCCGCGCTGTCGGACGCCGGCCGCGCACTGGCCGCACTCGACGTGCTGGCCGCGCTGGCCGAGCGCGCCGCCACGCTGGACTGGTGCCAGCCGGAGTTCGTGCGGCACCCCTGCATCGAGATCGAGCGTGGCCGCCATCCGGTGGTCGAGGCCCGGCTCAATGAAACCGCTGGCGCCACCTTCATCGCCAACGACTGCCGGCTCGATGCCAGCCGCCGCATGGTCATCCTCACCGGCCCCAACATGGGCGGCAAGAGCACCTTCATGCGCCAGGTGGCGGTGATCGTGCTGCTGGCCTCGATCGGCGCCTACGTGCCGGCGGCGAGTTGCCGGCTCGGGCCCATCGACGCCATCCACACCCGCATCGGTGCGTCGGACGACCTGGCCAACGCGCAGTCGACCTTCATGATGGAGATGACCGAGGGCGCGGCCATCCTGCACGGTGCCACGCCCCACTCGCTGGTGCTGATGGACGAGATCGGCCGCGGCACCAGCACCTTTGACGGCCTGGCGCTGGCGGGCGCCATTGCCAGCCACCTGCACGACCGCAACCGCGCCTTCACGCTGTTTGCCACCCACTACTTCGAGCTGACCGAGTTCCCGGCCAGACATGCGCAGGCGCTGAACATGCATGTCAGCGCGGCCGAGAGCGGCGACGACATCGTGTTCCTGCACGCCATCGAACCCGGCCCGGCCAGTCGCAGCTACGGCGTGCAAGTGGCCCGGCTCGCGGGCATGCCGGCGCCGGTCCTGCGCCAAGCCCGTTCGGCGCTGGAAGCGCTGGAAGCGCGCGAGCGCACCCGCGACGCGCAGGTGGACTTGTTCGCCTCACCACCGGAGCTGCCGGCCATGCCCGATCCGGCGCCCTCGGCGGCGGAAGCGGCGTTGGCCAAGCTGAATCCAGATACGCTGTCACCTCGCGAGGCGCTCGACGCGTTGTACCGCCTGCAATCCCTGCTTCCACCGTCGGCGCGCTGATGTTCGCCCCAAGGCTCTCACCATGACTTACTGCGTCGGCATCCGGCTCAATGCCGGACTCGTGTTCCTTTCCGATTCCCGTACCAATGCGGGGCTCGACCAGATCAGCACCTTTCGCAAGATGATCGTCTACGAGAAGCCGGGCGACCGCTTCATCACGCTGCTGTCGGCCGGCAACCTGAGCATCTCGCAGTCGGTGCGCGAAATCCTGCAGGTCGAGAAGATCCCCGGCCGCGAAGGTGAGGAGCCGATCACCATGTGGAACGCCACCAGTATGTTCGACGTGGCCCGCGTTCTGGGCGCCACGGTGCGGCGGGTGTACGAGCAGGACGGCCCGTCGCTCAAGCAGTCGGGCATCGACTTCGTCGCCAGCTTCATCCTGGGCGGGCAGATTAACGGGGAGGCCATGCGCCTGTTCCTGGTGTACTCGGCCGGCAACTTCATCGAGGCCACGCGCGAGACCTGCTTCTTCCAGATCGGCGAAAGCAAGTACGGCAAGCCCATCCTCGACCGCGTGCTCGCGCCCAACACCGAGCTCGACGAAGCGGCCAAGTGCGCGCTGGTGTCGATGGATTCAACGCTCAAATCCAACCTCAGCGTCGGCCTGCCGCTGGACCTGCTGGTCTATCGCGACGGCGCGCTGCAGAGCGAGCAGATCGTCTGCATCGACGACAAGAACCCCTATTTCCAGATGATCCACACCACCTGGGGCGAGCGGCTGCGCGAGGTGTTCGAGGGCATCGACGACCCGCAGTGGCAGGGCAACGGCGCGGCCGACCACCCGCTGATGGTGGGCTCGAAGCGCTTCGAGCCGATGCGCAAGATCAGCGACTCGACGCAGAAGGTCGTTTAAGCGCGTCCGGTCCGTCTCCCGAGGCGAGCCCGCAAGGGCCATCGATATAATCGCGCTTTACCACCTCGGCCCTCTTGTAAGACGCCCGCGCGAACCCGCCCCGGCGCTCTGAAAAGGAGGGCCGCTTGACATGACCAAGTTCGTCTTCGTCACCGGCGGTGTGGTGTCCTCGTTGGGCAAGGGCATCTCCGCTGCGTCCCTGGCCGCGATCCTCGAATCGCGCGGCCTGAAGGTCACCCTCATCAAGCTGGATCCGTACCTCAACGTCGATCCGGGCACGATGTCGCCCTTCCAGCACGGTGAGGTGTTCGTCACCGACGATGGCGCCGAAACCGACCTCGATCTGGGCCACTACGAGCGCTTCATCACGACGCGCATGAAGAAGGCCAACAACTTCACCAGCGGGCAGATCTACAAGAGCGTGCTCGAGAAGGAACGCCGCGGCGACTACCTCGGCAAGACGGTGCAGGTGATTCCGCACGTCACCAACGAGATCCAGGAGTACGTCAAGCGCGGCGCTGGCGAAGGCAAGGAAGCGGTGGACGTGGCCATCGTCGAGATCGGCGGCACCGTGGGCGACATCGAGTCGCTGCCGTTCCTCGAAGCAGTGCGCCAGATGGCGCTCAAGCTCGGCCCCACCAACTCGGCCTTCGTGCACCTGACCTACGTGCCCTTCATCGCCGCGGCCGGCGAGTTGAAGACCAAGCCAACCCAGCACACGGTGCAGAAGATGCGCGAGATCGGCATCCAGCCCGACGCGCTGCTGTGCC
>JBDTQF010000261.1:0-5817 GCA_039932275.1 Burkholderiales bacterium
GGCAGCACCGACGGCGCCGGCCAGTTGCTGAGCCGCGGCCTGCTGCGATGCCATGAACTGCGCGCGGGCCGTCGGCGAGAGCGCCACCGTCTCGGAGCTGCGTGCGACCTTCAAGGGGTCGACTTGATGACCGGCCTGGCGGAACTCGAAGTGCAGATGCGGGCCGGTCGCCCAACCGGTCGCCCCGACGGCGCCGACCGCCTGGCCTTGGACTACGCGCTCGCCCTGCTTGACCTGGATGCGGCTGAGATGCGCATACACCGTGAGCTTGTCGCCGCCGTGGCGCAGTTGCACCACGTTGCCGTAGCCGTTCTGCCAGCCGGCGAATTCCACCGTGGCGTCACCCACCGCGCGGACCGACGTGCCGGTCGGGGCGGCATAGTCGACACCCAGATGCGCGCGCCAGGTCTGCAGGATGGGGTGAAAGCGCATCGAGAAACCGGAGCTGATGCGCGAGAACGCCAGCGGCGAGGCCAGGAAGACGCGGGCCTTGCTGCGCCCGTTGGCATCGAAGTAACCGCCGCGTTTGCCGGGCTCCTGGAACCAGTAAGCTTCCAGGGTGTCGCCGCGGTTCACGAAACGCGCCGCGAGAATGCGCCCGGTGGCAGGACCCCAGTTGACGGGTTCGCCGTCGGCGACGAGGGTCTCGTACAGCACAGTGAACTGGTCGCCACGCCGCAGTTCGCGCCGGAAATCGATGTCGCTGCCAAAGATCTCGGCCAGTTGCGTGGTCACCGCGTCGGGGATCTGGGCGTCGTCTGCGGCCGAGAACAGGCTGGACTCGATGGTGCCGGTGGTCGTGCGCTGTTGCACCTGCAAGGGTACCTGCTCGGTGCCTGACACCAGCCGGCCCCCTTCGCGTTTGATGACGATGCGGGTGAACCGACGCGAAACCTCAGGGCTGTCCTCGGCACCATCGATTCGGGCCGCGGGCCCCCTCAGCGTCAGCTGCACCAGTTGGCCCAGGCCCGAAGAGGGCTGCTCGATGGTGACTTGCACCGGCTTGCCGGCGCGCCCCGTCAGCACCTGCTGCGCAATCGGGTCGCGGCGCAGGAACTGGGCGGCCTCGTGGTCGTCGATGCCCAGGCGCGCGAGCAAGGTTTCAGCTGTGTCGCCGGCGCGGGTGCGGTCGCTGCGGTACAGCGTGAGCGCATGCAGGTCGGTCGCATCGAGCTGGGCTTGCAGCCGCTGCGTTGCAATGTGCTCCTGGATGACGCGGGTGGCGATCGGCGCCGGGTCCACGGCGGTGAGCGGCGCCACCCCGAACGCAGTGACGCCCCAGCCCAGCAGCAGCGTGGTCACGGCCCCAGCCACCCGGCGCGGGTGGCGATGCAGCGAGGCCTGAAGGCGAGTAGGCAGATGACGCAGGAAAATACTCAACGGTTCACCAATCAAAACAGCCTGGAGGAGCCGAACGCAGCGGGTTCGACACGGGTGCGGAAATTCCGCTGCGAGAGGACCGCGGGACTTGTTGGTTTTCCGTCCGGCAAACCGTCCCAGGGACAAAGACGAAGAGCTGACGCTCTAGAATTCGGGCCTCTTCATGACCGGGCCAGTATATCCAGGCACCGGAATGGGGCCGCCCGTAATAACCTGTAAGCGTAGTCCCGGCATGTCAGTATCCTCTCCCGCGCACGGTGCGCTTCCTCCGGCGGCCGCCCTCAGCGACACGGTGCGCGCCGCACTTGACCTGACACGGCGAGGTTGCAACGAGTTGCTGCCCGAAGCGGACTGGGTGCGCAAGCTGCAGCGCAGTGAGGCCACTGGCACGCCGCTGCGCATCAAGCTTGGCCTCGACCCGACAGCGCCTGATATCCACCTCGGCCACACCGTGGTGCTGAACAAGCTGCGGCAGCTGCAGGATCTGGGGCATCAAGTGGTTTTCCTGATCGGCGATTTCACGTCGATGATCGGCGACCCCTCTGGCCGCAACACCACCCGGCCGGCGCTGACGGCAGAGCAGATCAAGGCCAATGCCGATACCTACTACCGTCAAGCAAGTTTGGTGCTCGACCCGGTCCGTACCGAGATTCGCTACAACAGCGAGTGGAGCGACCCGCTCGGCGCGCGCGGGATGATCCAGCTGGCCTCGCGTTATACGGTGGCGCGCATGATGGAGCGGGATGACTTCACCAACCGCTTCAAGTCGGGCACGCCGATCTCGGTGCACGAGTTCCTGTACCCGTTGATGCAGGGTTACGACTCGGTGGCGTTGAAAAGCGATCTCGAACTCGGTGGCACCGACCAGAAGTTCAACCTGCTGATGGGGCGTCACCTGCAGGCCGAGTATGGGCAGGAGCCGCAGTGCATCCTGACCATGCCGTTGCTGGTGGGGCTGGATGGCGTCGAGAAGATGTCCAAGTCCAAGGGCAACTACATCGGCATCGGCGAAGCGCCGAACACCATGTTCGCCAAGCTGCTGTCGATCAGCGACACGCTGATGTGGACCTACTACACGCTGCTCAGCTTCCGCAGCGAGGCACAAATCGCCACGCTGAAGGCCGAGGTGGTCGGTGGTCGCAATCCCAAGGACGCCAAGGTGGCGTTGGCCAAGGAAATCACCGCACGCTTTCATGGTGCTGCGGCGGCCGATGCGGCGGAGCAGGACTTTCAAAACCGCGCCAAGGGTGGCATCCCGGACGAGTTGCCGGAGGTCGCCGTGGCGGGTGCGCCGCTGGGCTTGGGGGCGCTGCTGAAGCAGGCTGGGCTGGTGCCCTCGACCAGCGAAGCCCTGCGCATGGTGGAACAGGGCGGTGTGCGCATCGACGGCAGCGTGATCAGCGACAAGGCGCTCAAGCTGCCCGCCGGCAGCTACGTGCTGCAGGTCGGTAAGCGCAAGTTTGCGCGGGTGGTGCTGAGCTGAACGTCGGCCGGTTCTCGCCGGCCGCGCTGTTCAGTTCCCCGGTCAATCTGCGTACTGGCCGGCCGCCTTGATGATCGGCCCCCACTTGCCGATCTCGGCCTCGACAAACTTCTTGTGCTCGGCCGGGTTGGTGCGGGCGTCCTGCACCACCACGGCGCCAAGCGCTTCTTCGTGCTTGATGAAATCGCCGTCCTTGAGGGCAGTCTTCAGACTGGTATTGAGCTTGTCCAGCACCGCCTTGGGCGTGTTCTTCGGGGCGTACAACCCGTGCCAGATGGTGACGTTGAAGCCCTTGAGGCCGGACTCATCCAGCGTCGGCAGCTTGGCCAGCGCCGGCGAGGTCAGGCGCTTGGTGGTGGTCACAGCAAAGGCCTTGATCCTGCCCGAGCTGATCTGGCCGGTGGTGTTGGTGGTCTGGTCGCACATGATGTCGACCTGCCCGCCGAGCAGGTCGTTCATCGCCGGCGCCGTACCCTTGTAGGGCACAGTGGTCATGTCCACCTTCAGCGTGCTCTGGTAGAGCAAGCCGCACAGGTGCGAGGCCGAACCCAGCCCCGCATTCGCCAAGTTGATCTGGCCCTTGCTGGCCGCGAGCCACTTGGACAGTTCGGCATAGGTGTTGGCCGGCAGCGTCGGCTTGCCGACCAGCGTCATCGGCACCTCGTTGATCAGGCCGATGTATTCAAAGTCGTCTAGCGTCTTGTACGGTAGGTTACGGTACAGCGCTGGCGAGGTGGCCATGCCGATGTGGTGCAGCAGCAGGGTGTAGCCGTCGGGGGCGGCCTTGGCGACCTTGGCTGCGCCCAATGTGCCGCCCGCACCGCCGACGTTCTCGATCACCACGGTGGTGCCACCCAGCGATTTACGCAGCGCTTCTGCGAAGTCGCGTGCCACCTTGTCGGTGGGGCCGCCGGCGGAGAACGGCACAACGATAGTGACGGGCTTTTCGGGGTAGTCCGCCCAGGCCGCGGTCGCCATCAGCGCCGCAGCGCAGATCAATGACAGACGTTTCATGAACGGCTCCTCTGGTTTGAGACGATCGACGATGAAGCAGCAATCCTAGGCGCTGCGGGCCCTGCCGGGGCAACGGAAAGTACGTAGGTGCGAGCGGCAACTTTTTCTGTGCAGTGCAAGTCAATCGGTCCGATGCGATGGGCGCAGCCGGCTCAATCGTCCCGGTCCTTCCAGCGCGCCAGCTGCTTCTTCAGCTCGGCGACCAGATCACGCAGCTCGGCGCTGCTGCGCACCGGTCGCTTCAGCCACTGCGGCGTGCGGGCCGGCTCGCGCACCATCGCGACGTCCAGCACCGCATCCACCACCCGGGCCTGCAGCACCGGCTGGCCCCGGTGTTCGAAAGTGCCGGCACGTTCGGTCAGGCCCAGCTCGCGCAGGTCGCGGCGCAGCCGTTGCAGGGCGTCGTCTGCCTTGAACGGCGGCGGGGCAAAGAAGTCGTCGCTCATCAGTGTCTCCTGCGCGATCAAACCGGCGCACAGGGCAGCAGGTTCGAGATGCCCGCGGCGACATGCCCAGCCGGCACGTGCACGGCGGCATGCTCCACATGCCCGGTCTGGTCGTCGAAGAAGAAGTCGGGCTCGAAGCAGCGCAGGAACTCGCCCTTCGGTAGACCGCCAAGGAACATGGCCTCGTCCACTTCGATGCGCCAGTCCATCAAGGTGCGGATGGCCCGTTCGTGTGCCGGCGCGCTGCGCGCCGTGACCAGCGCGGTGCGGACGCGCATCTGCGCGTCGCCGGCCTGCTGCAGCCGGTGCAGCGCCGCCAGCAGCGGCTTGAACGGCCCGGCCGGCAATGGCCGGCCGGCGCGGTCGGCCTCGTGTTGTTGGAAGGCCGCCAGGCCCTGGCCCTGGAAGACCTGCTCGGCTTCGTCCGAGAACAGCACCGCGTCGCCGTCGAAGGCAATGCGCACCTCATGCGGATGGGCCTCGGTGGCGTGGGCAGCCAGTGGCAGCACCCGCGCGGCCGGCACCCCGGCGTTCAATGCCGAACGCACGTCGCCTTCGTTGGCCGAGAGAAACAGGTTGGCCTGCAGCGGCTGCAGGTAACGCCACGGCGACTGGCCGCGGGTGAACACACCACGCTCGATCGGCAGTCCGTAGTGAGCGCAGGAACGGAACACCCGCATGCCCGACACCGGGTCGTTGCGCGACAGGATCACCACTTCGACCCGCGGTGCGTCGGTCTGGTTGAACGCCAGCAGCTTGCGCACCAGCGAGAACGCCACGCCCGGTGCAGCGGGCTGGTCCAGCCGCTGCAGCTGCAGCTGCATGTAGGCGCGGTCGTCGCCGGCCTCGAACAACTCGTTCTCGGCTTCGAAGTCGAACAACGCACGCGAGGAGATGGCGACGACCAAGCGGCCATCTAGCGAGACAGGCATGGGCTGATGATAGGCGCCGCGCCCGATGCGGAGCTACCGCGTGTGGCCCGGCCCCCGTCGGCGAATCAGCGATTGGTTCAGTGCATGAAGCCAATCGGCGCGCGCTTGGCGCCAGCCTCGGGCAGATCGGCCGGCAGCACGCGGTCGCGCCGGGCCAGCTTGGCATTGCCGAAGGCGGTCATCCAGGCGCGGCGCATCTCGCGCGGCACCAGCTCGCTCATGGCGTCGAGCACGTCGACGCCGGGCGGGTCGTCGAAGCGCTGGCCCCAGTCGTGTGCGGCGCGGATTGAGCGATACAGGCGCAGGGCGATCTGCCGCGCCGCGTCGCGGTCGGGCATCTGCACTTCGTAGACGTTCATGCGGTTGCGGATGGGCTCAGGGATGGCGCGCTCGTCGTTGGCGGTGGCCACCCAGATCACCTGGCTGGCGTCGATCGAGACGTCGGCGAACTCATCGATGAAGGTGTGCGCCGTGTCGTGCTCCAGCAGGCTGTACAGCGAACCCAGCGGATCGTAGGCATGTTCACCGCCGGCCTTGTCGATCTCGTCTACCACCATCACCG
>JBDTQF010000262.1:0-5816 GCA_039932275.1 Burkholderiales bacterium
CCAGCCCGGAGTACACCGCATGCCCGAACGACAGCATGCCGCCCTGCCCCATCAGCATGTTGTACGAGAGGCAGAAGATGATGACGGTGCCGAGCTGCGACAGGTACGACAACGAAGCGGTGCTGTCGAACAACAGCGGCGCGACGATCAACACCAGGGCGTATCCGCCCCAGGCCAGCAGGCGGCGTGGCCCGAGCGTACCGAGCGCACCGGCCACAATGGATGAAGGCATGACAGCAGCCAGGATGGGTGCTCCGCGTTCAGGTCTCACGGGTGCCCATCAGCCCCTTGGGCCGGAACACCAGGATCAGCACCATGAACAGGTACGGCAGGATGGGGGCGACCTGGGCGATGCTGAGCTTGAGCACGTTGTACAACGGCGAGTCGACCTGCACGGTGGCGCCCAGGCCCTCCAGCAACGTGAGTAGCGAGTAGTCCATCGACACCGCGAAGGTCTGCAGCACACCGATCAGCAGCGACGCCAGCAGTGCCCCCATCAGCGAGCCCAGCCCGCCGACCACCACGATCACGAAGATGATGCTGCCGACCGCCGCAGCCATGCCCGGCTCGGTGACGAAGGCGTTGCCGCCGATCACACCGGCCAGGCCGGCCAGCGCCGCGCCGCCGCCGAACACCAGCATGAACACACGCGGCACGTTGTGGCCGAGCGCCTCCACCGCATCGGGGTGGGTCAGCGCCGCCTGGATCACCAGCCCGATGCGGGTGTACCGCAGCACGCCGTAGATGCACAGCAGCATCAGCAGCGCCACCAGCATCATGAAGCCACGGTAGATCGGGAAGGTGGTGGAGAACAAGGTGAACAGCGGGCCGTCCAGTTCAGGCGGCACCGCATACGGCACGGTCACCCGGCCCCATGCCACCTGCACGACCTCAACGATGATGAAGGCCAGGCCGAAGGTGAACAGCAACTCGGCGATGTGGCCATGCTTGTGGACCGCACGCAGCCCGAAGCGCTCGATGGCCGCCCCGATCACGCCCACCACCAGCGGCGCCACGAACAGGCCGGCCCAAAACCCGATCTTCAGGCTGATGGTGTAGGCGAAGTAAGCGCCCAACATGTAGAAGCTGGCGTGGGCGAAGTTCAGCACGCCCATCATGCTGAAGATCAGCGTCAGCCCCGACGACAACATGAACAGCAGCAAGCCGTAGCTCACGCCGTTCAGCAAGGTAATGAGGGTGTACTCCATGGACTCCTGCGATGGTTGGCGGGCACGCTGGCCGCATGATTGGTGCGCACAAGAACGAATGCCATGGGGGCAACCCGACAGGCCGCTGCGGGCTCGGTACGGTGCGCCGCGACAGGCCCGGGCTTCATCCGCAGCGCCGCCATTCTGATGCGCTAGCATGGTCCAACCAAAGCCCGGGACATCGGCCAACCAAGGCTCGGCACGAACACGGCCAGCCACAAAGGAAGTCGCAACATGAAGAGCTACCAGGTCACCGAATGGGGCCAACCCCTGCAACTGCGCATGCGCGAGACCCCGGTGCCACAGGGCGAGGAAGTACTGGTCCGGATCGAGGCGTCGGGCGTGTGCCACAGCGATGTGCACATCCGTGAAGGCTTCTTCGACCTGGGCGGCGGCAAGCAGGCCAAGCTGTCCAACAGCGGTGCCAAGTTGCCCCTCACGATGGGACATGAGATTGCCGGCACCGTGGTGGCGATGGGCCCGCAGGCCAGCGGCGTGGCCCTCGGGACACGCGGCGTGGTGTACCCGTGGGTCGGCTGCGGCCACTGCGGCTTCTGCGCCGATGGCCGCGACGACGATTGCGAAGCGCCCCGCAGCCTGGGCATCCGGCTCGACGGCGGCTACAGCGACCATGTGCTGGTGCCGCATGGCCGCTACGTGGTGCCGGTCGGCGACGTCGACATCAACCTTGCCGCGACCTATGCCTGCTCCAGCCTGACCGCTTATGGCGCGCTGAAGAAGCTGCCGCCGCTGACCCCGCAGGACCGCGTGTTGATCATCGGCGCTGGTGGCCTCGGGCTGGCCTGCGTGGCCCTCGCGCCGCTCGTCACCCAGGCCACGCTGGTGGTGGCCGACCTCGACCCCGACAAGCTGCAAGCGGCCTTGCAGCAGGGTGCCGCCAGTGTGTTCGACACGCGCTCTGCCGACGCCGCTGCGGGCTTGAAGCAGGCCGCCGGCGGACCGATCCGCGGGGTGATCGACTTTGTCGGCTCGACCCAGACCGCCGAACTGGCGCTGAGCGTTGCCAGCAAGGGCACCGTGATCGTCATCGTCGGGCTGCATGGTGGCAGCCTCGACGTGCCGCTGCCGATGCTGCCGAGCCGCAACCTGACGCTGCGCGGGTCCTACGTCGGCTCGCTCGACGACCTCAAGACACTGCTGCGTTTCGCCCAGGAGAAGCGTCTGCCGCCGATCCCGCTGACGCTGCGGCCGATGAGCGAGGTCAATGCCGTGCTGGATGACCTGGACGCCCGGCGCCTGGTCGGGCGGGTGGTCACGGTGCCGTAGTGTCCTGAGCCGCCGGAGCGCCAGCAAGCCCCGGCAGATCCGTGGCCCGCGCGGCACAATGGTCCAGCCATGCCATCACCTCAGCCCGCCGCCCAACCCGACGCCCGGACGCATCCCGCCTCCACCCGGTCAGCCGAATGGGCCCTGCTGTTCGGCAACTTCGCCATCGGCTGCGGCATCATGGTCGTGGGCGGCACGCTCAACAACCTGGCGCAATCGCTGGCGGTGAGCGTGGCTTCCGCCGGCCAGTTGATCACCGCGGGTGCCGCTGCGGTGGCGGTGGGGGCACCACTGGCCGCAGCGGCAGTGGCCGGCATGGACCGGCGGCGGCTGCTGACTTGGTCGCTGGTCTGGTATGCCATCGGCCACCTGTTGGCCGCGCTGATGCCCAGCTATGGCACGCTGATGCCGGTACGCGCCCTCGGCCTGCTGGCCGCAGCAGTGTTCACCCCGCAGGCCGCGGCGGCCTTGAGTGTGATGGTGCCGCCCGAGCAGCGCGGGCGGGCCATCACCTTCATCTTCCTCGGCTGGTCGATCTCCTCGGTGGTGGGCCTGCCGATGGCGGCATGGCTGGGCGAGGTGCTGGGCTGGCGCTGGGCCTTCATCGGCGCGACGGTGCTCGCGCTGCTGGCGGCCGTGGCGGTGTGGCGCACGGTGCCAGACGGCGTGCGGCCGGCCGCGCTGTCGCGTGCCAGCTGGGCCCAGGTGTTCACGCAGCCGGGACCGCTGGCGGTGGTGCTGGTCACCGCCCTCACCTCAGCCGGCCAGTTCACGCTGATGGCCTACCTGGCGCCCTATTTCCGGCAGGTGCTGAACGCCACCCCCAACCAGGTCAGCCTGCTGTTCCTGTGGTTCGGTGCCATGGGCGTGCTGGGCAACATGCTGATGTCGCGCCACATCGACCGGCTGGGCGCGGGCCGCACGGTGGCGATCACGCTGCTGTGCATCGGCGCCACGATGCTGGCCTGGCCGCTGGCCGGCAGCATGGTGGCGATGCTCATCGTGCTCACGCCCTGGGCGCTGGGCTGCTTCTCGTCCAACTCGGCGCAGCAGGCCCGGTTGGTGCTGATCGCGCCGATGCTGGCCCCGGCGCTGATTGCGCTCAACAGCTCGGCCATCTACCTCGGCCAGGCGCTCGGCGCGGCCAGCGGCGGGGCCATCATTGCCCAATACGGCTACGACCCCCTGCACTGGGTAGCGATGGTCTGGCTGGTGGCGGCGGTTGTGCTCAGCCAGTGGGCCAGCCGGCGCTTGCAACACAGCAGGCAAGTGCCGGTCCATTCGGCCTGAAGCTCCCGCCAGAGAATCTCCGGGTTGAAATCCTGGGCAGTCAATCGGCTCATCGGTGCCTCTCCTGTCAAACGATCTCGGATCTGAACGGCATCTCCAGTCCCCAGCGGTCCAGGCGGCATCTGCCCCGCGTCCGGTATGATTTGCCGTCAGTGTCAAAGGTTGAACCACGAGGGACTACCCCCATGCCGCCACGACCGGACCGCTGCTAGGCTACGCCCGCCTTGCTTTGCACCACCTTTCAGGAGACAAGCCATGTCCAGCCAAGCCACCACCGCCGAACTCGCCCTGCCACGCGATATCGCGGCCACCATCGTGGACCCCAAGGCCCATGCCGACCTCGATCGCATCCACGCGGCCTACACCTGGGCCCGGGCGAACAACCCGCTGGGCATTGCCGAAGTCGATGGCTACGACCCGTTCTGGGTGGTGACGAAACACGCCGACCTGATGGAGATCTCGCGCGACGGCGAGGCGTTCCACAACAGCGATCGCTCGGCCTTGGTGTACCCGCGTGCGTCGATCGAGCAGTACATCAAGGCGCGCGGCAAGCCCAATTCGTCCGACACGCTGATCTCGCTGGACGACCCCGAACACCGCAAGCTGCGCGGCCTGACGCAGAACTGGTTCATGCCGAACAACGTCGCCAAGCTCAACCAGCGCGTGCGCGACATCGCGCAGCTCTCGGTAAACCGCATGCTCGAGAAAGGCGGCACCTGCGACTTCGTGCAGGACGTGGCGCTGCAATATCCGCTGCGGGTGGTGATGGACATCCTGGGCGTACCGTCGACGGATGAGCCGCTGATGCTCAAGCTCACGCAGCAGATCTTCGGCCCGCAGGACCCCGACATGGCACGTGACAAAAATGCCGCCGACCCGGTGGCACGCGCCAAGATGGTCCAGGCCATCATGGCCGAGATCTTCGGCTACTTCGCTGGCGTGACGGCCGATCGCCTGAAGAACCCGCGCGACGACATTGCCACCGTGCTGTCGACCGCACAGATCGACGGCCAGCCGATCAGCGATGCCGTGCGCAACGGCTACTACCTCATCATCGCCACCGCCGGCCACGACACGACCTCGTCTTCCACCGCGGTAGCCATGTGGGCGCTGGCGCGCGACCCGTCGCTGCTGTCGCGGTTGAAGGCCGACCCCACGCTCATCTCCGGCTTGATCGACGAGTCCATCCGTTGGGGCTCGCCGGTGCGGCACTTCATGCGCGCCGCGACCAAGGACGTGATGGTGCGCAATCGCAAGATCGCCAAGGGCGACTGGCTGATGCTGTGTTACGGCTCGGCCAACCGCGATGAAGAGGTGTTCGAGCGCCCGTTCGAGTTCGACATCGACCGCAAGAACAAGCACCTGGGGTTCGGGTACGGGCCGCATGTCTGCCTGGGCCAGCATCTCGCGAAGCTGGAGATGCGGGTGCTGTTCGAGGCCCTGCTGCCGCGCCTCGAATCGGTCGAGCTGGCGGGCGACCTCGTGATGACCGCTGCCAACTTCGTCTCCGGTCCCAAGCGGCTGCCGATCCGCTACCGCATGAAGTGACGCCGCTGGGCGCTGCGCGCGCGAGCAGCGGTGAAATGCGTCGTTGAAGCGGCGCACGCCAGCGCATAACGTGTCCTGATCACCCCCGGGGGCACCTCGCGCCGCTCAGCGCAGTCAATGCCCGCAACCAGTTCCGCGGGCGCCTCAAGGAAAGCATCGAAGGCCCCAATCCGCAGGATGGCCGGTATCGCCTTCACGCCGAACGGGCGCTGAAGACCACCTGCAGCATGCCGATGAACACGCGGGTCTTGGGCGGCATGAGCTTGCGCCCCGGTGAGGGCGTGCGGCGCCTGTAGGCCGCGGCAGCCCTGTTGCCGGACAACGCCCGAGCGCCGATGCGTGGGCCAACCTAAGAGACCATCTTTGCGCTGCTGGCCAGGCTCGGCTTGCGTATCGGTGAGGTAACGCGCCTGCAGTGCGGCGATGTAGGGCGCGGCTATTCAGGTGGCTGCTGCAAGACGGCTTGCCTGGTCGATGGCCCGT
>JBDTQF010000263.1:0-5789 GCA_039932275.1 Burkholderiales bacterium
GCGCCGACATGCCGGTTGTGGTGTCGATGCTCAACAGCTACTCCGGCTGGGCCGCGGCGGCCACCGGTTTCATGCTGAGCAACGACCTGCTGATCGTGGTGGGTGCGCTGGTGGGCTCGTCGGGTGCGATCCTCTCGTACATCATGTGCCGCGCGATGAACCGCAACTTCATCAGCGTGATCGCGGGCGGCTTCGGCGGCGGCGCGCCGAAGGCCGCAGCCGGTGGTGCTGCCGAGCCGGTCGGTGAGGTGTCGCCCATCCTGGCGCATGAGACCGCCGAGCTGCTGCGCGAGGCCAAGAACGTGATCATCGTGCCCGGCTACGGCATGGCGGTGGCGCAGGCCCAGCACACGGTGTTCGAGATCACCAAGCTGCTGCGCGAGAAGGGCGTGAACGTACGCTTTGGCATTCACCCGGTGGCCGGGCGCATGCCCGGCCACATGAACGTGCTGCTGGCCGAAGCCAAGGTGCCCTACGACATCGTGCTGGAGATGGACGAGATCAACGCCGACTTCCCCGCCACCGACGTCTCGATGGTCATCGGCGCCAACGACATCGTGAACCCGGCCGCGCAGGAGGACCCCACCAGCCCCATCGCCGGCATGCCGGTGCTGGAAGTCTGGAAGGCCAAGACCAGCGTCGTGATGAAGCGCAGCATGGCCTCGGGTTACGCCGGCGTGGACAACCCGCTGTTCTACAAGGACAACAACCGCATGCTTTTTGGTGATGCCAAGAAGATGCTGGACGAAGTGCTGGCCGCGTTGAGGGCATGAACGCACAAGGCATCGAGGCGGACCCAGCGCCGCCCCGGCAACGCGTTCGCAAGTGACCATTGACCGGGTTTCCTCTTTCAGGCATAATCATAAGCTTCGCTGCTGAGTGCATGCAGTCGCCAACTAGGCCGGCAGCTTTGCAAACAGTGGTTTCGCCCCAAGGACGGGTGGCTCGAATGAGTCGGGCTGCCCGTGATACGGGCCCAAGACTGACCGCGAGTGCGTCCGGGTAATCGGGTGGGCTGCGGGAAAAGTTGGGGGATAAACATGATCCAAATGCAAACGCGACTTGATGTCGCTGACAACACGGGCGCCAAGAGCGTCATGTGCATCAAGGTGCTGGGCGGCTCCAAGCGTCGCTACGCCGGTATTGGCGATGTGATCAAGGTCAGCATCAAGGAGGCCGCGCCGCGTGGTCGCGTCAAAAAAGGCGAGGTCTACAACGCCGTGGTGGTGCGTACCGCCAAGGGTGTGCGTCGGCAAGACGGCTCGCTGGTGAGGTTCGACGGCAACGCTGCTGTGTTGCTCAATGCCAAGCTCGAGCCGATCGGCACGCGCATCTTTGGCCCGGTGACGCGCGAGTTGCGTTCCGAGCGCTTCATGAAGATTGTGTCGCTGGCGCCTGAGGTGCTCTGAGCGCATCCGAGAAGGACAGATCATGAACAAGATTCGCAAGGGCGACGAGGTCGTTGTGCTGACGGGCCGGGACAAGGGCAAGCGTGGCACTGTGACGCAGCGCGTCGATGTCGATCACCTGTTGATCGATGGCGTCAACATGGTGAAGAAGCATGTGCGGCCGAACCCGATGAAGGGCACGACCGGCGGCATCATCGACAAGACGATGCCCATCCATCAGTCGAACATCGCTCTCTTCAATCCGGCAACCGGCAAGGCTGACCGGGTCGGTATCAAGCTTCTGGCAGACGGCAAAAAAGTGCGTGTCTTCAAGTCCAGTGGCGAAGAAGTCAAAGCCTGAGTCGGGGAATCCAAATGGCTCGTCTGCAACAGTTTTACCGCGACACCGTCGTGCCCGAACTCATGGCGAAGTTCGGCTACAAGTCGGTGATGGAAGTGCCGCGCTTCGAGAAGATCACCCTGAACATGGGTGTGAGCGAGGCGGTGTCGGACAAGAAGGTCATGGATCATGCCGTGAGCGATCTGACCAAGATCGCCGGGCAAAAGCCCGTGGTCACCAAGTCCCGCAAGCCGATTGCCGGCTTCAAGATCCGGGAGAACGTGCCCATCGGCTGCATGGTCACGCTGCGTGGCGTGCGCATGTTTGAGTTCTTCGACCGCTTCGTGACCATCTCGCTGCCGCGTGTGCGTGACTTCCGCGGTGTATCGGGTCGGGCGTTCGACGGGCGCGGCAACTACAACGTCGGCGTCAAGGAACAGATCATCTTCCCCGAGATCGAGTACGACAAGATCGATGCCCTGCGTGGTCTGAACATCAGCATCACGACTTCAGCCAAGAACGACGACGAGTGCAAGGCGCTGCTGGCTGCCTTCCGCTTCCCCTTCAAGAACTGAGGTGGCCTGTGGCAAAACTCTCACTCAAGCAGCGTGAAGACAAGCGTGAAAAGCTCGTCGCCAAGTACGCCAAGAAGTACGCCGAGCTGAAGGCCATCATCAACGACTTCAGCAAGTCCGAAGAGCAGCGCTACGAAGCGCGCCTGACCTTGCAGAAGCTTCCCCGCAACGCGAACCCCACGCGTCTGCGCAATCGCTGCGGTATCACCGGTCGTCCCCGTGGCACCTTCCGCCAATTCGGTTTGGCACGTACCAAGATTCGTGAGCTGGCCTTCCGTGGCGACATCCCAGGTGTCGTCAAGGCCAGCTGGTGATTTGGGTCACAGGACACGAACAGGAGTCATCCCATGAGCATGAGTGATCCGATCGCCGACATGCTGACCCGCATCCGCAATGCCCAGCAGGTCGACAAGCCTGCGGTTGTGATGCCGTCTTCGAAGCTGAAGGCGGCTATCGCCCAGGTGCTGCAGGACGAGGGTTACATCGACGGTTTCCAGGTCAAGACCAACGGCGGCAAGCCCGAGCTCGAGATCGCGCTGAAGTACTACGCCGGTCGCCCGGTAATCGAGCGCATCGAACGCGTCAGCCGTCCCGGCTTGCGTGTGTACAAGGGGCGTCACGACATTCCGCGCGTGATGAACGGCCTGGGTGTGGCCATCGTCACGACGCCGCAGGGTGTCATGACGGATCGCAAAGCGCGCGCTGCCGGTATCGGTGGCGAAGTGCTCTGCTACGTCGCCTAAGCGCAAGGGAGATTTGAAATGTCCCGCGTAGGAAAAATGCCGATCGACCTGCCCAAGGGCGTCGAAGTGGCGATTGCGGCTGAGCAGATCAGCGTCAAGGGTGGTCTGGGCACGCTGGTGCGTCCGCTCAACACCCTGGTGCAGGTCAAGAGCGACGGCGCCAAGCTGACGTTCGAGCCCGCCAACGACTCGACTGCGGCCAATGCCATGTCCGGCACGATGCGCGCGCTGGTGGCCAACATGGTCAACGGCGTGAGCAAGGGCTTCGAGAAGAAGTTGACGCTGGTTGGGGTGGGTTTCCGGGCCCAGGCCCAGGGCCAGAAGCTGAACCTGCAAATCGGCTTCTCACATCCGGTGGTCAAGGACATGCCGGTTGGCATCAAGGTTGAAACGCCTTCGCAGACCGAAATCCTGATCAAGGGTTCGGACCGCCAGGTGGTCGGCCAGATCGCCGCCGAAGTTCGCGCCTTCCGTCCGCCTGAGCCTTACAAAGGCAAGGGCATTCGTTACGCCGACGAGCGCGTGACGATCAAAGAGACGAAGAAGAAGTAAGGAGTGGCACCATGTTGAACAAGAAAGCACAACGTCTTCGCCGCTCGCGCCAGACCCGCGCGCGCATTGCCCTGCAAGGGCAGGTGCGTCTGACGGTGTACCGCACGAACACGCACCTGTATGCGCAGGTCATCGCCGACGACGGCGGCAAGATCCTGGCCAGTGCTTCGACGCTGGAGAAGGAAGTGCGCGAGCAGCTTGGCGCTGGCGGCAAGGGCGGCAACGTTGCCGCAGCCTCGCTGATCGGCAAGCGTATTGCCGAGAAGGCCAAGGCGGCGGGCATTGAGAAGGTGGCTTTCGACCGCTCCGGCTTCGCCTACCACGGCCGCGTGAAGGCACTGGCCGAGGCTGCGCGCGAAGCCGGCCTGCAGTTCTGATGCCCCGCGTACCCGGACACGAAGGAAACCCAAATGGCTAAGTTTCAACCGAAAGTCGCTGACGAAGGTCGCGACGACGGCATGAAGGAAAAGATGATCCAGGTGAACCGCGTGACCAAGGTGGTCAAGGGCGGTCGGATCATGGCGTTCGCTGCGCTGACTGTCGTGGGTGATGGCGACGGCCGTGTCGGCATGGGCAAGGGCAAGGCGCGCGAAGTGCCGGTGGCGGTGCAGAAGGCCATGGAATCGGCCCGCCGCAACATGGTGAAGGTGTCGCTGAAGAACGGCTCCATCCATCACAACGTCAAGGGCGCGCACGGTGCGGCCAAGGTGCTGCTAGCGCCCGCCGCGGCCGGTACCGGCATCATCGCCGGCGGCCCGATGCGTGCCGTGTTCGAAGTGATGGGCATCACCGACATCGTGGCCAAAAGCCTCGGATCCAGCAACCCGTACAACATGGTGCGCGCCACGTTCGACGCCATCTCGCGTGCGACCACGCCGTACGAGATCGCTGCCAAGCGCGGCAAGACGGTTGAAGAAATCTTCAACTGAAGTGCTCCAGGAGTGAACCATGTCTGAGAAGAAGACCCTGAAGGTCAAGCTGGTGCGCAGCGTCATCGGCACCAAGCAGACTCACCGCGACACCGCGCGTGGCCTGGGCCTGCGTCGCCTCAACAGCGAATCGGTCCTTGAAGACACGCCCGCCGTGCGCGGCATGATCAACAAGATCGCGTACCTCGTGAAGGTGCTGTGATCCAGCCTGCGCGAGAGGAAACTGTCATGCAACTCAACACGATCAAGCCCGCCACCGGTGCCAAGCGCGATGCTCGTCGCGTCGGCCGAGGCATGGGTTCCGGCTTCGGCAAGACCGCCGGCCGTGGCCACAAAGGCCAGCATTCGCGTGCCGGTGGTTACCACAAGGTCGGTTTCGAAGGCGGCCAGATGCCGCTGCAGCGCCGGTTGCCCAAGCGTGGCTTCAAGTCGGCCGCGCTGAAGTACAACGGCGAAGTGACGCTGGGCCAACTCGAACAACTCGGTCTGCCCGAGGTGGACTTGCTCGCGCTCAAGCAGGCTCGCCTGGTGAGCCAGCTGGTGCGCAACGTCAAGGTGATCAACTCCGGCGCTTTGACCAAGGCCGTGGTGCTGAAGAACGTCGGTGCAACCGCCGGCGCCAAGGCCGCGATCGAAGCCGCTGGCGGCTCGGTGAGCGCCTGAGCCACTGTGACTGAGTAGGACAGGCAAGCCCGTGGCCACCAGCAACGCAACCCAGCTCGCACGCAGCGGCAAGTTCGGCGACCTCCGTCGCCGGCTGGTCTTTCTGCTGCTCGCGCTGGTGGTGTACCGCGTGGGTGCGCACATTCCGGTGCCGGGCATCAACCCCGAGCAACTGGCCGAGCTGTTCAAGGGTCAGCAGGGCGGGGTGTTGAACCTGTTCAACATGTTCTCCGGCGGGGCGCTCTCGCGGTTCACCGTGTTCGCGCTGGGGATCATGCCGTACATCTCGGCGTCCATCATCATGCAGCTGATGGGCCACGTGCTGCCCAGTCTGGAAGCGCTGAAGAAGGAAGGCGAGTCCGGTCGCCGCAAGATCACCCAGTACACCCGCTATGGCACGCTGGGTCTGGCGATCTTCCAGTCGATGGGCATTGCCTTCGCGCTGGAAGGCTCGCCCGGTCTGGTGATCGACCCGGGCTTCATGTTCCGCATCGGCGCGATGATCAGCTTGACCGCCGGCACCATGTTCCTGATGTGGCTGGGCGAGCAGATCACCGAGCGCGGTCTCGGCAACGGCATCTCGATCCTGATCTTCGCCG
>JBDTQF010000264.1:0-5642 GCA_039932275.1 Burkholderiales bacterium
CGCTCAAGGGCGTGCTGGGCTACACCGAAGACAAGGTGGTGGCCACCGACTTCCGCGGCGATGCCCGCACCTCGATCTTCGACGCCGACGCCGGCATCGCGCTCGACAGCACCTTCGTCAAGCTGGTGGCCTGGTATGACAACGAATGGGGCTACTCCAACAAGGTGCTGGAGATGGTGCGCGTCATCGCCAAGTGACGCCGGCCCGCGCCGGTTCCCTTCCGTCTTGACTCCAACCGAGTCCCTTGCCCTGCAACGGCCGCGTGCGGCTGCCAAGCCGGGCCGGGCTCCGCTGATCGATGCCGTCAAGGTCCTGGCCACCCAGCTCATCGTCTGGCACCACCTGGCCTTGTACGGCCCGATGTCCGACGTGGTGTACCCCTACGCGAGCGGCCTGATCGACTGGCTGTACAACGAGGCACGGCTGGTGGTGCAGGTGTTCCTGGTGATCGGCGGCTACCTGGCGGCGCAGTCGCTGTGGCCGCGGCTGGCCGCCGACCGGGCGGTGGGGTCGCAGGCCTCCACGCTGGGCCTCATTTGGCGGCGCTACCTGCGCCTGGTCAAACCGTATGCAGCGGCCCTGCTGCTGGCGATGGCCAGCGCCGCGCTGGCGCGCGCGCTGATGGACCACGACGCGACACCGTCTGCGCCGACCTCGGGCCAGGTCGCGGCGCACCTGCTGCTGGCGCATGACATCCTCGGCTTCGAGGGCCTGTCGGCCGGCGTCTGGTACGTGGCCATCGACTTCCAGCTGTTCGCGCTGCTGGCGCTGCTCACGGCGGCCACCCAGGCCATTGCGCGCCGCACCGGCGTCGGCGTTGAACACGCCTTGCTGTGGGCCTGCAGCGCGCTGGTGGTGGCGTCGCTGTGCTGGTTCAACCGCGAGGCGGGCCTGGACGTGTGGGCGCCGTACTTCTTCGGCGCCTACGGGCTGGGTGTGCTGGCCCAGGCGGTGGCGCAGCGCCAGCGCCGCAGCGCCGGTACGCTGGCACTGGCGGCCTTGCTGGGCCTGGCGCTGGCGGTCGACTGGCGCAGCCGCGTGCTGGTGGCGGGCATCACGGCGCTGGTGCTGGCCAGCGGAGCGGCCCGCGCCACTCGCTGGCCGGCCTGGATGAGCGGCCCGGTGATTGGCGGGCTGGCACGCATCTCCTACGCGCAATTCCTGGTGCATTACCCGGTGTGCCTGGCGGTGAATGCGCTGGTCGCCTGGGCCTGGCCGGCCCAGGCTGGGTTCAACATGCTCGGCCTGGTGATGGCCTGGGGGTTCAGTCTGGCGGCGGCAGCGTTGTTCTACCGCTGGGTCGAAGCGCCTCGGCCACTGCGGCCGAGGCCGGCCCCATCGCCATCGCGCCCTGGTCAGCCGGTGGTGAGCTGACCGCTCAGGCGCCTTCGCGGCAGGCGCCGAAGGCCTTGCCTGCCAATTGGTCCTTCAAGCCCGCCGCGGTGGCCTGCAGCTCGGGCCCGGCCGCGGGGATGCGGATGGCATTCGTCACCAGCGGGGGCGCCAGCTGCACCAGGCGCGCGGTGCGCACACGCTGGGCGGCCAGGCGCTTGAGGGCTTCTTGCGCGTCTTCGATCCGGCTGTAGCGGCCGAACGAGAAACCGGGCTCCAACTCGGGAAAGAAGCGCAGTTCCTCGAAGGCCACGCCCAGGCGCTTGAGTTCCTCGCTCTTGCGCTGCATGGCGCCGGGCGCGGTGTAGCGGCCCATGTAGATGAACCAGCTGCCGGGTTTCTCGCGCCGCACCAGCGTCCAGCTGCCTTCGGGTAGGGCGCCGCGGACCGTGGCCTCGATGCGGCCGATCTCGGCCGGGGTGTAGGGGCCGGCTTCCAGACAGGCCGGCTTGGCGGTTGCGGCGGCGCCGGTGGCGGCCAGCAGGTGGATCGCGTCCGGGTCGATCTGTGTGGCCAGGTGGTGCGGCTCATGCTCGCCCTGCGGGTCGATGCCGACGACGTCGGTGAGCCAGCCCTGCGTCCAGGCCCAGAACAGCGCGTTCGCCAGCAGCAGGCCGACGATCAACCCTCTCAGCATGGCCGCACGCTCACTTCGCCGCTGCCGATGGTGACCAGGCAGACATCGGTTTCTATGAGCAGCTGGCCCTGCGGGTCGAGCCCTACCATGCGGCCACGCGTCTCACCGGCCTGCACGGTGCGGCCGAGCAGCACGTCGCGGGCGCCGAAGCGCTCGCGCAGCGCACTGAAGGTGCCGCTGCCGAACTGCTGCAGCATGGCCAGCACAGCGGGCGCGATGCGGTGCAGCGCGGCTGGCGCATCCAGCGCCGGGACCCACTCGCGCAAGCCGGCATAACCGGTGTTGAAGGCGCCAGTCTGGGGCCCAGGCTGTGGGCCGCGCTCGGCGATGTTGACGCCGATGCCGATGACCACCCAGCGCTCATCCACCGCCTGCCCGCTGGTGGGGCGCCAGGCGGTGGTCTCGATCAGGATGCCGGCCAGCTTGCGGTCCTCGTGGCGCAGCCACAGGTCGTTGGGCCACTTCAGGCCGATGTGTTCGCCCGTCGGGTCGAGCGCCTCGGCCACCGCCAGGCCCACCGCCAGCGACAGGCCGGACCAGTCAACCGGGGCGTACGGCAGCGCGATCGAGAAGGTCAACGAGTCGCCCACCGCGGCCCACCAGCCACGGCCCAGCCGGCCACGGCCGGCGTTCTGCAGCTCGGCCGCCAGCAACATGGGCGTGGCATCGCCGTTGCGGGCGCGCTCCAGCAGCGTGGTGTTGGTGGAGCCGATCTCCGCCACCACCTGCACCTGGATGCCCGGCAGCAGCGTGTGCAGCTGGGCTTGCAACCGCTCGGGCTGCCAGTCAAGGGTCATGTGAGCCCCTCGTCCGACGAGTACGTCGGCCGGTCCCCCGTGGGGACAGCGGGCCGGCTTGGGAGCGGCCCGGCGCTCGGCCCGCCCGTGGCGGCTGACCGGGAGGGTTCGCTCATCATCATCACCGCTTGGGCCCGAGCATGGTGCCGCGGCACTGCTTGTGGCCGCACCAGCAGGCGTATTCTTTCTTCACCGCCGGGGTGTGGCGTTCGTCCAGCACCAGGCGGTAGTCGAAGAACAGCTCTTCGCCCGGCTTGATGTTGCGCAGCGCCTTGATGAAGATGCGCCGGCCGTCTTCTTCGGCTTCGCAGTTGGGTGCGCAGGCATGGTTGATCCAGCGTGCGGCATTGCCGTCCACCGCGCCGTCGATGACGTCGCCGCCTTCGAGGTGAAAGTAGAAGGTATGGTTGGGCTGCGACGGGTCGTGCGGATGGCGCCTCAGCGCCTCCGGCCAGCCGATGACCTCACCCTTGTATTCAATGATCAATTCGCCCTTCTTGATCGGCAGCAGCGCGAACACGCCCTTGCCATGCACACCGCTGCGGCGCACCTGGATGCGCCGGCCGGTGGCGGGTGCCGTGCCGTGGTGGGCCGCGCTGCGGGCTGCGACGTGGGCGCTGCTTGGCGCCGTGTCGGCGGTGCTGCGCTTGCGCGGGCTCGGTGAGTGGGCCTTCTGGCTGGGCATGGGCGAGTTTTCGATAGATTGGGGGTGTGTGCGTGTGCCCGCGTGTGTGTACGTGGGTGCGCGCGAGGCCCGGATTGTAGAGAGCCCCGTTCAGCCACCGCATCGCGGCGGCGCGGGGCTTCACCAGTGAGTGGAAACAACACGATGAGCAAGTCCCTCGTCATTGCAGAAAAACCATCGGTCGCACAAGACATCGTGCGGGCGTTGACGCCGGTGGCCGGCAAGTTCGACAAGCACGACGACCATTTCGAGAACGAGCGCTATGTCGTCACCTCGGCGGTGGGCCACCTGGTCGAGATCAAGGCGCCGGAGGAGTTCGACGTCAAGCGCGGCAAATGGAGCTTTGCCCACCTGCCGGTGGTGCCGCCGCATTTCGACCTCGCGCCCATCGACAAAGGCAAGAGCCGGCTCAATGCGCTGGTCAAGCTGATCAAGCGCAAGGACGTGACCAACCTCATCAACGCCTGCGATGCCGGGCGCGAGGGCGAGCTGATCTTCCGGCTGATCGTGCAGTACGCCGACAACCTGAAGACCAAGCTGGACAAGCCGGTCACCCGCCTGTGGCTGCAGAGCATGACGCCGCAGGCCATCCGCGACGGCTTCGACAAGCTGCGCAGCGACCAGCAGATGCTGGGCCTGGCCGACGCCGCGCGCAGCCGCAGCGAAGCCGACTGGCTGGTGGGCATCAACGGCACCCGCGCGATGACGGCCTTCAACAGCCGCGATGGCGGCTTCTTCCTCACCACCGTGGGCCGGGTGCAGACGCCCACGCTGTCCATCGTGGTGGAGCGCGAGGAGAAGATCCGCAAGCACGTGTTCCGCGACTACTGGGAAATCAAGGCCAGCTTCGCGGCGCAGGCCGGGCTGTACGACGGCAAGTGGTTCGATCCCAAGTTCAAGAAGGACACCGACGCCGAGCGGCGTGCCGACCGCCTCTGGACCGAAGCCGAAGCCAAGGCCATTGCCGACGCCGTGCGCGGCCAGGCCGGCACGGTCAGCGAAGAATCCAAGCCCAGCACCCAGGCCAGCCCGCTGCTGTACGACCTGACCACGCTGCAGCGCGAGGCCAACTCGCGCTTCGGCTTCTCGGCCAAGACCACGCTGTCGCTGGCCCAGGCGCTGTACGAGAAGCACAAGGCCCTGACCTACCCGCGGACCGACTCGCGCGCGTTGCCCGAGGACTACCTCGCCACCGTCAAGGACACCGTGGCCATGCTGGCGAGCGAAGATCTGCCCGGCCCGCTGCGCGAACTCTCAGGCCATGCAGCCAAGGCGTTGAAGGAGGGTTACATCAAGCCCATCAAGCGTGTGTTCGACAACACCAAGGTGTCGGACCACTTTGCCATCATCCCCACGCTGCAGCCGCCGAAGAGCCTGAACGAGATCGAGCTCAAGCTGTACGACATGGTGGTCAAGCGCTTCGTGGCGGTGTTCTACCCGTCGGCCGAGTTCCAGGTCACCACCCGCATCACCAAGGTGCCTGCGCTTGGTGCAGAACAGCACTTCCAGACCAACGGCAAGGTGCTGGTCAACGCCGGCTGGATGGCCGTGTATGGCAAGGAAGTGCAGGACGAAGATGCCAACCTGGTGCCGGTGCAACCGAACGAGGCGGTGAAGACCGACGACGTCAAGACCGTCGCGCTCAAGACCCGCCCGCCGGCGCGCTACTCCGAAGCCACGTTGCTGTCGGCGATGGAAGGTGCCGGCAAGACCATCGACGACGACGAGTTGCGCCAAGCCATGGCCGAAAAAGGCCTGGGCACGCCAGCCACCCGCGCGGCCACCATCGAAGGCCTGATTTCCGAGAAGTACATGCTGCGCGAAGGCCGCGAGCTGGTGCCCACCGCCAAGGCCTTCCAGCTGATGACGCTGCTGCGCGGCCTGGCCATCGAAGACCTCACCAAGCCCGAGCTGACCGGCAACTGGGAGTTCCAGCTCGCGCAGATGGAACATGGCCAGCTCAGCCGCGATGCCTTCATGGCCGAGATCGCGCAGATGGCCGAGCGCATCGTCAAGAAGGCCAAGGAATACGACCGCGACACCATCCCGGGCGACTACGCCACGCTGAAGACACCGTGCCCGAATTGCGGCGGCGTGGTGAAGGAGAACTACCGGCGCTACACCTGCACCG
>JBDTQF010000265.1:0-5637 GCA_039932275.1 Burkholderiales bacterium
CAGACCTCGACATGGATGGTCACCGAGGTGTTGCCGATCTTTTCGACCGAGGTGTAGAAGCTCAGCAGGTCGTCCAGGTACACCGCCTGCTTGAAAATGAACTCCTTCACCGCCACCGTGGTACAGGGCCCCTGGGTGACCCGCATGGCCTCGATGCCCGCAGCCACGTCAACTCGCGCCATGATCCAGCCACCGAAGACCGAGCCGTTCGGGTTCAGTTCGGCCATGCTGGTGAGCAGGCGCATCACCAGGTTCTGGTCGGTGGGGAGGTTCGGTTGTTCTACGCTGGCAGGCTGCGCGGTGGGGTCGGTCATGGGCAGATTTCCTTCTACTAGTTAACCCGGATTGTTTCACGATGCGTCGCAGCGGCATTTCTTCAGAACCTGGCCCGACGGCTCCGTCGGGCGAGATGCGCGGCGATGCACGCACGCTGCGCCAGTTGTTGCCCTACTTCCGGCCTTACCGGGTGCGCGTGGTGCTGGCACTGCTGTGCCTGGTGGGGGCCAAGGTGGCCAACGTCAGCGTGCCGCTGCTGCTCAAGCACCTGGTCGATGCGCTGGCCATTCCCGTCAACGACCCGCGGGCACTGATCGTCGTGCCAATGGGCCTGCTGCTGGCCTATGCCGGGTTGCGGCTGGCGTCCACCGTGTTCACCGAGCTGCGCGAATGGGTCTTTGCCAAGGCCACGCACGGTGCGGCGCGCGAGCTGGCGCTGCGCACCTTCCGCCATCTGCATGAGTTGAGCCTGCGCTTCCACCTCGAGCGTCAGACCGGCGGCATGACGCGCGACATCGAGCGCGGCACGCGGGCGCTGCAGTCGCTGGTGTCGTACTCGATCTTCTCGATCATCCCGACGCTGGTGGAGCTGACCCTGGTGCTGACGCTGCTGGGCTCGCGCTTCGACATGATGTACGTGTGGATCACGCTGGCCGCGCTGGCCGTGTATGGCAGCTTCACCATCGGCGTCACCGAATGGCGTACGCAGTTCCGCCGGCGTATGAACGAGCTGGACTCGAAGGCCCACACCCGCGCGGTCGATGCGCTGCTGAACTACGAGACGGTCAAGTACTTCAACAACGAAGACTTTGAAGCGCGCCGCTACGACCAGGGGCTGGATGCCTACCGCCGCGCCTCGATCAAGTCGCAGTCGACGCTGTCGCTGCTCAACACCGGCCAGCAGGCGGTCATCGCCCTCAGCCTGGTGGCCATGCTGTGGCGCGCCACCCAGGGTGTGGTGGCGCAGCGGCTCACGCTGGGCGATCTGGTGATGGTCAATGCGTTGCTGATCCAGGTGTACATCCCGCTCAACTTCCTGGGCGTGCTGTACCGCGAGATCAAGCAGAGCCTGACCGACCTGTCGCGCATGTTCGGTCTGCTCGAGCGTGCCCGCGAGGTGGCCGATGCGCCCGGTGCGCAGCCGCTGCAGGTGGGCAGCGCGACGGTGCGCTTCGACAACGTGCGCTTCGGCTACGACGCCGACCGCGAGATCCTGCACGGCGTGAGCTTCGAGGTGCCCGGCGGCCAGACGGTGGCAGTGGTCGGGCCCTCAGGCTGCGGCAAGAGCACCCTGGCGCGGCTGCTGTATCGCTTCTATGACGTGCCTCCTGGCCAGGGCGTGATCACGGTCGATGGCCAGGACATCCGCAGCGTCACCCAGCACAGCCTGCGCCGCGCCATCGGCATCGTGCCGCAGGACACGGTGCTGTTCAACGACACCATCGGCTACAACATCGGCTATGGCCGGCCCGAGGCCACGCAGGCCGAGATCGAAGGCGCGGCGCGGGCAGCGCACATCCACGACTTCATCCTGTCGCTGCCCGCCGGCTACCAGACCACCGTGGGCGAGCGCGGCCTCAAGCTGTCGGGTGGCGAGAAGCAGCGCGTGGCGATTGCCCGCACGCTGTTGAAGAACCCGCCCATCCTGATCTTCGACGAGGCCACTTCGGCGCTCGACTCCGCCAATGAGCGCGCCATCCAGGCCGAGCTGGCCAACGCAGCGCAGGGCAAGACGGCGCTGGTGATTGCGCACCGGCTGTCCACCGTGGTGAACGCGCACGAGATCCTGGTGATGGAGGCCGGGCGCATTGTCGAGCGGGGTTCGCACCAAGCGCTGCTGATCGCCAACGGGCGCTATGCTCGGATGTGGCGCCTTCAAAATGAGGACCGCCGCAGCAATGCTGAACAGGCTGCGGCCGAGGAGACACTGGCGCATGGAAACCCGCTGGCTTGAGGACTTCGTGAGCCTGGCCGAGACGCGCAGCTTCTCGCGTTCGGCGCAGTTGCGTCATGTCACGCAGCCGGCGTTCTCGCGCCGCATCCAGGCACTCGAAGCCTGGGCCGGGGTCGATCTGGTCGACCGCTCGTCTTACCCCACGCGGCTCACCGCCGCCGGCCAGACGTTGCTGCCGCAGGCACTTGAGATCCTCGGCAACCTGCAGTCAGCACGCAACCTGATGCGCAGCCACGAGGTGTCGAGCCAGGACATGATCGAGTTCGCTGTGCCGCACTCGCTGGCCTTCACCTTCTTTCCGCACTGGGTGATGGACCTGCGCCAGCGCTTTGGCGAGTTCAAGAGCCGGCTGGTGGGCCTGAACGTGCACGATGCCGTGCTGCAGCTCACCGAAGGCAGCTGCGATCTGCTGCTGGCCTACCACCACGCGTCGCAGCCGCTGCCGCTCAATCCCGAACGCTACGAGATGCTCAGCCTGGGTCATGAGACCCTGGCGCCCTATGCCAAGGCCGATGGCGACGGCCAGCCGCTGTTCCACCTGCCGGGCGGCTCGCATGAACGCGTGCCGTATCTCAGCTACGGCTCGGCGGCCTACCTGGGCCGGCTGGTCGACCTGCTGCTCAAGCAGGCCAAGGAGCCGCTGTACCTCGACCCGATCTACGAGACCGATATGGCCGAGGGCCTGAAGGCCATGGCGCTGGAGGGGCACGGCCTGGCCTTCCTGCCGGCCAGTTCGGTCAAGAAGGAGCTGCGGGCGCGGCGCCTGGTGCCGGCGGGCATGAACACGGGAGGCGCCGCTTTCGAGATCACGATGGAGGTGCGGCTCTACCGGGCCCGGCCTGAGACGGCGCGCCACCCCAAGCCGATGGCGCAGGCGCTGTGGGAGTTCCTGCGCGCGGGTGTCAAAGCCTGAGCGACGGCGCTTGGGCCAATGTCCTGGTGCGAAAGACCTGGTGCGCAAGGCCTTGACCGGATCGCTTGTGTGCGTGCGCATGCTGCCTAGAATGGTCCGCACCGTTTTCGGTTCTGTTCTCCGACTCTGAGGAGTGTTCATGAAGAAGCCCCTGCTCGTGATTGCCACCCTGCTGGCCCTGGGCACCGCCCAGGCGCAGACCGGCGACACGCTGAAGAAGATCAAGGACACCGGCGCCGTCACCATGGGGGTGCGCGAATCCTCCGGCGGGCTGTCGTACACGCTGGGCGACGGCAAGTTCGTCGGCTACCACGTCGAGCTGTGCGAGCGGGTTATCAGCGACGTGCGCAAGCAGCTCGGCCTGTCGACGCTGACCACGCGGTACCAGCCGGTGACTTCGCAGAACCGCATCCCGCTGGTGGTCAACGGCACGGTGGACATCGAGTGCGGCTCCACCACCAACAATGCCGCGCGCCAGAAGGACGTGGCCTTTGCCGTGACCACCTACGTCGAGGAAGTGCGCATCGCCGTCAAGGCTGCTTCGGGCATCACCTCGATCGCGCAGCTCAACGGCAAGAGCGTGGCCACCACCACCGGCACCACCTCGGTGCAGTTGCTGCGCCGGCATGAGCGTGCCAATGGCGTGGACTTCAAGGAGGTGTTCGGCAAGGACCACGCCGACAGCTTCCTGCTGCTCGAATCAGGCCGCGCCGATGCCTTCGTGATGGACGGCCAGATCCTCGCCGGCAACATTGCCAAGAGCAAGAATCCGGCGGAGTTCAAGATCGTCGGCGAAGTGCTGTCGGTGGAACCCATCGCCATCATGGTCCGCAAGGACGACGCGGCCTTCAAGACGGCGGTGGACAACAGCCTGAAGGCCATGATGAAGTCGGGCGACATCGCCAAGATCTACGACAAGTGGTTCGTGCAGCCCATCCCGCCGGCCAACAAGCCGATCGGCCTGCCGGCGTCGGAGAACACCAAGACCGCCTGGGCCAACCCGAACGACAAGCCCGCTGAGGACTACGCGAAGAAGTAGACCCGGGGCCCTGCGGCAAACCCCGTGGCCCTGGGCCTGGAGTTTGCATATCGTTGATGGGTCAACAGGCGCGGCACCGAGCTGAGCGGTCCGCGCCTTTTGTCGGTGCGGGTCCGCCGGGCACGCACCGCACACAAGCGCAGCATCCGAGGAGGTCGCCTTGGCGAACTGGGATTGGCAGGTGTTCTGCAAGGACACCCTTGATGGCGAGGTCGTGTCCGGCTGCTTCGGCGGCAAGGGCGACATCACCTACCTCGACTGGCTGCTCTCGGCCTGGGGCTGGACGCTCTCGGTCTCGCTGCTGGCGCTGCTGGTGGCGCTGCTGCTGGGTTCGCTGATGGGCATCCTGCGCACCACGCCGAACAAATGGCTGGTGCTGCTGGGCAATGCCTGGACCGAGCTGTTCCGCAACGTTCCGCTGCTGGTGCAGATCTTCCTCTGGTACCACGTCATCCCGGCGCTGATCCCGCCGCTGCGCGACGTGCCGAGCTTCGTGCTGGTGGTGTTCGGGCTGGGCTTCTTCACCTCGGCGCGGGTGGCCGAGCAGGTCAAGGCCGGCATTCTGACCATCCCCAAGGGCCAGCGCTACGCCGGCCTGGCGGTGGGGCTGACGCTGCCGCAGACCTACCGCTACGTGCTGCTGCCGATGGCTTACCGCATCATCGTGCCGCCGCTCACCAGCGAGGCGATGAACATCATCAAGAATTCATCGGTGGCCTTCGCCGTGAGCATTGCCGAGCTGACCATGTTTGCGATGCAGGCCCAGGAGGAAACCTCGCGCGGCGTTGAGATCTACCTGGCGGTGAGCTTGCTGTACTTCATCTCGGCCTTCGCGATCAACCGCATCGCGCTGTTCATCGAGAACCGCGTGCGAGTGCCCGGCATGGTCGGAGGGAAAGCATGAGCCCCCAGCTCACTGACGTTTGCACCCCCCCGTGGGGGGGCAGCCTCCCTTGGGGCGGCCCGGCGGGAGGCCTCGCATGAACCTCGACTTCAGCTTTCTGACCTGGGGCATTCTTCAGAGCTTCGTTGCCAAGGGCCTGATCTTCTCGGTGCAGCTCACGCTGGTGGCCATGATGGGGGGCATCGTGCTGGGCACCTTGCTGGCGCTGATGCGGCTGTCGGGCAAGCGGGCGCTGGAGCTGCCCGCGGCCGCCTACGTCAACACCATGCGCAGCGTGCCGCTGGTGATGGTGATCCTGTGGTTCTTCCTGTTGATTCCGCTGCTGATCGGGCGGCCGTTGGGCGCCGAAGTCTCGGCCATCGTGACCTTCACGCTGTTCGAAGCGGCCTACTACTCCGAGATCATGCGCGCCGGCATCCAGAGCGTGTCGCGCGGGCAGGTGCATGCGGGTTATGCGATGGGCATGAGCTATCGCCAGACCATGCAGCTCATCGTGCTGCCGCAGGCCTTTCGCAACATGCTGCCGGTGCTGATGACGCAAACCATCATCC
>JBDTQF010000266.1:0-5587 GCA_039932275.1 Burkholderiales bacterium
TGGCGGTGAAGTGCAGCCGCTTGCCCACGCGGTTCATGCCGAACAGCATCACGCCCAGGAAGCCTGCCTCCAGAAAGAAGGCGGTCAACACCTCGTACGCCATCAGCGGGCCGATGATCGGCCCGGCCTTGTCGGAGAACACCGCCCAGTTGGTGCCGAACTGGTACGACATGACGATGCCGGAGACCACACCCATGGCAAACACCAGCGCGAAGATCTTGATCCAGTAGCGGAACAAGTTCATGTAGTCCTCGCGGCCGGTCTTGAGCCACAGGCCCTCCAGCACCGCCAGGTAGCTGGCCAGGCCGATCGTGATGGCGGGGAACAGGAAGTGGAAACTGACGGTGAACGCAAACTGGATGCGGGCGAGGAGCAGGGCGTCGGGCAGTTCAAACATCGGGCAATCCTTCGGTCATTCGCTGGGCAGGCCCGCGGCACACGTTGCCGCTCCAGCCTACTCTGGCGCCTCAACGCGTTCTGTGCGCCAGGGAACATGAACATCCATCAGTTAATACTGATCGAGTTGCGTGCCGCCGAGTTGGTTGAAGAGCCCTGAGCAAAACCAAGGGCTTACCGGCTGCGAGGAACGTGCAGCCTTGCAGGCGCAACTCAAGGCTCACCGTGGCAGCCGCGCCGAACTGGCACGAAAGCTCGGCATCAGCGAGCGGTCGCTGTACCGGAAGTTGCGCGACTTCGACCGGGAGCCACCCGCTTGATGACGGTCGCAAAGGTGTCAGTCAACTCTTCGGTGTGCCGGCGAACTCGTCGAACGCCTTGATGGCGCTGGCTGCGTACATGAGTGATGGCCCACCGCCCATGTAGACGGCCACCCCGAGGGTCTCGTCGACTTCCTGGCGCGCGGCCCCCAGTTTCGCCAGCGCCTGGGTGTGAAAGCCGATGCAGGGGTCGCAGCGCACGGCCACGCTCAGGGCCAGGGCGATCAACTCCTTGGTCTTCTTGTCGAGCACGCCATCTGCGGTGGCCGCACGGCCGAGTTCCCCGAACGCCCTCATCACGTCGGGCGTGCTGGTTCTGAGACTGGCCAAGTCGGCTGAAACTGCTTGCGTCAGGGCACGATAGGTGTCGGTTGCCAGCGGCATGGGGAGGCCTTCGAGAAACGCGCAGGGTTGTCAATGCCGCGATGCGGCCGCCGCCTTTTCGGCGTCTTCCTTCATGTGACGACGAAAGTAGCGCACGAAGAAGACGCCCATACCCAACATGAAGGTGAGACCCGCCACGCTCATCAGGCCAACGTCTGTGGTGAAGAGCTCCTTGAGTGCATACATGGCACGTCCCTCTCGTTGCGATGTTCAGATTGGGCGCGCCCGCACGCAAGAGGGTTTTGCTTTGAGTCAAGCTGCAAGGTGGCCGCGGACCTGAACCCGACGCTTGAAGGTGCAAGCCTTGCACGGCTGCCTCGGGACGCGTCAAGTCATCGCTACAGCGATTCGAAGCCGCTCGTTTCGAAGCGAGCACCGGCAGTGCCTCACCCCGCCGGCACGAGGCGCAGCTGGGTGATCTCCGACGGCGCACCCAGTCGCAAGGGTGGGCCCCAGTAGCCGGTGCCGCGGCTGGTGTAGACCCACAGCTGGCGCAGGCGGTGCAGGCCGGCGGTGAAGGGTTGCTGCAACCGCACGAACAGGTTCCACGGCCAGAACTGGCCGCCGTGGGTGTGGCCGGAGAGTTGCACGTCAAAGCCGGCGTCGGCCGCCGCCGCGGCACTGCGCGGCTGGTGCGCCAGCAGCACCCGCACTGCCGCGTCGCGCGGTGCGCCGGCGATGGCCTGGTGCGGGTCGCTGCGGTGCCCTGGCAGGCCCATTGATGCCGAGTAGTCCGACACCCCCGCCATCACGAGCCGCGCGCCGTCGTGGTGAAGCACCACATGCTCGTTGACCAGCACCTTCAACCCGAGCTGGCGCAGGGCCGCGGTCCATTCGTCGACGCCGCTGTAGTACTCGTGGTTGCCGGTGACGAAGAAGGTGCCGTGGCGCGAGCGCAGCGCCGCCAACGGCGCCACATCGCCCTGCAGGTCGCGCACGCGGCCGTCGACCAGGTCGCCCGTGACCGCAACCGCATCGGGCTGCAGGCGGTTGACGGCGTCGACGATGCGCTGGACGAAGCGTCGCTTGACGGTGGGCCCGACGTGCACGTCGCTGATCTGCACGATGGTGAAACCGTGCAGCGCCGCCGGCAGGTTGTCGATGGGCACATCGACCCGCCGTACCGCCGCGGTGCGCCGCGCACCGAGCGCACCAACGGCCACGCCCAGCAGCGCCAGCAGCGGCACCGCGGCGGCGGTGGGCCCGGCCAGCGGGGGCAGCGCGAACACGGCGCCGGCCAGCAGCACCAACTCGCGCAGCAGCGTCAGCACCAGCAGCATCGAGAACAGGCCGAGTGCGGTCATGCCGGCCCAGGTCCAGCGGTCGGCCACGCGCAGGCTGTGCGAGCGCCGCCCGAGGAAGGCGGCGGGGATCAGCAGCAGCGTGGTCACCAGCAGCAGCCCGGTGGCGACGCTGGCAAAAGGGCTCGCGAGCGCTGGCAGCAGCCGGGCCCCGAGGTAGAGGTGCAGCAGCACCAGGAGGGCAATGATGCGCATCGGCGGCAGATGCGGGCGGCGGGCCGGATCTCAACGTGTCGCCGTGAGGGCTGAATGTGGCGCTGTGAAACAGCCGCCGGGCCGCGGGTGATTGCTGGGATGATCCGCGACCATGGGCCACCACGGGCGACCCGGGAGCGACGGTCATGAACGACATCTTCATCAGCTACCGCCGCGGCGACAGCGCCGGCCATGCCGGCAGGTTGTTCGACCGGCTCACGGCCCAGCTGGGTGCCGAGCATGTCTTCATGGACGTGACCGACCTGCGGCCGGGCCAGGACTTCGCGGTGGAGCTGGAACACGCGGTGGCGCGGGCCGACTGCCTGCTGGCCGTGATCGGGCCGGGCTGGCTGGACGCGGCCGATGCCGCGGGCCGGCGCCGGCTCGACGACGCCGACGACTTCGTGCGCCGCGAGATCGCCGCGGCGCTGGGCCAAGGCACGCCGGTCATTCCGGTGCTGGTGCATGGTGCGTTGATGCCGCGCGCCGACCAGTTGCCCGAGGTGCTGCGGCCACTGGCCCGGCGGCAGGCCTTCAACCTTACCGACGCACGCTGGGACAGCGACCTGCGCGAGCTGCTGCAGGCGCTCGGCATCGACCCCACGGCGGCGCCAAGCGCACCGGCCGCGACAGCGACAGCGGCCCCGCCCGCCCCGGCCGGCCGGGGCCGCATGGCAGCCGTCGCTGCACTGGCCGCGGCGATGGTGGTGGCGGGCGCGGCGTGGCTGGCATGGCAGGCGATGGAGCGCGGCGCGCCGAGCGATGACACCACCCGCACCGCCACGCCGAACACCCCGTCCGACAACAGTGACCCGCGCGCCGACGCGGCAGCGCCCTCGCCCGCCCAGGCCACGGCGCCGCAGCCGCAGCGCTTCGCCGTCGCGCTGCCGCCGGTGAGCGAGGTGCGCTTTCGCACCAGCCGCGCGCAAGTGATCTTCACCCTGCTGGCCATTCGCCAGGAGCCGCGCGACAGCGCCACCCAGGGCCTGACCGTCCTGGTGCGCATGCTCAACCGCGGGCCCTACGACGAAGCCTTCGGCAGCGACCAGTTCCACCTGGTCGCCGGCGACCAGGCCATCGCACCCACCAACACGTTGATCGGCCTCGTCGAAGGCACGGCGGCCAAGGAGGCGGCGCTGCGTTTCGTTGCACCGGCCAACGCCGACAACGTGGCGCTCGAAGTGCGCCTCAACGGCGAGACCACGCGCATGCCGATCTCGCTGCGTGCACGCACGCCCATCCGCGACGACCCCGCGCTCGACGAGTTCGGCCTCGCCAAGCCGGCGCGCACCGTCGATGCGGTGAAGCCGCTGCCCGCCTCGCTGACGGCGGGCCAGCGTATCGATGTCGGTGGCGCGGGCTACGAGATCAAGGGCGCGGTGATCGAGCGCGAGACGGTGGAGAAGGCCTCGATCACCTTCACGATCCGCTGCACCGCGCCGGCCGGCGTCAGCACCTACTTCGGCTCGGGCACGGTGCGCCTGTGGGTGGACGGCGTGCCACGCGCGCCGCTGAACTTCGTCAACATGGCGGTGGATGCGGGCACCAGCAAGGAAGACCGCTTCGTGTTCGACCTGGTGACGATGCCGAAGACGCTGGCGGTGGGGCTGCTCAATGCCGGCGACAGCGCGAAGGTGCCCTTGGCGCTCGGGCCACTGGCGCCGCGTTGAGGCGCACGCCGGGACGGCTTGCCGAACCTTGCGGGCGCCGCATGCGCAACGATCAGAGGGCCTCGGGGCCAGTCCGGTGGGCGGGGCCGCTCCTGTGGTCTGACCGGTACCGGCCGGGGCTTCGGCCGGTGGTGCGTTTGAAGGCCAAACCGCACGATGCCGTCCGGGCCGCCGTGGGCCGTGAGCATGGCCCGGCCATCGATGGGATCGAGCGCGGGGTCGCTGCCGGTGCAATAGGGTTGCCCGCGCGTCAACAGGTAGAAGTCACCCGCTTCAAGCGCCATGACCACGGACCGCGCACCTCGATGCGCGCCGACAGCACGCTGTCAACCCGGAGCAGGGAGAACACATCCGACAGCGGATCCATCACCGGCCCGTACGATCTCGTAAGAATGAGGGCGGATCGACTATGGATCCGACAGCTCGAATGGTTCACGATGCACCCAGCGGCGACCCACGCCGCAGCCTGTCCCCAGGCGCTCCGCCATCCACGCTGAACAAGAGGTCACCGCATGCCAGGCATCCAGAACAAGGTCGTCGTCATCACCGGCGCGAGCAGCGGCATTGGCGAGGCCACCGCCCTGCTGCTGGCCGCGCGCGGCGCCGACCTCGTGCTCGGCGCGCGCGGGGCAGATCGGCTGGAAGCGCTGGCCGCCCGCATCCGGGCCGGCGGTGGCGAGGTGGCCAGTGCACCCACCGACGTGCGGCGGCGCGACGACGTGTCGCGGCTCGTCAAGCTGGCTGGCGACCGCTTCGGCAAGATCGACGTGCTCATCAGCAATGCCGGCGTCGGCCCCATCTCGCCGCTCGACGAGCTGCGGGTCGAGGACTGGGAGGACATGGTCGACGTCAACATCAAAGGCGTGCTCTACGGCATCGCCGCCGCCCTGCCCGTCTTCCGCGCACAGGGTTTCGGGCACTTCGTCCACACCTCATCGACCGCAGCGCATCGCACCGTGCCGACCATGGCGGTCTACTCAGGCACCAAGGTCGCGGTGCACGCCATCTCCGAAGGCCTGCGGCAGGAGGCCGGTGACAAGCTGCGCGTCACGGTCATTTCACCCGGCTTCGTTCGAACGAACTTTGCAGAGTCGATGACGGACCTGCGGGTGAAGGCCCAGATCGCTGCGTCGATGGAGAAGATGGCGATACCGCCGGATGCCATCGCCCGCGCCATTGCCTTCGCCATCGAGCAACCGGCCGATGTGGACGTGGGTGAGATCATCGTTCGCCCCACGGCACAGGCTTAGCGAAGCGAGCTTCAGCCGCGCGCCGGCATCGCCGCCGCGAGGCGTCGATTCGAGGCCGCCTCGTTCGTCGT
>JBDTQF010000267.1:0-5535 GCA_039932275.1 Burkholderiales bacterium
CCGCGGCTGGCCCCGCTGATCACCGCGATGGGCATGTCGCTGCTGCTGCAGACGCTGGCGATGATCATCTGGAAGCCCAACCCCAAGCCCTACCCGGCGCTGTTGCCCAGCGAAGTGTTCTTCCTGTGGGAGGACGGCCCGGTCATCACGTTGACGCAAATCCTCATCCTGGTGGTCACCGTGCTGGTGCTGGCGGGGCTGCTGTGGCTGGTCAACCACAGCCGGCTCGGCCGCGCGATGCGCGCCACCGCCGAGAACCCGCGCGTGGCCGCCCTGATGGGGGTGCGACCCGACCATGTGATCTCGGCCACCTTCGTCATCGGCGCCATGTTGGCGGCGCTGGCGGGGGTGATGTGGGCCGCAAACTATGGGACGGTGCAGCATGCCATGGGTTTCCTGCCCGGCCTCAAGGCCTTCACCGCCGCGGTGTTCGGTGGCATCGGCAACCTCGGCGGGGCCATGCTCGGCGGCGTGCTGCTGGGCCTGATCGAAGCCCTGGGCTCCGGTTACCTGGGCGACCTGACTGACGGTGTGCTGGGCAGTCACTATGCCGACATCTTCGCCTTTGTCGTGCTGATCGCGGTGTTGACGCTGCGGCCCTCGGGCCTGCTCGGCGAGCGTGTGGCCGACCGGGCCTGAGCAACATGACCCGTTCTCAGCGGCTCATCGTCTTCCTGCTCAGTGCCGTGCTGCTGGCAGCGGTGCCGCTGGTGGTGGCGCCGTTCGGCCAGGGCTGGGTGCGCATCATCGACCTGGCGCTGCTGTACGTGCTGCTGGCCCTGGGGCTGAACATCGTGGTGGGCTACGCCGGTCTGCTCGACCTGGGCTACGTCGCCTTTTACGCGGTGGGCGCTTACCTGTTCGCCCTGTGTGCCTCGCCGCAGCTGATGGAGACCTTTCCGGGGCTGGCGGCGTATTTTCCGAACGGGCTGCACCTGTCGATCTGGTGGGCCATTCCGCTGGGCGCTGTGGTGGCCGGCGGGGTGGGGGTGCTGCTGGGCGCGCCGACGCTGAAGCTGCGCGGCGACTACCTGGCCATCGTCACGCTGGGCTTCGGCGAAATCATCCGGGTGTTCATGAACAACCTGGAGCAGCCGGTCAACCTCACCAACGGGCCGCGCGGGCTGGACCGCATCGACCCGGTCCGGCTGTTTGGCCACTCGTTCGGCAAGCCACTCGACGTGGCCGGTTTCACGCTGCCGTCGGTGACGCTGTACTACTACCTGTTCCTGCTGCTGGTGGTGTTCAGCGTGCTGGTCAGCCATCGGCTGCAGCACTCGCGCATCGGCCGCGCCTGGATGGCCATTCGTGAGGACGAGATCGCCGCCGCTGCGATGGGCATCAACACCCGCAACATGAAGCTGCTGGCCTTCGGCATGGGCGCCAGCTTCGGCGGTGTGTCGGGCGTGCTGTTCGCCAGCTTTCAGGGCTTCATCTCGCCCGAGTCGTTCTCGCTGATGGAGTCGGTGATGATCGTGGCGATGGTGGTGCTGGGCGGCCTCGGCCACCTGCCCGGCGTGATCCTGGGCGCGCTGCTGCTGGCCGGCCTGCCCGAGGTGCTGCGCTACGTGGCCGGCGACGTGCAGCGCCTCACCGGCGGCCGGCTTGATGCCTCGATCCTGCGCCAGTTGCTGATCGCACTGGCGATGATCGTCATCATGCTGCTGCGCCCGCGCGGCCTGTGGCCCACGCGTGAGCACGGCAAGGCCGCGCCATCATGAAGCCCCCAACCTCGCCAGCGCTCGGTACCCCCCGTGGCGGTGGCTGGGTTGAACACTGCGCCACCTGCAACTGACATGGCTGCCGACTACGTGCTCGAAGTCAGAGGCGTGTCCAAGCGCTTCGGCGGCCTGCAGGCGCTGTCGAACGTGGACGTGCGCATCCCGCGCGGCCAGGTCTACGGGTTGATCGGCCCCAACGGCGCCGGCAAGACCACCTTCTTCAACGTCATCACCGGCCTGTACGCGCCTGACGCCGGCAGCTTCGAGCTGGCCGGTCGGCCCTACCAGCCCACCGCGGTGCACCGGGTGGCGCAGGCCGGCATTGCCCGCACCTTCCAGAACATCCGTCTGTTCCCCGAGATGACGGCGCTCGAGAACGTGATGGTCGGCCGCCATGTGCGCACGCATTCCGGCTTGATCGGCGCGGTGCTGCGCACACCGGCCTTCAAGGCCGAAGAGGCGGCCATCGCACAGCACGCGCGTGAGCTGCTCGACTACGTTGGCATCGCCCGCTATGCCGAGGTGCGCGCCCGCACGCTGAGCTACGGCGACCAGCGCCGGCTCGAAATCGCCCGCGCATTGGCCACCGAGCCGCAACTGCTGGCGCTAGACGAACCCGCCGCCGGCATGAACGCTACCGAGAAGACGGTGCTGCGCGAGCTGATCGACCGCATCCGCCGCGACGGCCGCACCGTGCTGCTGATCGAACACGACGTCAAGCTGGTGATGGGCCTGTGCGACCGCGTCACCGTGCTCGACTACGGCCGCGTCATCGCCGAAGGCCCACCCGCCGCCGTGCAGCGCGATGCCAAGGTGATCGAGGCCTACCTCGGTACTGGCCACGGGGCCACGATATGACGGCGTTGCTTCAGGTGCAGGACCTGCATGTGGCCTACGGCGGCATCCAGGCCGTCAAGGGGGTGTCGCTGGAAGTGTTCGAAGGCGAGCTGGTCTCGTTGATCGGTGCCAACGGCGCGGGCAAGACCACCACGCTGAAGGCGCTCACCGGGCTGCAGCCGGTGGCGGCCGGCGAGATCGGTTTCCTCGGCCAGGCGGTGCGCGGGCAGGGCGCGTGGGACCTGGCCCGTGCCGGCCTGGTGATGGTGCCGGAGGGCCGTGGCACCTTCACCCGCATGAGCGTGGACGAGAACCTGCTGATGGGTGCCTACACCCGGCGCCGCAGCGAGGTACGCGAGGTGGCGGCCGACATCGACAACGTCTTCGCGCTCTTCCCGCGCCTGAAGGAGCGCCGCCGCCAACTGGCCGGCACGCTCAGCGGCGGCGAGCAGCAGATGCTGGCCATGGGCCGCGCACTGATGGCCCGGCCCAAGGTGCTGTTGCTGGACGAGCCGTCGATGGGCCTGTCGCCGCTGATGGTGGACAAGATCTTCGAGGTGGTGGCCGACATCCACCGCCGTGGCGTGACCGTGCTGTTGGTGGAGCAGAACGCCAGCCGTGCGCTGGCGCTGGCCGACCGCGCCTATGTGATGGATTCCGGCGTGATCACCATGACGGGCGCCGGCGGCGAGCTGCTCAACGACCCGCGGGTGCGCGCAGCCTATTTGGGTGGTTGATCGGGGGTTGATCTGGCTGCGCCGCCGACCACGGCTGGCGCGGCGCTGCATGCAGCACGCTGAACTCGCTGTCGGCGGCCAGCGTGGCGTCGCCCTGCAGCCATTGCGCGATCACATGGGTCTGGTGCCGGTCACTCAGCACCGGTGAGTGACCCGTGCGCGCCACGTGCGCCACCGTCAGCGCATGGCTGCGGCGCATGCGCGCCAGCATCGTTGCGGTGAGTGCGTCCGACTCCATGCCATGCATCACCAGCACCGGGCAACGCAGGCTGCGCCACAGCGGCCATTGGTCCAGGTCGTGCTCTGCCTCGCGGCGGTAGGCCATCAGCGCGCGCAGGTCGTGGCTGTAGATGCGGCCACCGTGTTCGGGCGACCAGCGCGTCTGGTGGTAGGCGATGAACTGGCGGATCTGCTCGCTCACCGGGCCATCGTTCTTCTGCGCCGCCCCCACTTTGCGATGCAGATCCTCGGGCGTGCGGAACACGTAGAAGCGGGCCAGCGTCTCGCCGCGCCGCCTGCGCCGGGCGCGCGGCATCGTCGGGCCCACATCGCCCAGCACCAGACGGGCCACGCGTTCAGGCTGCGTGGCGGCGAACTCGATGGCCACCGAACCGCCCAGCGATGAACCGATCAGTACCACCGGCGCCGGACGCACGCCGATCTGGCTGCGCTCGGTATCGAGGTGGTCGAGCAGCTGGCGCAGCTGCTCGACATAGGTGGCGCGGCCGTACTCGCTGTCGTCGGCCAGCCAGCCCGAGCGGCCCCGGCCCAGCCAATCCATGCACACCACGCGCCAGTGGCTGCACAGCTCGGCGGCCAGAAACGAGAACCGCATCGCCGTGTTGGCCACGCCGCCCAGGCACACCACCAGGGGCGCGTCGGCCGGGCCCCAGTCGGTGTAGGCCACGCTGACGGCATAGGGCTTGCGCAGCCGCGCCGGTATGCCCTCCTGCAGCCGCGTCGGCTGCACATGCTCAAAGCTGTGTTGGTGGTAGAGGCTGGTGAATCGCTGGGTCAGCCGGCTCACTGTGTGGTCCAGCTCGGCCCAGCGCGCAGCCAAGCTTTCGGGCGTCTTCGCGTCCGGATCGATCAATGTGTGTTCTCCCTGCCAATGCCGTGCGGTGAGCCGCTCGGGCGCTCACCACCCTGATGCATGGAGCGCCGGGCGATTATGCGAGGCCGTCGGCCCGCCGGCCGCCCCTTTACCCGGTGTTGCGTAGCCCCGCCGCTACGCCGTTGATCGAGATGTGGATGCCGCGCTGCACCCGCTCGTTCTCAGGCTCGCCGGCCTTGCGCTGGCGGTGGCGGCGCATCAGCTCGACCTGCAGGTGGTTGAGCGGGTCGAGGTAGGGGAAGCGGTGTTCGATGGAGCGCGCCAGCGTTGGGTTGGCGCTCAGGCGCGAGGCCTCGCCGGTGATCAGCGTCAGCGCCTCCTGCGTGCGCTGCCACTCGGCCTGGATAGCACCGAAGATGCGCTTGCCCAGCTTCTTGTCGTCCACCAGCTCGACGTAGCGGGCGGCAATGCCCAGGTCGGTCTTGGCCAGCACCATGTCGAGGTTGGACAGCAGTGTGCGGAAGAACGGCCACTGCTTGAACATGCGCTGCAGCAGCGCCAGGCGCTCAGTGCGCTGCGCGCCCTTGCCGGCGTTCAGGAAGGCGTCGATCGCCGAGCCGAAACCGCACCAGCCCGGCAGCGCCACGCGGCACTGGCCCCAGCTGAAGCTCCAGGGGATGGCGCGCAGGTCCTCGATGGCGCGGGTGGCCTTGCGCGAGGCCGGGCGCGAGCCGATGTTCAGCTCGGCAATCTCGCGGATCGGGGTGGCATCGAAGAAATACTCGGTGAAGCCCGGCGTCTCGTACACCAGCTTGCGGTAGGCGGCCATGCTGGCGGTCGAGATCTCGTCGGCCGCTTGTAGAAAAGCCTTGGGCGCGCTCTTGGTCGGGTGCAGCAGCGTGGCTTCGAGCGTGGCGGCCACCAGCGTTTCGAGGTTGCGCAGGCCGATCTCGGGGTGGGCGTATTTCGACGAGATCACCTCGCCCTGTTCGGTCAGCCGGATCTGCCCGTTCACCGTGCCCGGCGGCTGCGCCAGGATGGCCTGGTAGCTCGGGCCACCGCCGCGGCCCACCGTACCGCCGCGGCCATGGAACAACCTGAGCGTGAGGCCATGCGCTTGCTTGAGCGGCTCGAACAGCGCCACCAGCGCGGTCTCGGCGCGGTACAGCTCCCAGTTGCTGGTGAA
>JBDTQF010000268.1:0-5505 GCA_039932275.1 Burkholderiales bacterium
GGCGCGCACTTCCTTCACGCCAGCGGTGAAGTAGGTCTGCAGGCCCAGCAGCTTGAAGGCGGCGCGGATCAGCCGGTTCAGGCCGGGTTCGTCCTGGCCCATCTCGGCCAGGAACATGGCGCGGTCCTCGTCGCTCATCTCGGCCAGCTCGGCTTCGGTCTTGGCGCAGATGGCCACCACCGGGGCGTTCTGCTTGGCGGCGTACTCTTTCAAGCGGTCGAGGAAGGGGTTGTTCTCAAAGCCGCTTTCATCGACGTTGCCGACGAACATCGCCGGCTTGGCGGTGATCAGGCACAGCGGCTTGAGGATCACCCACTCTTCCTTGCTGAAGTTGATGCCGCGCACCGGCTGGGCCTGGTCGAGTGCGGCCTGGCATTTCTCCAGCACCTTGACCAGCGCGGCGGCTTCCTTGTCGCCCGAGCGGGCGTTCTTGTTGTAGCGGTGCAAGCTCTTCTCGACCGTGCCCAGGTCGGCCAGGCAGAGCTCGGTCTGGATCACCTCGATGTCGGAGATCGGGTCGACCTTGCCGGCCACGTGGATGACGTTGTCGTCCTCGAAGCAGCGCACCACGTTGACGATGGCGTCAGTCTCGCGGATGTGGCTGAGGAACTGGTTGCCCAGGCCCTCGCCTTTGCTGGCCCCGGCCACCAGCCCGGCGATGTCGACAAACTCGACGATGGCCGGCACCACGCGTTCAGGTTTGACGATCTCGCTCAGCGCGGCCAGCCGCGGGTCGGGCAGCTCCACCACACCGACATTCGGCTCGATGGTGCAGAACGGGTAGTTCTCGGCCGCGATGCCGGCCTTGGTCAGCGCATTGAAAAGGGTGGACTTGCCCACGTTGGGCAGGCCCACGATGCCGCACTTGAGGCTCATGATGGTGTCTCGGCTGGGGGCGGCCGCGGCCGCAGGAGGAAGGGCGGAATTGTAGGAGCCCGGTTCTTTGACCTCAGAACCTGACGGTGCCACGGCCAGCCTGACCTGTGCGCAGCGTTCGGCCGATGCCTTCAACGATGACCGCGTTCATGCCGAAGGTGATGGCGCCGTCCAGGCGCGGGTCGGCGCGGTAGGTAGCCAGCGTGTCGCCGGGTTCGGTGCCGGCCTCGCCGGTGGCCGGGTCGATGTTGGGAATGGGGCAGCGCGGGCAGGGCTTGACCAGCCGCAGCACCACGGGACCGGCGGGCGTGTCGAAGCGCAGCTCGTCCAGGCTGTCCTCGGCATGCGCGTCCAGCCCGTCGATCACCAGGTTGGGCCTGAAGCGCGCCATCTCGACGGGCGGCTGGCCACGGCCGTGCAGGCGCTCGTTCAGCGCGAGCAGCGAGGCGGCGCTGATCACCAGGATGGGAAAGCCGTCGGAGAAGGCGTTGAGCGCCTCGACGTCGCCGCTCCAGCGCCGGTTCGACAGGCGCCGCACCTGCGGGTCGAAACGCACCAGCCGCAGCCGCCGGCCGAGGAAAGCGCTGAGCCAGACATCGGCATAGGGGCCCACAGCTTCGGCCGGCACACGGTCGTTCCACACCTGCACGGCCAGCGTCTGGCCCGAAGGCAGGCGCGGCAGCGGCAGTTCGGGCATGCCGGGGGCGCGCAGCAGCGCGGTTTCATGCGCCAGCAGCAGCGTGACCAACGCCATGCGCGGCAGCTCGCGCTGGGTGACGAAGCGACCGTCGCCATCCACCACCATCCATTGCCGGTCGCCGGTGAAGCCGGTGGTCGAGAGCTGCACCTCGCCCAGGCTCACCCCGGCGCAGGACTTGACCGGGTAAAGGTGCAAGCCGGCGATGTGCAGCGCGCTGCTGCCGTCGTCGGCTTCGTCCACGGGGGTGGGTTGATTCATTGAGAGGTCCGTCGCAGGTCGGATTTCATGCGAAAGGATAGTGCCTCGCGGTGTCGGCCGGTACAGCGCAACGCGCTGCCTACAATCTTTGCCATGAGTGCCTCCTGTGGCGTGAGCCCTGCCCCCATCGACGTCTGCATACGCGGCGCCGGGCCGGTGGGTGCGGCCTTGGCGCTGGCGCTGTCGCGCCGCGGCTTCTCGGTGGCGCTGGCGGGCGAGACAGCCCGCGCCGCCGCCGATCTGCGCGCCTATGCGCTCAATGCTGCGTCGGTGGCGCTGCTGCGCGAGCTGCGGGTGTGGGAGGCGCTGCCGCCCGACGCCTGCACGCCGGTGCAGGAGATGCACATTGCCGGCGATGCCGGCGGCCAACTCGAATTCACCGCCTGGCAGCAATGCGTCAGCGAGCTGGCCTGGATCGTCGATGCCGGCGCGCTCGACGAGGTGCTGGCGCAGGCGCTGCGGTATGCGCCGCATGTCGAGCATCTGCGGGGCCAGGCCACGCCCAAGGCCGCGCTGCTGGCGGTGTGCGAAGGCCGCGACTCGGCCACACGCGCAGCACTGGGCGCGCGCTTCGAGCAGCAGGCCTACTCACATCACGCCGTGGCGGCGCGACTGGTCAGCGACCGGCCGCACGACAACGTGGCCTGGCAATGGTTTCGCCACCCGGACGTGCTGGCGCTGTTGCCGTTCGACCGGCCCGAAACGGGTCACGCCTTCGGGCTGGTGTGGTCGCAGCCCGCCGAGCAGGCGCAGGCCCTGGTGGCGTTGGACGCCGCCGCCTTCGAAGACCAGCTCAACACCGCCAGCGGGGGCGCCGCCGGCCACCTGCGCCTGGCCAGCGAACGCGCCGCCTGGCCGCTGGTCACCGGCCGGGCCGCACCCTGGTGCGGCGACGGCTGGGTGCTGCTGGGCGATGCCGCACATGCCGTGCACCCGCTGGCCGGCCAGGGGCTCAACCTCGGGTTGGCCGATGCCGCCTGCCTGGCGCGCGTGCTGGCCGAAGCCCGCCGCAGCACGCCGTGGCGGCCTGCCGGCGACGCCCGCACGCTGCGTCGTTATGCCCGCGAACGGGCCGCGCCCACCTGGGCGATGAACGGTATGGTCGATGGTCTGTGGCAACTGTTCGCACGCGAAGATGCGCCGCTGGCGGCGCTGCGCAACCGCGGTATGAGCCTGGTCAACCGCGCCGCGCCGCTCAAGCGCTGGCTGGCCCAGCAGGCGTTGGGATGACGTTCAAAGGAAACACGATGATGTGGAAGTCTTTCACCGCGCGGCTGATGGGCTTGGCGCTGGCCATGCTGGCCGGCAGCGCACTCGGCGACGAGGCCGATATCCGCAAAACGCTGGCCGAGCGACTGCCCAACCTGCCCAAGATCGACGAGATCCGGCCGTCACCGGTGCCCGGCTTGTACGAGCTGCGCATCGGCAACGACCTGATGTACAGCGATGCGAAGGGGCAGTTCCTGGTGCAGGGCGAGATCATCGACACCGCGGCCAAGCGCAACCTGACGCAGGAACGCATCGAGAAGCTCTCGGCCATCGACTTCGCCAGCCTGCCGCTGAAGGACGCCATCGTCTGGAAGACCGGCAACGGCAAGCGCAGGATCGCCGTGTTCGCCGACCCCAACTGCGGCTACTGCAAGAAGTTCGAGCGCGACCTGCAGGGGGTCAAGGACCTCACCGTGTACACCTTCGTGATCCCGATCCTCGGCGGCGATTCACCCGAGAAGGCGCGGGCCATCTGGTGCGCCAAGGACAACACCGCCACCTGGCGCAACTGGATGATCGCCGGCAGCACCCCGCCGCGCAGCATGGCCGCCTGCGACAGCAGCGCGATCGAACGCAACCTGGTGCTGTCGCGCAAGGTCCGCGTTACCGGCACGCCGGCTATCGTGTTTGAGGATGGCACCCGGGTGCCGGGTGCCATTCCTGCGGAAGAGCTGGAGAAGCGGCTGAACGCCAAATCCTGAACCGACCGCTGTCAGTTCAGTTTGCGCTCAGCGATGCGCCCACTTCGGTGGGCGTTTTTCCAGGAAGGCGGCCATGCCTTCCTTCTGGTCCTCGGTGGCGAAGCCGGCGTGGAACTGGCGGCGCTCGAAGGTCAGTCCTTCCGACAGCGGCACTTCAAACGCGCGGTTGACGCTTTCCTTCACCGCCAGCAGCGCCATGCGTGAGTAGCCGCACAGCGTCTCGGCGATCTTGGCCACCTCGGCCTGCAGTTGGTCGGCCGGCACCACGCGTGAGACCAGGCCGGCACGCTCGGCTTCCGCTGCGTCCATGTTGCGGCCGGTCAGCGCCAGGTCCATGGCCTTGGCCTTGCCCACCGCCCGCGGCAGGCGCTGCGTGCCGCCGGCGCCAGGCAGGATGCCGAGCTTGACCTCGGGCTGGCCGAACTTGGCGTTGTCGGCGGCGACGATGAAGTCGCAGGCCATCGCCAGCTCGCAGCCGCCGCCCAGCGCGAAGCCGGCCACCGCCGCGATCACCGGCTTGCGGATCTGGCGGATGGTGTCCCAGTTGCGGGTGATGAAGTTGCCGCGGTAGGCGTCGGCGTACTGCAACTTGGCCATCGCGGGGATGTCAGCACCGGCCGCGAAGGCCTTGTCGCTGCCGGTGAGCACGATGCAGGCAATGCCGTCGTCGGCATCGAAGGCCAGCAGCGCGGCACCGAGCTCGTCCATCAACGCGTCGTTCAGCGCATTGAGTTGCTTGGGGCGGTTCAGCGTGATCCAGCCATAGCGCAGCGCGCCATCGCCGCGGGTCTCGACCAGGATGTTTTCAAGGCTCATGGGTGGGCTCCTATTTCAACGGGTGGGACTATACGCACGGCTCAGCGCAGCGCCTGTTCCGGCAGCCGGTCGATGAACAGGTCGAAGTAGACCTCGGCGCTCTGACGGATGCGCAGCCGCACCGGCAGCATCTGCAGCCGCGGTGCCAGCCAGACCTCGGCCTGCAGCTCACCGGGCACTGCTCCCGCGGCCGGCCGCAAGGGCCAGCATTCCACCGGGCCGGCCGGCGTGTCCACCAGCTCCAACGGGCCGACCTCGTAGACCCAGCGGCCGACCCGCCGCGGCAGGGCCAGGGCCACGTCGATGCGCGCGCCGGCGCGGCGCAGCTCGGGCCGGGTGCTGAGCCAGTAGACGAACTGGATGAACTGGCTGGCGCTGTCCTGCACCTCCGCCAGCGTCGGCACCTGGCGGCCATCGGCCAGCTGGACCTGCGTCGCGTCGAAACTCATCAACGAACGCCGCGGTTCGCTGAACACCTGCAGCCGGTTGGTGGTGACCTCCTCATAGCGCTGTGGTACCAGGCCCGCCTCGGTGACGCGGCCCTCGCTGCTCATGCGGCGGTTGAACAGCAGCGCTGCCGAGACATCGAGGTGCACCTGGTAGCGCTCGCCCTCGCGCAGCCATTCGACCTCGGCACTGCCGTGCACGTCACCGCGATACTGGCCCAGGAGGCGGTAGCGGATGCGGGTTGACGCGGGCCAGCTGAAGGTCGCCGGGGTTTCGGACGAGACGGCGCTGTCGGCGGGTGCCGCAGCGGCCACAGTGGCGTCGCCCGCGGTGCTGCCTGCGCTCGCAGAGGCGGCGTCGGCCAGCCGAGGCGCCTCATCGGCCGCAGGTGCAGGTGCAGGTGCAGGTGCAGGTGCAGGTGCAGGTGCAGGTGCAGGT
>JBDTQF010000269.1:0-5346 GCA_039932275.1 Burkholderiales bacterium
CAGTGCGGCATCGACCCGTACAGCGCGGCCAGCTCCGAGGTCTACCAGGACCTGTTCGGCCAGGGCACCTTCACCGGCAAGGGCCTGCTGCAGGTGCAGGCCCTGCACGCCGTGCTGTCGCAGCGCTTGCCCGAGGGCCGGGTGCTGAGCCACGACCTGCTCGAAGGCGCGATCGCCCGCTGCGGCACGGTGAGCGACGTCACGCTGATCGAGGACGCGCCCTTCCATGCCGACGTGGCGGCCGCGCGCGTGCACCGCTGGACCCGCGGCGACTGGCAATTGCTGCCGTTCCTGCTGCAATGGCGGCGCTATCCGGTGGGCGCGGTCAACCGCTGGAAGATGTTCGACAACCTGCGCCGCTCGCTGGTGGCGCCGATGTCGCTGGCGCTGCTGCTGTTGGCGTTGGCGGGGCGCACGGTGTCGCCGTGGGTGGCACTGGCGCTGGTGCTGGCCGCCTTCACCGCCGGCCCGCTGATGGGCGCCGTGGCCGGCTTCCTGCCCAGCCGCGACGACCTGGCCAGGCGCCACTTCTTCGTCGGCGCAGCCACCGAACTGCTGCGCGCGGCGAGCGGCGGGCTGTGGCATCTGGGGCAGTTGCTGCAGCAGGCCCTGCGCGCCGGCGACGCCATCCTGCGCGCGCTCTACCGGTTGCTGGTCAGCCACCGCCACCTGCTGCAGTGGACCACCGCCGCCACCGCGCAGGCCCAGGCCGCCACCACCTTGCCGGCGGTGCTGCGCCAGCACCGGCGCGAGCCGGTCATCGCCTTGCTGCTGCTGGCTGCGCTGCTGTTCGCCGGCACGCCCGCTCCCTGGCTGGCAGTGGTGCTGTGTGCCCTGTGGGCCACCGCGCCGCTGGCCACCTGGTGGGTCAGCTGGCGGCAATGGACCGGGCCTACCTGGAGAGCATCGCGCGCGACACCTGGGGCTACTTCGAGCGCTGCGTCAGCGCCGACGACCGCTACCTGCCGCCCGACAACCTGCAGACGCTGCCGCACGACATGCTGGCGCACCGCACCTCGCCCACCAACATCGGCCTGTACCTGCTGAGCGTGGCCTGCGCGCGGGCGTTCGGCTGGCTCGGCACGGCCGAGCTGCTGGCACGGCTCGAAGCCACCCTGGCCACGCTGCAGACGCTGCAGCGCCATCGCGGCCACTTCTTCAACTGGTACGACACCCAGAGCGGCTTGCCGCTGCTGCCGATGTACGTGTCCACCGTGGACAGCGGCAACCTCAGCGGCCACCTGCTCACCGTGGCGCAGGCCTGCACGGCGCTGGCCGCCGAGGAAGCCGACTCAGCCGCTGCGCCGCGCCTGCTGGCGCTGGCGGCGGCCTGCGAGCAGCTGGCGTGGGCAGCCGACTTCGGCTTTCTGTACCACCGCAAGCGCCATCTGCTGCACATCGGCTACCGGGTGGCGGAACAGGAACTCGACGCCGGCTTCTACGACCTGCTGGCGTCGGAATCGCGCCTGACCAGCCTGTTGGCCATTGCCAAGGGCGACGTGCCGGTGGGGCACTGGGCCTCGCTCGGCCGGCCGTTCTATGCCATTGGTGCCACCGCCGGGCTGCGCTCGTGGTCGGGTTCGATGTTCGAGTACCTGATGCCCAGCCTGGTGCTCGACGAGCCGCACGGCAGCGTGCTGCGCGAGGCCTGCCATGCCGCGCTGCGCGAGCAGATCGACTTCGGCGCCGCCCACGGCGTGCCGTGGGGCGTGTCCGAGTCGGCCTACGCCGGGCGCGACCACACGCTGGCCTACCAGTACGCGCCGCAGGGCGTGCCGCGCCTGGCGCTGCGCCGCACGCCGCCCGACGAACTGGTGATCGCGCCCTACGCCACGGCGCTGGCCGCGCAGATCGACCCGCACCGCGCCTGCCTCAACTTCGCCGCGCTGCAGGCCCTGGGTGCGCGCCAGCGCCACGGCTTCATCGAGGCGCTCGACTTCACCCCGGCGCGGCGCAGCGACGAGGGCCTGGCCACACCGGTGCAGACCTTCATGGCGCACCACCAGGGCATGAGCATCGTGGCGCTGGCCAACGTGCTGCTGGACGGCGTGGTGCAGCGCTGGGGCATGGCCAATGCGCACCTCGAAGCGGTCGCTTCACTGCTACACGAGCGCGCGCCGCGCGAGGTTTCGGTGCTCTACGAGCCGCTGCCCGGCCCGCCGCCGCAACTGCTGCAGCGGCGTCTGCCCGGGCTGCTGCGTGAGGTGCTGCCGGGGCAGCAGGCCGTCGAGCCCACGCACCTGCTGTCCAACGGCCGCTACAGCGTCGCGCTGCGCGCCAACGGCGCCGGCTGGAGCCGCTGGGGCGCCACCGGCATCACGCGCTGGCGCGACGATGCGCTGCGCGACGCCTGCGGCAGCTTCTTCTACCTGCGCTGGCAGGACGACGAGGCGCAGGACGACGAGCTGCCGCCCGAGGTCTCGCGCGATGAGCCGCTCGACGGCCCGTACCCGCCGTCGGTGCCCACGGGGCCGCCGCTGGCGCCGCTGCTCGCGCCGCTGGTGTCCATCACCCAGCACCCGGCGCCCGACCCGGCGGCGCACTACCGCAGCGTCTTCCACGCCGACCGGGTGTGCTTCGACGCCACCTGGCCCGGGCTGCAGGCGCACACCACGGTGTGGGTCAGCCCGGAGGACGACATCGAGTTCCGCCAGGTCGAGCTGCGCAACCTGGGCGACCGGCTGCTCGACATCGAGCTGGTCTCGGCCTTCGAGCCCACGCTGGCCGACCCGCGCGCCGACGAGGCGCACCCGGCCTTCACCAACTTGTTCGTGCACGCCGCCTGGCAGGCCGCCCAGCAGGCGCTGGTGTTCGAGCGCACGCCCCGCCTGCCCACCGAACCAGCGCTGAAGGCCGCCCACTTCCTGGCCGAGACCGACCCGCAGGTGATCTGCCTGCGCGTGCAAACCGACCGGCAGCGCTGGCTGGGCCGCAACCATGCCGCCAGCCAGCCGCTGGCCGACTTCGACCCGCTGCCGGCGGTGGACGCCACCGCGGGGCCGGACGCGCAGGCCGCGCTGACCACCGGGCTCGACCCGGTGTGTGCGCTGGCGGTGCGCCTGCGCATCGCCCCCGGCGCCAAGGCTACGCTGACCTTCGCCACCGCCGCGTCGGTCGACCGCGGCACGCTGCACGCGGTGATCGACAAGTACCACCAGGCCAGCCATGTGCAGCGCGCCTCGCTGATGTCGGCCACGCTGGCGGGCATCCGCCTGCGCACGCTGACCATCAGCGCCGAGAACTTCGCCGCGGTGCAGTCGCTGAGCACGGCGCTGGTGCTGAGCCTGACGCGCCCCTCGGCCAGCGCGGCAAGGGCCCAGGGCGACGCTGCGCTGGCCGTATGCGACCGGCGGCTGCTGTGGCGCTTCGGTATCTCGGGCGACCGGCCGATCCTGCTGGTGTCGGCCAGCGCCATGCAGGGGCTGGGGCTGCTGCGCTCGCTGGCCCAGGCGCTGCGGCTGTGGTCGTGGGGCGGCCTGGGCTGCGACCTGGTGGTGGTCAACGCCGAGCCGGCGTCGTACCAGATGCGCCTGCAGCTCGAACTGGCCACGCTGCGCGACCGCCACATGGCCGAGCACGGCGCCCAGAGCAGCAGCGGCGGCCGCGACGCCACCACCGGCTGGCATGTGCTGCGCGCCGAGGAGTTGTCGAGCGACGAGCTGGGCACGCTGCAGACCCTGGCGCGGGTGCGCCTGCAGGCCGACGGCCGCCCGCTGCTGCACCATGTGCAGGCCTGGGTGGCGCTGCATGCACAGGCCTTCGAGGCGCGCGACGCCCGCTCGGCCTGGCCGCTGGCGCTGGCCGCGCACCCGCCGGCCACGCACCCGGTGCCGGCACCGCGGGGCGAGTTCAGCGCCAGCGGCGAGTTCCGCTTCGACGTGCACAACGCCCTGCGCCCGCTGCGGCCCTGGATCAACGTGCTGGCCAACCCGGCGTTCGGCGCGCAGATCACCGAAGCCGGCGGCGGCTACACCTGGGCGCTGAACAGCCGGCTCAATCAGCTCACGGCCTGGTCCAACGACCCGGTGGCCGACCCGCCGGCCGAGTGGTTCCTGCTGCAGGACCGCCGCACGCTGCAGACCTGGAGCGTGGCGCCCAGCGCCTGGGGCGACGACCAGGTGCACTACCGCGTCGCGCACGGCCAGGGCCTGAGCGTCATCAGCCACCGCCGCGGCGATGTGGAGGTCACGGCGTCGTGGTGCGTCGATGCCGAGAGCGCGGTCAAGCAGGTGCGCATCCAGCTCGTCAACCGCGGCCAGCGCACCCAGCAGCTGCGGGTGGTGGGCCTGGCCGAGTGGATGATGGGCGCCAACCGCAGCGACCGCGGCACGGTGCACACCGCGCTACAGCGCCAGCGCCTGCCCGGCGGCGGCAAGCTCACCGCGCTGCTGGCCACGCAGCTCGACCGCTCGGCCGGCTTCGGCGACGGCACGGCCTTCCTGGCGCTGGCCAGTGGTCGGGCTCATCGGGCTGATCAGGCTGATCAGGCCGATGGCCTCGACGAAGCCGAAGAAGCCGTGGATTGGACCTGCGATCGCCGCGAAGCCTTCGACGCGCGCGGCCGGCTGGTGCTGCCCGACCACTTCGGCAAGCAGCAGGGCGGCGGGCTCGACCCGTGCGCGGCGCTGTCCGCGTCGCTGAGCCTGGCAGCCGGCCAGACGGTGGAGCGGGTGTTCCTGCTGGGCTACGCCGAGAGCCCGTTCGCGGCGCGGCAGCTGGCCGCCGTGGCGGCGGCGGAGCCGGCGCTGCAGCGCATCGAGCAGGTGCGCAGGCGCTGGGACGGGCTGCTCGGCGCGGCCACGGTGCAGACGCCCGACCCGCTGTTCGACGCCCTGGTCAACCGCTGGCTGCTGTACCAGACGGTGTCGTGCCGGCTCTGGGCCAAGGCTGGCTTCTACCAGGCCGGCGGCGCCACCGGCTACCGCGATCAACTGCAGGATGCCATGGCGCTGGCCTGGACCGCCCCGGCAATGCTGCGCGCGCAGATCGTGCTGTGCGCGTCGCGCCAGTTCAGCGAGGGCGACGTGCAGCACTGGTGGCACACGCCCGGCGGAGCCGGCGTGCGCACGCATTTCTCCGACGACCTGCTGTGGCTGCCGCACGCCTGCGTGCATTACCTGAACGCCAGCGGCGACGCCACGCTGCTCGACGAGTGGGTGCCCTTTCTGGACGGCATCGCCATCCCCGACGGCGCCGAAGACGCCTACACCACACCGGCCGTCAGCGCCGAGGACGCCACGGTGTACGAGCATGCCGCGCGCACCCTGGACCGCAGCCTTGCGGTGGGCGCGCACGGCCTGCCGCTGATGGGCACCGGCGACTGGAACGACGGCATGAACCGCGTCG
>JBDTQF010000270.1:0-5263 GCA_039932275.1 Burkholderiales bacterium
CCTGCGGCTCTTCATGAAACTTCTTGCCGATGCCGTGGCCGCAGAACTCGCGCACCACCGAGAAGCCGGCGTTTTCGGCGAAGGTCTGGATCGCATGGCCGATGTCACCCAGGCGCGCCCCGGGCCGCACCTTGACGATGCCCTTCCACATGGCTTCGAAGGTGATCTGGCACAGCCGCTTGGCCGCGATGCTGCAGTCGCCGATGAGGAACATGCGGCTGTTGTCGCCGTACCAGCCCTCGGGCGTGATGACGGTCACGTCGACGTTGACGATGTCGCCCTTCTTCAGCACCCGTTCGTTGGGAATACCGTGGCACACCTCGTCGTTGACCGACGTGCACAGCGACGCCGGGTAGGGCGGGTAGCCCGACGGCTGATAGCCGACGGTGGCCGAGCGCGTGCCCTGCAACTCCATATAGTCGGCGGCGAGCCGGTCGATCTCGCCGGTCGTGATTCCTGGGACGATGAAGGGCGTGAGGTGGTCCAGCACCTCGGAGGCCAGGCGGCAGGCCACGCGCATGCCCTCGATGTCGGCGGCGGTCTTGATGTTGATCGGCATGGGCGGGAATTATCTCACCCGGTCTTGCTCACATCCCAGGCAGGGATACCGGCCTGGCCGGTGCCGTCGCCCTCGGTTTTGTTCCGCTGCCTGCCAACTTCAACCCAAGGCTCCGCCCGCATGCCCCATGACATCCCGCTCATCTCCACCATTGCCGTGGCCCTCGGGATGGCCCTCGTGCTGGGCTTCGTCGCGGCGCGCCTGCGCCTGCCAGCCTTGGTGGGTTATCTGCTGGCCGGGGTGCTCATCGGCCCGGCCACCCCGGGTTTCGTGGCCGACGTGGCACTGGCCGCGGAGCTGTCCGAGATCGGCGTGATGCTGCTGATGTTCGGCGTCGGGCTGCATTTTTCGGTCAACGACCTGCTGGCGGTCAAGAAGGTGGCTGTGCCGGGCGCGGTGGTGCAGATGGGTGTGGCCACGCTGCTCGGCGTTGGGCTGGCGCACTGGTGGGGCTGGCCGCTGGGCGGCGCGCTGGTGTTCGGCCTGGCGCTGTCGGTGGCGAGCACGGTGGTGCTGCTGAAGGCGCTGGAGGGCCGCGGCGCGATCGACTCGGTCAACGGCCGCATCGCCATCGGCTGGCTGGTGGTGGAGGACCTGGCCATGGTGCTGGTGCTGGTGCTGCTGCCGGCGCTGGCACCGTCCGGTGCCGATGCCGCCACGACGGCCACACCGCTGTGGCAGAGCATCGGTCTGACGCTGCTGAAGGTGGGCGCCTTCGTCGCGTTGATGCTGGTGGCGGGCCGGCGCCTGCTGCCCTGGCTGCTGTGGCAGGTGGCTCGCACCGGCTCGCGCGAGCTGTTCACGCTGTGCGTGGTGGCCGCCGCCGTCACCATGGCCTTTGGCGCGGCCGAGCTGTTTGGCGTGTCGTTCGCGCTGGGCGCCTTCTTCGCCGGCATGGTGCTGCGCGAGTCGGAGTTCAGCCACCGCGCGGCCGAGGAATCGCTGCCGCTGCGCGACGCCTTCGCGGTGCTGTTCTTCGTCTCGGTGGGCATGCTGTTCGACCCGATGGTGCTGCTGCGTGAGCCCTGGAAGGTGCTCGCCGTGGTGGGCATCATCGTGGTGGGCAAGTCGCTGGCCGCGGCGGCGCTGGTGCTGCTGCTGCGCTACCCGCTGGCCACGGCGCTCACGGTCTCGGCCGGGCTGGCGCAGATCGGCGAGTTCTCGTTCATCCTGGCGGCACTGGGCGTCTCGCTGAAGCTGCTGCCGCCTGAAGGCCAGAGCCTGATCCTGGCCGGCGCGCTGATCTCGATGGCGCTCAACCCGCTGCTGTTCGCGCTGATCGAGCCGGTGCAGCGCTGGGCCCTGGCGCATTCCGAGCTGGCCCGGCGCCTGGCCAGCCGCGACGATGCGCTGGCCGAACTGCCGGCCGACACCGACGAGCGCTTCCTGGCCCGGCAGGTGGTGCTGGTGGGCCACGGCCGCATCGGCCGGCGTGTGGCCGCGGCGTTGCGCCAGCGCCAGCAGCCCTTCGTGGTGGCCGAGCGCAGCCGCGAGCAGGTCGCGGCGCTGCGGGCGGCCGGCATCGCCGCGGTGCTGGGCGATGCGGCCGAGCCGGCGGTGCTGATCCAGGCCCATGTCGCCCGGGCCCACACCCTGGTGGTCACGCCGCGCGACCCGGTGGCCACGCGGCAGATGCTGGCCACCGCGCGCACGCTCAACCCGGCCATCCGGGTGCTGGTGTGCGCGGCCAACGACGAAGAAGCCGCGCTGCTGGCTTCTGAGGGGGCCGACGCCACCTTCGTGGCCGAGCCGCGCCTGGCCGATGCGCTGGTAGCGGCCCTGGGGCCGGTGGTCGGGCCGGCGGTGCAGCCAGCGGCACCGCCGGCGCATTGAACGACGCCCGCTTCGGCTGGGCCGGATGCCGTGCCGGCGGCCGGTCCGGCCGGCTTCCCTAAAATCCCGCCTTTCTGTCCAGCCCTCACTGTGGCTGGCGGCGCTCTTCCCCCACCGGCTTCCACAGGCGATTCGTGACCACCTCCTCCCAGCACCTCCAGCATTTCGAGGGTGGCAATGCGCTGTCCGCCTTCCGGGCCCAGGCCTTGCTGCCGCAGCTGCAGGCGGTGAACCCGCGCATCACCGGCGTGGCGGCGCGGCATCTGCACTGGGTGTGGAGCGATACCGCGCTGCCGCGCGAGGCCGACGACAAGCTGGCCGCGCTGCTGCGCTACGGCGACGCCTACGCCGGCCCGGTCGACGGCGCGCTGGTGGTGGTGTTGCCGCGCCTGGGCACTGTGTCGCCCTGGGCCAGCAAGGCCACCGACATTGCGCACAACTGCGGCTTGGCGATTCACCGCGTCGAGCGCGTCACCGAGTTCCGGCTGACGCTGAAAACCGGCCTGCTGGGCGGATCGAAGCCGTTGAGCGCCGACGAACTGCAGGCCTGCGCCGCGCTGCTGCACGACCGCATGACCGAAAGCGTGGCCTTCGAGCGCGAGGCTGCGCGCCATCTGTTCGACGCCCAGCCGGCCGAGCCGCTGGTGCATGTGGACGTGCTGGGCGTGGGCCCGAACGGGGGCAAGAAGGCGCTGGTGCAGGCCAACACCGACTTCGGCCTGGCGCTGTCCGACGACGAGATCGACTACCTGGTCAAGGCCTTCACCGAACTGGGCCGCAACCCGAGCGACGTCGAGTTGATGATGTTCGCCCAGGCCAACAGCGAGCACTGCCGCCACAAGATCTTCAACGCCGAGTTCGTCATCGACGGCCAGGCGCAGCCGCTGTCGATGTTCGGCATGATCCGCAACACCGAAAAGCTGTCGCCGCAACACAGCGTGGTGGCGTACAGCGACAACGCCGCGGTGATGGCAGGCGGCCCGGTGCAGCGCTGGCAGCCCGAGGGCTACACCAACGCGCCGCGCTACGTGGCCAAGCCCCAGACCGCGCATGTGCTGATGAAGGTGGAGACCCACAACCACCCCACCGCCATCTCGCCGCACCCGGGCGCCTCCACCGGCGCCGGCGGCGAGATACGCGACGAAGGCGCCACCGGTCGCGGCTCCAAGCCCAAGGCCGGGCTGACCGGCTTCTCGGTCAGCAACCTGCACCTGCCCGGCACCAACGAGCCGTGGGAACAGCACCGCATCGGCAAGCCCGAGCACATCGCCAGCCCGTTGCAGATCATGACGGAGGGTCCGCTCGGCGGCGCTGCCTTCAACAACGAATTCGGCCGGCCCAACCTGGCGGGCTACTTCCGCGTGTTCGAGCAGGAAGTCGCTGGCGTGCAGCGCGGCTACCACAAGCCCATCATGATCGCCGGCGGGCTGGGCACCATCAGCGAAGGCCAGACCCACAAGCTGCCCTTCGGCGCCGGCACGCTGCTGATCCAGCTGGGCGGGCCGGGCATGCGCATCGGCATGGGAGGTGGTGCGGCCAGCTCGATGGCGGCCGGTACCAACGCAGCGTCGCTCGACTTCGATTCGGTGCAGCGTGGCAACCCCGAGATCCAGCGCCGCGCGCAGGAGGTGATCGATCATTGTTGGCGTCTGGGCGAACACAACCCGGTACTGGCGATCCATGATGTTGGCGCCGGCGGCATCAGCAATGCCTTCCCCGAGTTGGTGGACGGCGCCGGCAAGGGCGCGACCTTCGACCTGCGCAAGGTGCCGCTGGAAGAGACCGGCCTGGCCCCGAAAGAGGTGTGGTGCAACGAGAGCCAGGAGCGCTACGTGCTGGCCATCGACCCCGGCGCGCTGCCGATCTTTGACGCCATGTGCCAGCGCGAACGCTGCCCGTATGCGGTGATCGGTGTGGCCACCGACGCGCCGGCGCTCGTCCTCGAAGATGGGTCGGGTGGTGAACGTGTCATCGACATGCCGATGGACGTGCTGCTGGGCAAGCCGCCCAAGATGATCCGCGATGTGCAGCGCCTGAAGCGCAGCGAGCAGCCGCTCGACCTGACCGGCGTGAAGCTCGACGAGGTGGCCTACCAGGTGCTGCGCCACCCGACGGTGGCGTCCAAGCGCTTCCTCATCACCATCGGTGACCGCACCGTGGGCGGCCTCAGCCACCGCGACCAGATGGTCGGCCCGTGGCAAGTACCCGTAGCCGACTGCGCCGTCACGCTGGCCGACTACGCCGGCCTGCGCGGCGAAGCGATGAGCCTGGGCGAGCGCACGCCGCTGGCCGCACTCGACGCGCCGGCCTCGGGCCGCATGGCGGTGGCCGAGGCCATCACCAACCTGCTGGCCGCACCGATCGAGCTCTCGCGCATCAAGCTCAGCGCCAATTGGATGGCCGCCTGTGGCGAGCCCGGTGAAGACGCCGCGTTGTACGACACCGTCAAGGCTGTGGGCATGGCGCTGTGCCCGCAGCTCGGCATCGGCATCCCGGTGGGCAAGGACAGTCTGTCGATGCGCACCAAGTGGAACGACGGCAGCGATAAGCAGGTGGTGGCGCCGGTGTCGCTGATCGTCACCGCCTTCGCCACGTTGGACGATGTGCGCGGCACGCTGACGCCGCAGCTGCAGCCTGGCGACACCAGCCTGATCCTGGTCGACCTGGGCCAGGGCCGCAACCGCATGGCCGGCTCGATGCTGGCGCAGGTGATCGGCCGTTTCGGCAACGAAGTGCCCGACCTGATTGAGGCAGCCCAGCTCAAGGCGCTGGTGGCCGCCATCAACCAGCTGCGCGGTGAAGGCAAGCTGCTGGCCTACCACGACCGCAGCGACGGCGGCCTGTGGGCGGCCGCCTGCGAGATGGCCTTTG
>JBDTQF010000271.1:0-5250 GCA_039932275.1 Burkholderiales bacterium
GGTCGGCCTCGGCCAGCGCCTGCGGCCGCGGGAACAGGCGGTTCAGACCGGGCCAAGCAGGCGCTGCGCCTGCGCGCGGCGCGTGTAGTCGACCCGGCGGGGCGGGCCCTGCGGCTTCGACAGGCCGAACGGCGGCAGGTCCACCGCCACCACCTGCCAGCCGGCCGCGGCCAGCGCGGCGGGCAGCGCGAACCAGCTGCCGCTCCACGCGCCGGTGCCGTGGGTGAGCAGCAGCGTGGGGTGGCGTGCATCGCCCCAGGTCTGCACATACAGCTGGGCATCGGCCACCTGCACCCAGCGGCCGCGGCCCTGGCCTGGTTCAGCGGCGATCTGCTCGGGCGTCTTGGCCTCGCGTTCAAGGCGTTCATGCTCGGTGAAGCCCACCCAGCACGCGATCACCACGCAGACGATGACCAGCAGCGCCAGCACGGCCAGCAACAGCCGACGCGCCAGCGCCAAAGCCCAATTCCGATGAGCGGGAGGGCGTCGCATCAGAAGTCGCGCATCAGAAGTCATAGACGTGTTCAACCACCACCGTGCCCGGCTGCGCCGCGGCCTGGCGCAGGGTGGCCGCCAACGCCGCCACCGGCACCGCAATGGCCACGCGCTTGCGACCCGGCTGGGTGAGCAGCGGTTGCTCGAACAGCAGCCGCTCGCTGCCCGGCCGCCACGCGGTGGGCACCAGCAGGCTGACCAGCACGTCGCCGCGGTTGCCGGCGATCTCGACAAAGTCCACGCCCTGCGCCGCCAGCCAGCGGCTGGTGGTGGTGAAGCCCTCGTAGCGCGGCACGGTGGCCAGCACGCTGCCGTCGGGCCGCACGGCGTCCAGCAGCACCAGCTCGGGATGCTTGGTATCGGCCGTCGGTGCCTTGTTCAGCACCACCGCGGTGGTGGGCTTGGGGGCGTCGTAGATGGTTTGCGTGCCCAGCTTGATGAGCCGGCCGTAGCCGGCCTTGACCAGCAGCTCGCTGCTCAGCGCAAAGCGGCGTTCCCAGCGGCGCAGCAGGTCGGGGCCACGCAGCGGCACGTCCTGCCAGAGCTGCTTCAGCTGGCCCCAGAAGTCGTACAGGTACCAGGGGTCGACGCGGATGAAGTCCACATACGACTGCGCATAGCGGCCGGCGAAGCGTTCCTCCGCCACCAACGCACCCGAACGGGTGGCCTCGGCCAGCCGGCCGACGGTGTGCTCGTAAGCGCCCTTCAGCGCGTACTCCACCGTGGTGCTGGTGCCGATGACCATCACCATCAGGTGGTAGCCGCCGTTGAAGGGGTACGGCGCCAGCTCGCGGTTGACCGCGGCATACGACTGCCAGAACTGGCCGATGTGGGCAAACAGCGGGAAGGCGCTGGGGTGCTGGGCCGTGGCCAGGTACTGCGCGTACTCGGCCGGGCTGTGCACCAGGTACCACTCGGGGAAAGTCAGGAAGGTCTGGTCGGGGGTGCGGCGGTGCTCGGCCGGCGTGATGACCGATGGCGATCCGTTGGCAACCGCCATCACCATGCCCAGACCGCAGATCACAGCAACGATCAGGCGGCGCATCATGCCGGCACCCCGGCCGATGCTGCGCGCTTGATGAAGCAGAACAGCGTGTTGTCGGTCGGGTCGTTGTCCTGCAGCAGGCGGTGGCAGCTGTCGTCGAAGCCCGCGGCGTCCAGCCGCTGCACCCAGGTGGTGGCGGGTTCGAAGAAGCGCAGCTCGGCGACGTTGGTCTCCCAGGTCTCGCCCAGGCCGGCGTTGAACACCGTGTGCGCCAGCGACACCAGCGCGCGCAGCTTGGGGGTGCGCACATCATGGTCGCGCACGATGAAGGCGCCACCCGGGCGCAGCACGCGGTGCACCGACTGCAGGAAGGTGGTGAGCTTCTCAGCCGTCATGTGGTGCAGGCCGATGTAGCAGGCCACCAGGTCGATGCTGGCATCGGGCAAGGCGTCGGCTGGCAGCGGCGCGTAGTCGTTGAGCGGCACATGCGGGCCGAGCCGGGCCAGCTGGCCACGCTCCATGATGTCCACCGGCGAGAAGCTGGGCGGCTGTTCATCGACAAACACCTTGGGCCCGCTGAGCTGCAGCGCGCGCGCCAGGCCGCGGCAGTAGCGGCCCTTGGAGCCGATCTCCAAGTAGCCGTTGAAGGCACGGCGCTGGCCCAGCACCTGCAGCGTCTGCCGCGTCATCTCGGCCTTCTGCTTGAACAGCGACGGCAGCGCATACGTCAGCTCGGCCGCAAATGGCTTGATGGACGGCAGCTCACGCTGCAGGTGGCGGTAGAGGCCCTCTTCATCGCGATGGTGTTGGCAGGCCTGGCCGATCAGGTGATGGAAGCGGTCTTCCGGCACGGTGCGGAACACGTTCTGCAGGAAGCGGTAGAACGCATCCGACAGCCCCACATCGCCGAACACCTGGTGGAACTCGGTGGCCGGTGCCTCGTGCGGCGAAGCCTCGGCACCATCGTCCAGCCAGGCGCGGTAGTACTTGTCCCACAGCACGTTGGTAAAACGGAACTGCGGGTCCACCGCGTGCTTCAGCGCAAAGAAGTCCTTGGCCTTCGGGTAGCCGCGATGGAACTGCTCGACCGTGCCATGCGGCTGGTACGGCAGGTAGTAGGTGCCACCCACCGACAGCGCCGCGTCGATCAGCTCGCGCGTCCACACCGCCACGCGTGAGCGGGCGTTGTCGCGGGTGCGCTGCTTGTGGTACAGCACGAAGGCAAAGGTCTCGGTGGGCGCCCAGTTCAGCGCGGTGTGCGCATCGGGCATGGCATGGCGGATGGAGATGTTCAGCGCGTTGACGCGGTGCCGGTTCAGCACCGCGGCCATGCGCGGCACGAACTCCATCAGCCGCTCCACCGGCACGAAGTACTCCTGCAGCACATAGGTGCGCTCGGCACGCGAGGGCGGCTCCAGCTCGGCAGCGTCGTAGCCGGCCTCGAAGTTGCGCCAATGCACCTTCTTGCGCAGGTACAGCAACGGGTCGATGATCTTCTCACGCCGCTCCTTGCCGAAAGGGGTCTCGGACACCGCCCACAGGAAGTACTGGTGCAGCGGGTAGGCGCTGCGCAGCGGCTGCAGGCGGTCCTTCGTCGTGGCCGGCTCATCGGTCTCGACCCAGGTCACCGCGCGCACGCTGCCGTAGTGCGGCGCGTAGATGTCGGCGTTGTGGAACACCGCTTGCGGGTTGTTGCGCACGGTGCGCGCGAAGAACGCCCAGTACTCAGTCAGCGGCATGACCTGGTTGATACGCTTGACGCGCCGGTTCTGCGCCAGGTCGAGTTCCACCTCCACCACCACGCCCAGCGCGCCATAGCCGCCGATGGCGCCGAAGAACAGCTCAGGCCGCTGCGTGCGGCTGGCCTCAACGAGCGTGCCGTCATGCAGCACCAGCGTGAGCGCGCGCACCGACAGCACCAGCGGCCCCAGCCCCACATACCGGCCGTGGCAGTTGACGCTGAGCGCGCCGCCGACGGTGAAGTTCGCATACGTCTGCATGATCTTCACCGCCAGGCCATGCGGGTCGATGAAGCGCTGGATGTCGCACCAGCGCACGCCGGCCTGCACGCGGATGGTTCGCTCTTCCGCTGAGAACGCGACGATGCGGTTGAGCGTGCGCAGGTCGAAATGCAGGCTGCCCGGGCTGGCCGTCTGCCCACCCATGCTGAAGCGGCCGCCGCCGATCGACACCGGCCCGCTGGTGCGCCGCAGCGCGTCCTGCACATCGGCCACCGAAGTGGGCGCGACGATGGCCATCACCCGCACCGGGTTGAGCTGGGTGACGTCGTTGATGGTGTGGTGTTCAGTCATACGTGCCCCTGCCGCACCATGAGGTAGTCGGCCCGCACCCCCGGCGCAGGGCCGAAGCGCAGGGCCCCGGCTGCCGTGCCGCGGCAGGCGCATTCGACCCACAGCCACAGCGCCCCCAGCACCGGCACCGCCACCACCAACAGCCACCAGGCGGAGCGCCCCCGGTCATGCAGGCGCCGGGCCCACAGCGACACCAGCAGCAGCAACAGCGCGGCGGCCACCGGCACATCGAACGGCGCGCCCGGCGTGTGGCCCGCGGCGATCACGGCCCAAAAACCCAGCGGCACCGACGTGACGTGGCGCAGCCAGAAGCCCCCTCGGCTCAACCGCCCCGAGGGGCTGAATTCCTGCAGCAGCTGCATGCGGCCTCGCACTGTCTTTGTGTTGAATGGGATGGGGCCGCTGACGCCCTACCCTCCCCGCGCCAGCCGGCGCGATATTAGCCTCCCGACGCCCCGCTGCCGCGCGGGATCGAACGGCGGTACGCTTGCGTTGACAACAAGGATGCGGTGCGACGCGGCGCCTGCGTGGCCCGCACCGCCGCGCCAGGAGACAACGATGCCGGCCCCCTCAAAGCCCCCCTTCGGCAGGCTGCCCGTGTGCGTGTTCATGCTCGCGTGGGGGGCCGTGTCGGCCGGCTGTTCGCCCGACACCGCCCCGCCGCCGGCCATGGCGCCGGCATCACCCTCTGCCACCGCAGCGGCGCGCGACTACCTGCTCGCAGCCATCCTGCCCGACGTGATGGACCTGCTCGTCGACCCGGCGGCCGCGGTACTGTTCGCTGCCGCCGACCCGCCGGCCCGCGTGGATGCCGAACCGCGCAGCGCCGAAGCCTGGCAGGCCGTGGGCGACGCGGCCGCGCAGCTCAGCCGCACCAGCGACACCCTGGCCCAGCCGGCGCTGGCCCAGGGCCGGGCCGACTGGCTGCAGTGGACCGCCAGCCTGCGCGAAGGCGCCGCCACCGCCGGGGCCGCGGCCCGCCGGCACGACCCGCGCAGCCTGTTCGCCGCCGGTGTGCAGGTGCGGACCAGCTGCCAGGCCTGCCATGCGCAGTACGCGCCGCAACGGGCCGAGCCGCTGGTGCCGCTGGTGCCGCTGGTGCCGACAACGCCACCGCCATCACGCGAGGCCGCGAAAGCACCCGGCCTGGGTTCTTGACTCGCCAGTTAACATCGATCCATCCCCGTTTGGTCCAGCCAATTGAACAGTCGCTCCGCTGCTGATGCGCATGGCTTTGCCCGCTTCCTGCGCCAGCAGGTAAACCCCGCCACACACCCATGCTGATCGACATCGTCCGCACGGCCCTGCGCCGGCCCTACACCTTCGTGGTGCTGGCGCTGCTGCTGCTGATCCTGGGCCCGCTGGCGGCGCTGCGCATGCCCACCGACATCTTCCCGGAGATCCGCATCCCGGTGATCGCGGTGGCCTGGCAGTACACCGGCCTGCCGCCGGAGCAGA
>JBDTQF010000272.1:0-5228 GCA_039932275.1 Burkholderiales bacterium
GCAAGCTGAGCTACCGGTTGCAGTGAAGGCTTCCTTCTTCTTCCTTGTTCTTCCACCCAGGCCTCCGACCATGTCCATCAAACCCTATGCCATCGCCTACGGCGCCGCCGCGCTGGTGTTCCTGGCGCTCGATGCCACCTGGCTCAGCACCATGGCCTCACGCCTGTACCGCCCGCTGCTGGGCCCGTTGATGCTGGAGCGGCCGGATCTCGCCGCCGCGGTGCCGTTCTACCTGCTGTACGTGCTCGGGGTGGTGGTGTTCTGCATCGCGCCGGCGCTGGACACCGGCGAGTGGCTGGCCGCCTGGTGGCGCGGGGCCTTCTTCGGCCTGGTGGCTTACGCCACCTACGACCTCACCAACCAGGCCACGTTGCAGGGCTGGCCGTGGCGCCTCACGCTGACCGACATGGCCTGGGGCACGCTGGCCACCAGTGTGGCGGCCGCGGCGGGTGCGTGGGTGGCGCTGCGCTGGGGGCGTTGATGACGGGACATTGAGCCGGCACCACTGGCTCATGCGATGAGCCAGTGCCGGTGGGGCTGATTCACAACCCCACCAACGCACCCAGCAGGCGCGCCGCGGCGCTGTCGAACAGCAGACGGCCCTGCACCGCCGCCAGGCACACGCACTCACCCTGCGCCAGCACCACCGGCTGGTGGCGCACGCTGGGGTCGGTGGCGTCGAAGTCGCCGGGGCCGAACACCGCCCGGCCGTCTTCGAAGCTGCCATGCAGCACCTGCGTCACCTCCAGCCCGCGGTGGCTGTGCCAGGGCATCGCCAGCCCGGCGGCGATGCGCAGCAGGAACAGGTTGGCCCCGCGGTCGCTCGGCACGCTGATGCGGGCCCAGCGCCGGCCCGGGCCGAGCGGGCGCCAGCGCGAGATGCTGCAGCCGGCCAGTGCCTTCGGCCATGGCTGTTCATCCGGCAGATGGGCCTGGATGCGCGCTGCCGGCTTTGGCACGACCTGGCGCGGCGAGGCGGCGTCGATGCGCGCCAGCGTGCGGGCCCAGGCATCGGTGGCCAGCGTGGCCGGCTCAATCGATTCCAGCACCGCGCCGCCCAGTGCTTCGAAGCCACGCAGGCGTTCGCGGCACTGCGGGCAGAACTCGGCATGGGTGGACACGACCAGGGCCGTGCCGCTGTCCAGCGTGCCGGCGGCTCGCGCCAGCAACAGCTCGTCGTCGGGATGGTGGTGGATCATGGTGCGAACTCGTTCAGCAGCCGGCGCAGGTGGCCCATCGCCAGCCGGATGCGCGATTTGACGGTGCCCACGGGCAATCCCAGGGCCTGGGCGATCTGCGCATGCGGCTGCTCTTCAAAGTACGACAGCCGCACGATCAGCGCCTGTTCCTCGTTCAGCTGCGCCAGCGCCTGGCGCACGCCACGCTCGCGCTGGTGGGTGTGCAGCTGGGCGGCGGGCTCGTCGTCCGCGGCCGCGCTGAGTTCCAGCGTGTCGACCTCGGACCAGTCGACCGCGGTGCGGTGCAGCGCTTCGGCGCCGCCGTCGCGGCGGTGCCGGTCGATGCGCAGGTGCCGCGCGATGGTGAACACCCAGGTGGACAGTTGCGCACGCGCCGGGTCGAACTGGTCCGCCTTGTGCCACACGCCCACCATGGTTTCCTGCGCCAGGTCGTCGGACAGCTCCGGCGGGCAGCCGCTGCGGATGAGGTACGACTTGATGCGCGGCGCGAAATGCTTGAACAGCACCGCGAAGGCCTCGCGGTCCTGCCGCGCCACGGCGCCGGCCAGTTCGGTGAGGGCATCGCTCGACAGCATGGCGGGTGGGCAGGCGGGGTGCGGCACGAGTGTCAGCCGGCCGGTCCGCGGCCGCGGCGCCTGCAAGCGCGGCGATGAGGGCTGGCGGGCGGTGTTCATGCCGCTTGTACGCGCAACGCGGCGGATTGGATCACAAGCCGCCCCACAGGTGCGGCAAACGCATGTGATCCAAACCGCCGTGCGCTGCGTACAAGGCTGCAGATCCACTTCGGCGATGCACCGTCATGCCTGCTGCCACCGCCACCCCCTCGTTGGACATTGCCGTGATCGGCAGCGGCATCGCCGGGCTGTCGGCGGCCTGGCTGCTGGCGCAGCGCCACCGCGTCACCTTGTACGAGGCCGAAGGCCGGCTCGGCGGCCACAGCAACACCGTCGAGGTCGGCCCGGTGGGCGGGCGGCTGGCGGTGGACACCGGCTTCATCGTCTACAACGAGCCCGCCTACCCCAACCTCACCGCGCTGTTCGCGCACCTGCAGGTGCCGACGCAGCCGTCGGACATGTCGTTCGCCGTGAGCCTGGACGGCGGCGCGCTCGAATACGCCGGCACCGACCTGAACAGCCTGTTCGCGCAGCGCCGCCACCTGGTCAGCCCGCGCTTCTGGTCGATGCTGCGCGACCTGGTGCGCTTCTATCGCCAGGCGCCGCGCGATGCCGCCGCCTGCGGCTTGATGCCGCTGGACGAGTACCTTGAACAGCACGGCTACGGCCGCGCCTTCCGCGACGACCACCTCTACCCGATGGCCGCGGCCATCTGGTCCACCCCGGCAGCGGAGGTGGGCCGCTACCCCATCGGTGCGTTCGTGCGCTTCTGCCAGAACCATGGCCTGCTGTCGCTCGGCCGGCGCATCCCCTGGCGCACCGTGCAGGGCGGCAGCCGCGAGTACGTGCGCCGCCTGGCCGCCGCGCTGGGCGATGGCGTGCGGCTCGACTGCGCGGCCTGGCGCGTGCACCGCGACGGCGACGGCGTGTCGATCGTCACCGAAGCCGGCGGCCCGGCACACCGACACGACCAGGTGGTGATCGCCACCCATGCCGACCAGGCGCTGCGCCTGTTGGACGATCCCAGCGCTGCGGAGCGCTCACTGCTCGGCGCCTTCGGCTACACCCGCAACCGCGCGGTGCTGCATGCCGATGCGGCGCTGATGCCGCAGCGCCGCGCCGTCTGGTCGAGCTGGAACTACGCCGGCGACCGCGCCGCTGCCCGCGCGCCCTGCGTCACCTACTGGATGAACCGGCTGCAGGGTCTGCCGGCCGAGCAGCCGCTGTTCCTCACGCTCAACCCGCGCGAGGAGCCGCGCGGTGACAAGCTGCTGCACACCGAGCTGTACGACCACCCGCTGTTCGATGCCGCGGCACTGCGCGCCCAGGCCGCGCTGTGGTCGCTGCAGGGCGTGCGGCGCACCTGGTTCTGCGGTGCGTACTTCGGCTCCGGCTTCCATGAAGACGGCCTGCAGGCCGGGCTGGCCGTGGCCGAGGCGCTGGGCGGTGTGCGCCGGCCCTGGACGGTGGCCAATGAATCGGGCCGCATTGTGTTGCCACCCGCCGCTACAGCGCCCACGCCGGTGTTGGAGCCTGCATGACGTCATCACCGGCCTCAGCGTTGTACGTGGGCAGCGTGATGCACCAGCGCCTGCGGCCGGCGCGGCACCGGCTGCAGTACCGCGTCTTCACGCTGCTGCTCGACCTGGACGAACTGCCGGCGCTGTCAAAACGGCTGCGCTGGTTCTCGCTCAACCGCTTCAACCTCTTCAGCCTGGTTGAGGCCGACCACGGCGACGGCGTCAGCGCTGCCACCGATGGCCTGCGTGGCTGGGTGCACCGGCAACTGCAAGCCGCCGGACTGCCGGCCGACGGGCCGGTGCAGCTGCTGACCATGCCGCGCATCCTCGGCCATGTGTTCAACCCGCTGAGCGTGTACTTCTGCCATGCGCCAGACGGGTCGCTGTGCGCGCTGCTCTACGAGGTGCACAACACCTTCGGCCAGCGCCACACCTACCTGATCGAGGTGCCTGAAGCCGAGCGCCGGGCGGCGCGCCTGGCGCAGCAGTGCGACAAGGACTTCTACGTCTCGCCCTTCATGGCCATGGCGTTGCGCTACCGCTTCGTCGTCGAGCCGCCGGCGGCGCAGCGGGCCACATTGCGCATCGGCATCAACGCCGCCGATGCCCAGGGCCCGGTGCTGCACACGCAGTGGGACACCGAACGCCACGCGCTCACCGACGCTGCGCTGCTGCATACCTTTGCCACCCACCCGTTGCTGACGCTGAAGGTGGTCGCGGGCATCCACTGGGAAGCGCTGCGGCTGTTCTTCAAGGGCCTGCGTCCACAACCGCACCCGGCGCCGCCTGCGTCGTCCACCACCATCGTCCGGAACGCCGACACATGAAAACCTCGACCTTCTCCGTGACCGGCAGCGCGCAGGGTCATCACCGTGCATCGCGCGCCTTCGGCGTCTTCGGATTGGCCAGCCTGGGCCGCGCGGCGCTGCGGCCGCTGCTGGACCGCCTGCTCAAGCGCTGGCTGGCGCAGGTGCAGCACGGCACGGTGCTGGTCACCCTGCCCGATGGCCGCACGCTGGAGGGCCGCGGCCCGTTGCCCGGCCCGCAGGCCGCGCTGCACCTGCACCGCTGGCGGGCGCTGGCGCGGCTGGCGCTGGGTGGCGACCTCGGCCTGGCCGAGGCCTACCGCGATGGCGACTGGACCACCCCCGATCTCACCGCGCTGCTGCTGTTCGGCTGCCACAACGAAGCCGCCTTCGGTGCGAACCTCGCGCCCTCCTGGCCCAAGCGCCTGGCGTCGCGCCTGGTGCACCGGCTGCGCGACAACACCCGCCGCGGCAGCCGCCGCAACATTGCCGCGCACTACGACCTCGGCAACGACTTCTATGCACGCTGGCTGGACCCGGCGTTGATCTACTCCAGCGCGCTCTACCCGGACGACGACGCCAGCGGCACCACGCTGGAACAGGCCCAGGCCGCCAAGCTGCAACGCATCATCGAGCTGCTCGATTTGCCGGGCCTTGGCGCTGATGGCTCGGTGCTGGAGATCGGCTGCGGCTGGGGCGCGCTGGCGCTGGCCATCGCGCAACAGGCTGCGGTGCCGGTGCACGGCATCACGCTCTCACGCGAGCAGCTGGCGCATGCGCAGCAGCGCGTGCGCGACGAAGGCCGCGCAATGCAGATCGACCTGCGGCTGCAGGACTACCGCGACCTGCAGGGCACGCACGAGCGCATCGTCTCCATCGAGATGTTCGAGGCCGTGGGCGAGCGCCACTGGCCGCAGTATTTCGACACCCTGCGTCGCAGCCTGCGGCCTGACGGCGTGGCGGTGCTGCAGGTCATCACCATCGACGAGGCGCACTTCGACCACTACCGGCGCGAGCCCGATTTCATCCAGCGCTACATCTTCCCGGGCGGCATGCTGCCCTCGGTCACAGCACTGGGTGAACAGGCCC
>JBDTQF010000273.1:0-5215 GCA_039932275.1 Burkholderiales bacterium
CAGAGTGGTCATGTTCGGGCACTGACCGGCTGCTCCGAACGCGTTCTCGCCGCACCATGTCCGACGCCCCCCTCGACACCGCCGCTGCCAAAGCTCTGCGCCAGGACAACTGGCGCATGGTGGGCAAGCTCGGCGTGGTGGTGGCGCTGATGTTCGGCTTCGGCTATGCGCTGGTGCCGATGTACAAGCACATCTGCGAGGCGCTGGGCATCAACGTGCTGAGCCTGTCGGAGCAGCGTGCTGGCGGGGGCTCGCGCAGCGCCAACACGCAGGTCGACACCAGCCGCACCATCACGGTGGAGTTCGACGCCAACGCGCGCGGCCCGTGGGACTTCAAGCCCGAGAAGCATTCGCTGCAGGTGCATCCGGGCGAGGTCACCACGGTGATGTACGAGTTCCGCAACGTACAGAACCGGACGATGTCGGCACAGGCCATCCCCAGCTACGCCCCGCACCAGGCCGCGGCGCACTTCAACAAGCTCGAATGCTTCTGCTTCAACGAATACACGCTCGCGCCCGGTGAAGCCAAGCGCTGGCCGGTGGTGTTCGTGATCGACCCGAAGCTGTCCAAGGACGTGACCACCATCACGCTGTCGTACACCTTCTTCGAGGTGGGCGGCAAGGTGCCGCCGGCACCGGTGGCGCAACACGGCGGCCCAGCCGCGCCGCAGTCATGAGCCCCGCCCGGCCGCCCAAAGGGGCTCGCACCGCAGCCCGTCAGGGCGAAGGTACCCCAGTGAACAACCCAGAGCGTCACGACGCCGATGGCGCTGTGCGCCGCAAGGGCTCGGTGCTGCTGACCATGAAGGCGGTGGCCTGGTCCTTCCTGGGCATTCGCCGCGGCAAGGACTACGACCGCGACGTGCAGCAGCTCAACCCGGTGCATGTGGTCATTGCCGGCATCGTCGGCGCCCTGCTCTTCATCGGGGTTCTGATCGCGCTGGTGAACTGGGTCAGCGGCAGCGGCGTGGCCTCGTGAAGCCCTGAACACCGACGCCGCCGCCGTGCCTGATCTCTTCTCTTCTTTCGACCCTTCCTTCTCCAAGACCGCAGGAACCCACCATGTCGGCTAGCACGCAGGGCGCAACGCCCAACTACTTCGTCCCCGCGCCATCCCGCCACCCGGTGATGGCCGCGATCGGGCTGTTCTTCGTGATCCTCGGCGCCGGCCAGTGGATCAACGGTCACGGCTGGGGCGCCTATTCGCTGGCCTTCGGCCTGTTGTGGTTCTTCGTCGTGCTGCGCCAGTGGTTCGGCCAGGCCGCGGGCGAAAGCGAAGGCAAGCTCTACAGCGACAACGTCGACATGTCATTCCGCTGGAGCATGAGTTGGTTCATCTTCTCGGAGGTGATGTTCTTCGGCGCCTTCTTCGGCGCGCTGTACTGGGCCCGGGTGCATTCGGTGCCCAACCTCGGCAGTCTGGAAAACGCCCTGCTGTGGCCCGACTTCAAGGCCATGTGGCCCTCTTCTGGCGTGGGCGCGACAGCCTCGCCGGCCGGCACCATCGAGCCCTTCACCACCATGGGCCCGTGGCCGATCCCGACCATCAACACCGCGCTGCTGCTGACCTCGGGCGTCACGCTGACGATCGCCCACCACGCGCTGATCGCGGGCCAGCGGGCCAAGTGCATCGCCTGGATGTGGCTCACCGTGCTGCTGGGCGCCACCTTCGTCGGCTTCCAGGCCTACGAATACCACCACGCCTACAGCGAACTGAACCTCAAGCTCACCTCCGGCATCTACGGCTCGACCTTTTACATGCTGACCGGCTTCCACGGCTTCCACGTCTGCGTGGGCGCGCTGATGCTGCTGTTCATCACCATCCGCCTGATGAAGGGCCACTTCACACCACAGCGCCACTTCGGCTTCGAAGGTGCCGCCTGGTATTGGCACTTCGTCGACGTGGTCTGGCTCGGCCTGTACATCGTCGTCTACTGGATGTGACGGGGCCGGCCCGGGGGCCGGGCGTCCACGAAAAGAGCGCCTCGGGCGCTCTTTTCATTGGCCGCTGTCGATCCCGCTCAATGGCCCAGCGGCACGCCGGTGGGGCGGATCCAGCCCAGCTGCCAGCTCAGCAGGATGAACAGGAACAGCGCCACCGAGACACCCACCCGCACCGCCAGCGCGCGCGCCATGCGGCTGTGCGCCGCGGTGGCATCCTCGTCCGGTTTCGGGCGCCGCAGCATAAAGACGCCGGCCGCGGCCAGCGCAGCCAGGATGGTCACGAACACCACAGCGACAAGGATCTTCATGGCGACCGATTATTCCACCCGCGTCCGCACCCAGCGGACAGGGCACGGCTGATACCCTCGTGCAGATGTCCTTCCTACGCCGCCATGCCACGCTCACCGTCCTGGTCGCCGCGCTGATTGCCGCCGCCGGCACCGCGCGGCTGGGTGTGTGGCAGCTCGACCGCGCGGCGCAGAAGGTCGCCCTGCAGCAGCGCATCGAGACACAGTCGCGCCTGCCGACACTCACCGAGGCCACGTTGGCGCGCCCGCCGACGGCGCTCGAAGGTCAGTTGCAGCGCCGGGTGGTGCTGCAGGGCCAGTGGCGCCCGGCCGCCACGGTGTTCCTGGACAACCGCACGATGAACGGCCGCACCGGCTTCATCGTCGTCACCCCGCTGGTATTGCCGGATGGCCAGGCCATCGCCGTGCAGCGCGGCTGGGTGCCGCGCGATCTGCGCGACCGCACCCTGGTGCCCGACGTCGCCCCCGCTGCCGGGCCGGCGGAAGTCACCGGGCGGCTGGCCGCATGGCCCTCGGCGCTGTACGACTTCGGCGGCGCCGCCAGCGGGCCCATCCGGCAAAATATCGAACGCAGCGCCTACGCAAAAGAAACCGGGCTGCGCCTGCTGCCGCTGTCGGTGCAACAACTGACCGCGGCGCCGCAGGTGCCACCTTCGGCCTCGGCGCCGCCCACCCAAGGCACACTGCTGCGCGACTGGCCGGCACCGGCCATCGATGTCCAGAAGCACTACGGCTATGCCGCGCAATGGTTTGCGCTCAGCGCCCTGGTAGTCGGTCTGACCGCCTGGTTCCAGTGGCTGGGCCCGCGCCGCCAAGCCCGCCAAGCCCGCCAAGCCCGCCAAGCGCGGCCTGATCCAGCCCTGTCCCGTACCGCTACCGCAACCGATTCCGATCCACCCGCTGCGTCATGACCTCACCCGAACCGTTCGCCCCCGTGTCCATGGCCGTGCACTCGCTGCCCGACCCGGCCCATGCGCTGGACCGGCGCACCCGCACCGGGCGCATCAAGATGCTGCTGCTGCTGGCGCTGTGCGCCGCCCCGGTGGTGGCGTCGTACTTCACCTACTACGTCCTGCGTCCGGGCGGACGCACCAACTACGGCACGCTGATCGAGCCGATGCGCACCCTGCCGGCCGCCGCGCAATTGCCGCTGACTGACCTGCAAGGGCGGCCGGTCGATCCGGCCCGCCTGCGCGGGCAATGGCTGCTGGTCGTGGTGGCCGACGGCGCCTGCGATGCGCAATGCGAGACCCTGCTCTATGCCCAGCGCCAGCTGCGCGAAGGCTTGGGCCGCGAGAAGGACCGGCTGGACCGCGTCTGGCTGGTCACCGGCAGCGCCCCGGTGCGCCCCGAACTGCTGCCAGCCCTGGCCCAAGCCACGGTGCTGAAGGTGCCGCAGAACGCCTTGTCGCAATGGCTGCAGCCCGACGCGGGCGAGTCGCTCGGCGCTCACCTCTACCTGGTCGACCCGATGGGCAACTGGATGATGCGTTTCCCGGCCCATATCGATCCGGCCAAAGTGAAGCGAGATCTTGATCGCCTGCTGCGTGCGTCCTCCTCCTGGGACACCGCTGGCCGTTGAACTGACGATGGAACTCCACGACCTCGTCGACTTGTCGCCGATCGCGCAGCTGCTGCTGGTCGGCGCCGTGCTGGCCACGCTGGCGCTGCTGCCGGCCTGGCTGCGCCACCGCCATGCGGCGCCGGCGGTGCGGCTGCGCGCGGTCGGCCTGGTCACGCTGTTCCTGACCTTCGATCTGGTGCTGTTCGGCGCCTTCACGCGCCTGACCGATTCCGGCCTGGGCTGCCCCGACTGGCCGGGCTGTTACGGCAACGCCAGCCCGGCCGGCGCACATGCCGAGATCCAGCAGGCACAGACATCGATGCCCACCGGCCCGGTCACGCATGGCAAGGCCTGGGTCGAGATGGTCCACCGCTACCTGGCCACAGGTGTCGGTGTGCTGATCACCTGGACTCTGGTGCGCAGCGCGTGGCTCAGGCGCCGATCACGTGGCGGCGGCGGCGACCCGGGCACCGATGCCGGCCTGTCGCCCGGCTGGGCCGCGCTGTGTTTTATCTGGGTCTGCCTGCAGGGTCTGTTCGGTGCACTGACGGTGACGATGAAGCTGTACCCCGCCATCGTCACGCTGCACCTGGCCGGCGGCATCGGCCTGCTGGCCCTGCTGGCGGTGCAACGGCAGCGCCAGCGGCCGGCCACGGCCGGCACCGCGCTGCCACCGGGTGTGCGGCTCGGCGCCTGGGTGGTGTTCGCGCTGGTGATCGTGCAGATGCTGCTCGGCGGCTGGGTGAGCACCAACTACGCCGTGCTCGCCTGCAGCGACTTTCCCACCTGCCAGGGCCGCTGGTGGCCGCAGGCCGACTACGCCAACGGCTTCACGCTGTTGCGCGCGCTGAGCCATCAGGCCGACGGCCAGCTGCTGCGCTTCGACGCGCTGGTGGCCATCCACTGGGCGCATCGCCTGGGGGCTGCGGTGGTGCTGCTGGCGCTGGCGCTGTTCAGCGCCAGCCTGCAGCGCCTGGGTACACGCACGGCGCAGCGCCACGCGCGCGCGCTGGCCGGCCTGGCGGCGTGGCAGCTCGCCACCGGCCTGGGCAATGTGCTGCTCGGCTGGCCGCTGGCGGCTGCCGTGGCCCACACCGGCGGCGCCGCCGCGCTGGTGGCGGTGCTGGCCCATCTGTTGGCCTATCGACCCGCCCGCCTCGCCACCGTCCCCGTGGCGGGTGCCCCCGTGTTGCCGCCCGGGCCCACCGCCGTGGCCCCGGCCCGCTCCTGAACCGATCCTTCTACGCCTTCCGCCATGTCTGCCACCCCCCTCGTCCCCGACACCACGCCCGCGTTGCCGCGCTGGCGCCAGTACGCGGCCCTGACCAAGCCGCGGGTCGTGCAGTTGATCGTCTTCTGCGCCCTGATCGGCATGCTGCTGGCCGTGCCGGGCGCGCCC
>JBDTQF010000274.1:0-5206 GCA_039932275.1 Burkholderiales bacterium
CGGTGCCTTCCACCAGCGGCAGCAGGTCGCGCTGCACGCCCTGGCGCGAGACGTCGGCGCCGCTGCTTTCCTGCCGTGCGGCGACCTTGTCGATCTCGTCGATGAAGACGATGCCGTTCTGTTCCACCTGCTTGAGCGCGTTGCCCTTGATGTCCTCGTCGTTGACCAGCCGCGCGGCTTCTTCGTCGATCAGCAGCCGGCGGGCTTCGGCGATGGGCAGCTTGCGGGTCTTGCGCTTGGATTGGCCGAGCTGCGAGAACATGCCCTTGAGTTGCTCGGCCATGTCCTCCATGCCCGGCGGGCCCATGATCTCCATGGTCGGGCGCGACTCGGCCAGTTCGAGTTCGATCTCCTTGTCGTCCAGCGTGCCCTCGCGCAGGCGCTTGCGCATCACCTGGCGGGCGGTGTTGTCGGGCGTTGGGGCGGTGGCTGCGCTGGCGCCAAAGCCGAACTCGCTGCCGGCGCTGCTGCTGCCTGCACTGCGAGGGGGCGGCACCAGCACGTCGAGCAGACGGTCTTCGGCGGCGTCTTCGGCGCGGGCGCGCTGCAGCTTCATCTGCCGTTCGCGTTCTTGCTTGACGGCCACTTCGACCAGGTCGCGGATGATGGTGTCGACGTCCTTGCCGACATAGCCCACCTCGGTGAACTTGGTGGCCTCGACCTTGATGAAGGGCGCATCGGCCAGCCGCGCCAGCCGCCGTGCGATCTCGGTCTTGCCCACGCCGGTCGGGCCGATCATTAGGATGTTCTTCGGCGTGATCTCGCCGCGCAGCGCTTCATCGACCTGCTGGCGCCGCCAACGGTTGCGTAGCGCGATGGCCACGGCCCGCTTGGCTTCGGTCTGACCGACGATGTGGTCGTCGAGCGCGGCGACGATTTCCTGCGGTGTCATGCTCATTCCAACACCTCGATGGTGTGGTTCTGGTTGGTGTAGATGCACAGCCCGCCTGCGATCTCCAGCGATTTCTTGACGATGTCCGGCGCCGCCAGCTCGGTGTGGTTGAGCAGTGCGATGGCCGCGGCCTGGGCGTAGGCGCCGCCCGAGCCGATGGAGACGATGCCCTGCTCGGGCTCCAGCACATCGCCGTTGCCGGTGATGATCAACGAGGCGGTGCGGTCGGCCACGGCCAGCATGGCTTCGAGCCGGCGCAGCACGCGGTCGGTGCGCCAGTCGCGTGTCAGCTCCACCGCCGCGCGCACCAGGTGACCCTGGTGTTTTTCCAGCTTGGCCTCGAAGCGTTCGAACAGCGTGAAGGCGTCGGCGGTGGCACCGGCAAAGCCGGCCAACACCTGGTCGCGGTACAGCTTGCGCACCTTGCGCGCGGTGGCCTTGACGACGATGTTGCCCAGCGTGACCTGGCCATCGCCGCCAATGGCAACGGTGTTGCCGCGGCGCACGCTGACGATGGTCGTGCCGTGATACTGCTCCATGGAATCCTTCTCGGGTGAGCCGGCGACGAGCGCCGGCCGGGCGACGCTCAGAGATTGCGGACGGTGACCCGTGCGTGTTCGCTGATGCCCATCGCACCGCAGAACAGCGCCACCAGCCGGTGGGCATCGATGAACTTGATCGTGCGGCCCTCGCCATGTTTGGCGAACACCCAGTTCAGCAAGTCGCCGGCGGCGATGAAATCGATGCGGATGAGCCGGGCGCAGGACACCTGGATGTTGCTGGCCGGGCCGATCTGGCCGTCCAGCCCCTTGAGCAGGCTGGCGATGTCGCCGACCAGCTGGCCGGACAGCTCGACCGTGGCGGTCTGGTGCACGTCATCATCGTGCTGTGATTCGAGGAAGCCGGTGGTCACGTCGCCCAGGTGGGTGATCGGGGCCACCGTGACGCCGGTGCCGGTGGACATGCGCAGCGTGCAGCGGGTGGGCGCCCAGGATGGCGGCGAGACCTCGTAGGTCAGGCAGTAGTCGATGGCGGTCTGGTCGAAATCGACCGCCCGGTTGGCCAGCCGCATGGCTTCGAGCCGCAGCATCCAGATCGCCGGGTCGGCGTCCTTCACGCCGGTGGGCGAGAGGTCGGACAGCACGCCGAAGAAGCCTTCGCCGCCGATCCAGCGCATCTCGATGGGTTCGTCGGCCCAGTCGTGCAGCAGCTGCGTCAGTTCGGTGCAGGCCTGCGGTTCGATGGCGCGTGTGGCGCGCCAGTCCAGCACCCAGGGCAACGGCATGTGCAGCAGCTGCGAACGCAGGCTGGCGACGGTGTCCACGTCGATCGAGGTGGGCGCGACCCAGCCGATGGTGGCATCGCTGCGGCCACGCTGCGCCGGGCGCAGCTTCTCGCCAGCGGCGGCGGCTTCGGCGACCAGCTTGGGCAGCGAGAACCACTGCGGCGCCGACCAGCCGAAGCGGTGCGCATAGTCCATCGCCAGCGCCTCGAACTTGTGCTGCTGGCCCACCGCGCGGTACAGGTCGAACAGCGCATACCAGGTGTCGGCATGCTGGGCGCGCGCACCGCCATGGCCGACCAGGCTCAGCAGCAGCCGCTCGCACTGGTCGAAGTCGGCATTGGCGAAGGCAATGACGGCTTCGTCCAGGTCGGGGTCATGGGCCAGTTCGGTCACTTCCACCGCGAAGGCATGGCTCTGCTCACCCAGGTTGTACAGCGGCGACAGCGCCGACACCCTGGGCATGCCCGACAACGTGGTGCCGCCGCCGTGGGTGCTGAGCGAGCCGTGCAGGCTGCCACCGGTGTTGTGGCCTGGCGCCGACGGCATGGCGCCATTGCCGGGCCCCTCGCGCAGCGGGGCCAGTTCGGTGGGCGCCATGGCCGGGTCGTTGAGGTCGTTGAGGTCGATCGGGGCGGTGGGCCGGAACAGTTCGGCCGGTACCGTGCCGGCGCGCATCACCTGCGGTGCAGTGGTGGCGCCGAAGAAGGATTCGCCGGCCGGCGCCGGCGCGGTCGAGCGCATCACCGCGGCGCCGCGGCGTGGCGCCGGCGGCACCTGCACCTCGCCCACCATCTGCTGTTCGATGGCGTCGATCTTGGCCTTGACGCCGTTGTCGGGCCGGCTGGCGGTGTCCTGGCTGCGCAGCTGAGAGTCTTCCAGATGCGACAGGCCGTCCAGCCCGGCAAGGCGCTCGCCCGTCAGGCCCTCGCGGCGGATCTTGCGCAGCATGTCGAACTCGCGCTTGCGCACGAAGTCGTTGCGGCGCTTGCGCTCGATCATTGCCTTGAGCTCCGACTTGGCCAGTTCGGCGTCGGGGCTCTCGCGCTGCAACGTGTTGAGATCGGCCCAGTCGGTGGTGGGATGGGCGACGAAGCGCACCACCTTGCGGAAGAAGCTCTCGTTCTTCGCGGGGTCCTTGTCCTTGGGCTCCGAGGTGGCCATGGAAATGCGGGCGGCGGGTGGTTTGCCGAGCTGGCCGGTCAATCTCCGAAGAGTTTTTGTTTGAGTTCGCGGCGCTGCTGAGCTTCGAGCGACAGCGTCGCGGTCGGGCGCGCCAGCAGCCGGCCCAGGCCGATCGGCTCGCCGGTCTCATCGCAGTAGCCGTACTCACCGCTGTCGAGGCGGGCGATGGACTGCGAGATCTTCTTCAGCAGCTTGCGCTCACGGTCACGGGTGCGCAGCTCCAGCGCGTGTTCCTCTTCGATGGTGGCGCGGTCGGCCGGGTCCGGCACGATGGAAGTGTCTTCGCGCAGGTGCTCGGTGGTCTCGCCGGCGTTGGACAGCAGGTCGTCCTTCAGCGCTTCCAGGCGGGCGCGGAAGGCTTCCAACTGCTGTTCGCTCATGTACTCGGAGTCCGGCATGGCCAGCAGCTCGGCGTCGGTGAGTTCGCGGCCGGTCTTGGTCTTCCAGGCCTGGGCGAGCTTCGGGTCGGGTTTGACGGTGGAGCGGGGCGTGTCGGTAATGGACATGGAGCGATGGGGCTTGGCGTGAGGCGTCGGCTTGCCCGGGTCGACGACGGGAGGAGGGGGCGGAGGCACAGCGGCGACCGGAGGGGCGCTCGCTTTGGCCTTGCTGGCACGCTTGGGGGGCGCAGGCTTCGGGGCGGGGCTGTTCACTGTTGCGGCCTGTTTGGGGGCTTGTTTGGGGGCCTGTGGGGCCTGTGTCTTGCTCACGCGGATCTCCTGCCGAGGCCGGTTTACCTGAACTGCCAGCCGGGGCCAGGTGGCCGAGGCGCCCTGACGAGCGCGCGGATTGTAGCCACGCTCGCCTGGCCAGTTCCTGACGTGCCTGAAAGGCCCATCCCGGCGCTGCGGGGGGGCGTGTCGGGCGTCACGCCAGGCATTGTTCCAGCCCTTCGAGCAGCACCTCGCGGGGCAACTCGATGCCGATGAACACCATCTTGCTGTTGGGCTTCTCGCCGGGCGCCCACTTGGGGCCGAGGTCGCTGCCCATCAGCTGGTGCACGCCCTGGAACACCACCTTGCGGTCGGTGCCCTTCATATGCAGCACACCCTTGTAGCGCAGCAGGCGTGGGCCGTAGATCTGCACCACCGAGCCGAGGAAGTCTTCCAGCTTGGCCGGGTTGAAGGGCCGGTTGGAACGGAACACGAACGACTTGACGTCGTCGTCGTGATGGTGGTGGTGCGGGTGGTCGCAGTGCTCGCCATGTTCGTGGTCGTGGTCGTGGTCGTGATGGTCATGCCCCGCGTGCCCTTCGTTGAGGAAATCGGGGTCGATCTCCAGCTTGGCGTTGAGGTTGAAGCCGCGCAGATCGAAGATCTTGCTCAGCGGGGCCTCGCCGAAGTGGGCGCGCTGGATCTGCGCCCGCGGGTTCATGTGCTTGAGGCGGTGCGTCAGCGCCTCGACGGCCGCCTCATCGACCAGGTCGGTCTTGCTGATGAAGATCTGGTCGGCAAAGCCCACCTGGCGACGCGCCTCTTGGCGGTCGTTGAGCTGTTGCTCGGCATGTTTGGCATCCACCAGCGTCAGGATGGAGTCGAGCAGGAAGCTCTCGGCCACCGCGTCGTCCATGAAGAAGGTCTGTGCCACCGGGCCCGGGTCGGCCAGGCCGGTGGTCTCGATCACCACCCGGTCAAACTTCAGCTCACCCTTGCGGCGCTTCTCGGCCAGGTCGGCCAGCGTGGAGCGCAGATCTTCGCGGATGGTGCAGCAGATGCAGCCGTTGTTCATCTGGATGATCTGCTCGCCGGTGTCGCTGACGAGGATCTCGTTGTCGATGTTCTCCTCGCCGAATTCGTTCTCGATCACGGCGATCTTCTGGCCGTGCGCTTCGGTGAGCACGCGCTTGA
>JBDTQF010000275.1:0-5174 GCA_039932275.1 Burkholderiales bacterium
GAGCCCGTCAAGCAGCGCCCGGGCATGTACACCCGCACCGACAACCCGCTGCACATCGTGCAGGAGGTCATCGACAACGCTGCCGACGAAGCCCTGGCCGGCCAGGGCAAACGCATCACCGTGACGGTACATGCCGAGGGTTCGGTGAGTGTTGAGGACGATGGCCGCGGCATCCCCTTTGGTCTGCATCCCGAGGAGCAGGTGCCGGTGGTGGAGATCGTCTTTACCCGGCTGCACGCGGGCGGCAAGTTCGACAAGGGTGCGGGCGGCGCCTACAGCTTTTCGGGTGGCTTGCACGGCGTCGGCGTCAGTGTCACCAACGCGCTGTCCCAGCGGCTGGCTGTCACCGTGTGGCGTGACAAGCAGGTGGCCACGCTGGCGTTCTCGGGTGGCGACGTGATCGAGCCGCTGGCGCTGCGCCCTGTGGCGGCCGGCGACCGCAAGCAGGGCACCAGCGTGCGGGTCTGGCCCGACGCCAAGTACTTCGAGAGTGCCGAGTTGCCGCGCCACGAACTGATGCACCTGCTGCGCAGCAAGGCGGTGCTGATGCCGGGCGTGACCGTCAACCTCACCTATGAAAAGAGCGGCGACACACAGACGTGGCTGTACAAAGGTGGCCTGCGCGACTACCTGCTGCAGCACCTGGCGGCCGACCCGCTGATTCCGTTGTTCGAGGGCGCGCACTACGCCGAAGAAGGGGAGACCGACAACTTTGCCGAAGGCGAGGGCGCGGCCTGGTGCGTGGCCTTCACCGAGGACGGCGGCATCCTGCGCGAGAGCTACGTCAACCTCATTCCCACGGTGGCCGGCGGCACCCACGAGGCCGGGCTGAAAGATGGCCTGTTCGGTGCCATCAAAGGCTTCATCGAGATGCATTCGCTGTTGCCCAAGGGCGTGAAGCTGATGCCGGACGATGTGTTCTCGCGCGCCAGCTTTGTCCTCTCAGCCAAGGTGCTCGACCCGCAGTTCCAGGGTCAGATCAAGGAGCGGCTGAACAGCCGCGATGCGCTGCGCCTGGTGGCCAACTACGTCAAGCCGGCGCTCGAGCTCTGGCTCAACCAGCATGTCGAATACGGCCGCAAGCTGGCCGAGCTGGTGATCAAGCAGGCCCAGACGCGCCAGCGCGCCAGCCAGAAGGTCGAAAAGCGCAAAGGCTCCGGCGTGGCCGTGCTGCCCGGCAAGCTGACCGACTGCGAGAGTCGCGATCTCGCGCTCAATGAAGTGTTCCTGGTCGAGGGCGACTCGGCCGGCGGCAGCGCCAAGATGGGCCGCAACAAGGAGACCCAGGCCGTGCTGCCCCTGCGTGGCAAGGTGCTCAACGCCTGGGAGGTGGAGCGCGACCTGCTGTTCAGGAACAACGAGATCCACGACATCGCCGTGGCCATCGGCGTGGACCCGCATGGCCCGGATGACGAGCCTGGACGCGGCGCCGCCGGGCCGCCCCAAGGCGCCGCAGCCCCCTCGGGGGGTGGCGATGGACGCGAAGCGTACGAGCCTGGGGGCATATTGAACGGTCTGCGCTACGGCAAGGTCTGCATCCTCAGCGATGCAGACGTCGACGGCTCACACATCCAGGTCCTGCTGTTGACGCTGTTCTTCCGCCACTTCCCCAAGCTCATTGAGCGGGGCCATCTGTTCGTCGCCAAGCCACCGCTGTTTCGTGTCGATGCACCGGCACGCGGCAAGAAGCCGGCGGCCAAGCTGTACGCGCTCGACGAAGGCGAGCTCACCGCCATCCTCGACAAACTGCGCAAGGAAGGCGCACGCGAGAACAGCTGGACCATCAGCCGCTTCAAGGGCCTGGGCGAAATGAGCGCCGAACAGCTCTGGGACACCACCCTCAACCCCGACACCCGCCGCCTGCTGCGGGTGGACTATGGCCTGCTCGACGGCGCGGCCACCACGCTGTCGCTGGGCAAGCTGATGGGAAAGGGCGAAGCCGCCGCACGCCGCGAGCTGATGGAGCTGCACGGCGACGAGGTCGAGGTTGACATCTAGTGCCGCAGAACGAGCTGTACTTCCAGGCGCTGGCGGCGCGCTGAGGCGTTCCCCAGCCGCGGCTCTGCGAGGAGTCAACACGGACGGGCGAACCAGTCGGCTTTTCCGGCGATTGCACCGGGCCCGGCGCCGCATACTGCTGGGCAGGTGCCGTGTCGGTGCCGCTCAGCCCGCCGGCCGGACCAGGTTTTTGCGATGCGCATCCCCCGTCGTTTTCTCACGTTGTTCGTTCCTGCCATCGGCATGCTTGCGGCCTTGTGCGGCTGCGCGACGCGTGTCGAAGTCCGTAGCCTCGGTTCGGCCGACCCGTCGCAGGCGTTCTACGAGATGCGCGGCCACACCCTGGCCACGCTGCATCAACGGGCTGCACAGCTGTGCCCCGCAGGTTATGCGGTGCTGCGACAGGCGCAAAACGGCCATGCTGCCGACCCGGCTGCGGGCCTGCCGTCCAAGGCCGTTATGGCGGCGGCCGACACGCTGTTCCCAGCCGGGGCCGACAGTGCGCAGCTGCTGGTGCAGTGCGAGGCGCCCGCAGCGTCTCAACCAGGCCCCAGCAAGGCACTCAGCGGTACGGCCTCGATGCCATCGGCCAGCGGGTAGCGCTGGGCTCCGGGGTTACACCACGTACCGGCGGTCCAGCCGCAGGTCGGCCATCGCGATGCGCATGCTGGGCGTGACCTTGGGCGCATCGACGCGCTTGAACCCCACGCCCACGCGCTGCTGGCCGCGACTTCGACGCGCCCGAGCAGCGATTGGCTGGTCTGGTGCAGCATGAAAATCGAACATGTTCTATTCGAATTTCATGGCAACTTGTCGAGACCGGCACGGGCAAAATGCCCCGCATGACCGAAGCCCCGCTTGCCGCTGACGAACGCCCGACCCTGCTCCTGGTCGACGGCTCCAGCTACCTCTACCGCGCTTACCACGCGTTGCCCGATCTGCGCGGCCCTGAAGACCTGCCCACCGGGGCCGTGCACGGCATGGTGGCGATGATGACCTGGCTGCGCGAGAAGATCGCTGCCGAGCATGCGGTGTGCGTGTTCGACGCCAAGGGCCCGACCTTCCGCGACGAGTGGTACCCGCAGTACAAGGCCCAGCGCGCGCCGATGCCCGATGACCTGCGGGCGCAGATCCAACCCATCCACGAGGTGGTGCGGCTGTTGGGCTGGCCCGTGCTGGAAGTGCCGGGCGTGGAGGCCGACGACGTCATCGGCACGCTGGCGCGGGTGGGCGCGGCCAGCGGCCACAAGGTGATCATCTCCACCGGCGACAAGGACCTGGCGCAGCTGGTCACCGAGCATGTCTCGCTGATCAACACCATGGCCAAGCCGCCCGAGCAGCTCGACATCGAAGGCGTGAAGGCCAAGTTCGGTGTGGCGCCCGATCAGATCGTCGATTACCTGACATTGGTGGGTGATGCGGTGGACAACATCCCCGGTGTCGAGAAGGTCGGCCCCAAGACGGCTGCCAAGTGGATTGCCGAACACGGCTCGCTGGACGGCGTGGTGGCCGCCGCGGCCGGCATCAAGGGCGCGGCCGGCGACAACCTGCGCAAGGCGCTCGATTGGCTGCCGATGGGCCGCCGGCTGATCACCGTGAAGTGCGACTGCGACCTCAGCGCGCATGTGCCGCAGTGGCCGGCGCTGGACGCGCTGGCGCTCAAAGGCAGCGACCCGCAGCCGCTGCTGGACTTCTACATCCGCAAGGGCTTCAAGAGCTTTCGCAAGAAGCTGGAAGACGAGATGGGCCTGGGGTCACCGGTGGCGGTACTGGAGGGCCGGGCCGACCTGCTCGACGCGGACGCGCACGCTGCCACGCCAGCGGCCGAGCCGCTGGCGCGCCACTACGAGACCGTGCTGAGCTGGGAGCAGCTCGATGCCTGGCTGGCCCGCCTGCGCGCCGCCGAGCTGGTGGCGCTGGACACCGAAACCGATTCGCTCGACCCGATGCGTGCCCGCATCGTCGGTATCTCGTTCGCGCTGACACCGGGCGAGGCCGCCTATATCCCGCTGCGCCACGACTACCCCGGCGCGCCTGACCAGCTCGACCTCGACGAGGTGCTGGCGCGCCTCAAGCCCTGGCTCGAAGACGCCGGTGCGGCCAAGCTGGGCCAGAACATCAAGTACGACACCCATGTGCTGGCCAACCACGGCATTGGCGTGCGCGGCTACCTGCACGACACGATGCTGGAAAGCTACGTGCTGGAGGCGCACAAGCCGCATGGCCTGGCCAGCCTGGCCGAACGCCACCTGGGCCGTAGCGGCCTGAGCTACGAAGACCTGTGCGGCAAGGGTGCCAACCAGATCTCGTTCAGCCAGGTCGACATCGAGCGCGCCACCACTTATTCCGGCGAAGACAGCGAGATGGCGGTGCAGGTGCACCAACGCCTGTGGCCGCAGCTGCAGGCCGAGGCCGGGCTGCGCTATGTGTACGAACAGATCGAGATGCCGGTGACCGCCGTGCTGGCGCGCATCGAGCGCCACGGCGTGCTGGTCGATGCCGGCGTACTGGCGCGCCAGAGCAACGACCTGGCGCAGCGCATGGCCCAGCTTGAACGCGAGGCGCATGAGATCGCCGGCCAGCCCTTCAACATGGGCAGCCCCAAGCAGATCGGCGAGATCCTGTTCGGCAAGCTTGGCCTGCCGGTGAAGAAGAAGACCGCCTCCGGTGCACCCAGCACCGACGAAGATGTGCTGCAGGAACTGGCCGCCGACTACCCGCTGCCGGCGCGCATCCTGGAACACCGCTCGCTCGCCAAGCTCAAGGGCACCTACACCGACAAGCTGCCGCAGATGGTCAACCCCGGCACCGGCCGGCTTCACACCAACTATGCGCAGGCGGTGGCGGTGACCGGCCGGCTGAGCAGCAACGACCCCAACCTGCAGAACATCCCCATCCGCACGCCCGAGGGCCGGCGCGTGCGCGAGGCCTTCATCGCCCCGCCGGGTTGCCGCATCCTGAGCGCCGACTACTCGCAGATCGAACTGCGGCTGATGGCGCACATCTCGGGCGACGCCAACCTCACCCGCGCCTTCACCGAAGGCCAGGACGTGCACCGCGCCACCGCGGCCGAGGTCTTCGGCCTGCGCCCTGAAGACGTCAGCACTGAACAGCGCCGCTACGCCAAGACCATCAACTTCGGACTGATCTACGGCATGGGTGCGTTCGGCCTGGCG
>JBDTQF010000276.1:0-5159 GCA_039932275.1 Burkholderiales bacterium
CTTTAACGGCGATCAAACTCTACCGCGCTGGTCTGGTCTGAAACATACAAGCGGCCATTGAGCAGTGGCAGAGGCGCGCGGCGGTGAGCGGTCTTGTGGTACGGCGCGCTGGCAGCACCCTCAGCCGGCGGCCTTGCAGGGCGGCGTAGATCGCGCGCGAGATGCCGTCGCGCCCTTGCATGCGCATCTCCCACAGCGTGGCTTCCAGCGGGCGCACATGCGGCAACCCGACCTGCTGGGGGCCAACCGGCTCCAGCAGCTCGGCAATGCGCAGGAACCGGGCGCGTATGTCCGGCGGCCGCGCATGCGGTTCGGGTTCGGCCAGGGGGCGCAGCTCGGCGGGTAGCAACGGTTGGAGAGGTGCGTCAAACCGCCTCCCTACAATGGCCCGGACGTTGCTTTTCCCAGCTTTCCGAATCACTCACCAGGGTTGCGCATGCAAGTACAAGCTTCGGCCTTCAAGGCCTACGACATCCGCGGCATCGTCGGGCAGGCGATCGACGAGACGTTTGCCGAGCACCTCGGCAAGGCCTTCGGCAGCGAAGCGGTCAAGGCCGGCGAGAAGGCCGTGGCGGTGGGGCGTGACGGGCGGTTGTCGGGGCCGGGGCTGGTGGCGGCGCTGGCGCGTGGCCTGGCTTCCACCGGGCTGGACGTGGTGGACCTGGGCGCGGTGACCACGCCGATGGCCTACTACGTCGCCGCCACGCGCGGTGACAAGGGCTGCCGCAGCGTGATCCAGGTGACGGGCTCGCACAACCCGAAGGACTACAACGGCTTCAAGATGGTGCTGGCCGGCGTGGCCATCCATGGCGAGACCATCCAGGGCCTGAAGCGCCGCATGGAAGCCGAGGACTACGCGGCCCCGCCCAAGCCGGGCCGCATCGGCAAGATGGACATCCTGCCCGAGTACACCCACCGCGTGGTCGGTGGCGTCAAGCTCACCAAGCGCAAAACCGGGCCGCTGAAGATCGTGGTGGATTGCGGCAACGGCATCCCGGGCGCGTCGGCGCCGGGCATCATCCGCGCGCTGGGCTGCGAGGTGATCGACCTGTATTCGAAGGTGGATGGCGACTTCCCCAACCACCACCCCGACCCGAGCAAGCCCGAGAACCTGGCCGACCTGCAACTGGTGGTCAAGGCGACTGGCGCGGACCTGGGCCTGGCCTTTGACGGCGATGGCGACCGCCTGGGTGTCATCACCAAGGACGGCCAGAACATCTACCCCGACCGCCAGCTGATGCTGTACGCGCAAGACATCTTGAAGCGCAAGAAGGGCGCGACCATCATCTACGACGTGAAGTGCTCGCAGCGCCTGCCCGAGGCCATCAAGGCCGCCGGTGGCGTGCCGCTGATGTGGAAGACGGGGCACTCGCTGGTCAAGGCCAAGCTGCGTGAGACCAAGGCGCCGATTGCCGGCGAGATGAGCGGTCACATCTTCTTCGGTGAGCGCTGGTACGGCTTCGACGATGCCACCTACACCGCGGCGCGATTGCTTGAAATCCTCTCGCGCGCCGACGACCCCAGCGCCGTGCTCAACGCGCTGCCCACCAGCTTCAGCACACCCGAGCTGAACGTGCCCTGCCCGGAGGGCGACCAGCACGAGTTGGTGGCCAAGCTGCAGGCCATCGCCAAGTTCCCTGGCGCCGAGGTCAACACCATCGACGGCGTGCGCGCTGACTACACCGACGGCTTCGGCCTGATCCGCGCCTCCAACACCACGCCGGTGCTGGTGCTGCGCTTCGAGGGCCATACCGAAGACGCGCTGCACCGCATCGAGCGCGACTTCATGGCCACGCTGCGCACTGTCAAGCCCGATGCCAAGGTGCAGGCGGCGGCCCATTGAGTGAACGCCAGAGCGAACGCTCGAACCAAGGCGTCAAGGCGGTGGCTGCGCAGCCCCTGAAGCACGTCTCGCCGCGCATCTTGATCGTCAAGCTGTCGTCGCTGGGCGATGTGATCCACGCAATGCCGGTGGTGCAAGACCTGCTCGCGGCACGCCCCGGCGCCCGCATCGACTGGGTGGTGGAACCCGGCTTCACACCGCTGGTGCGGCGAGTGGCCGGGGTGCAGCATGTGGTCGAGTGCGCCCAGCGGCGCTGGCGCCGGCGCGGCATCGCCGGCTGGTTCGCGGCCGATGTGAAGGCCGAGAAGCAAGACTTCCTGCGGGCCTTGCAGACGCGCGCCTACGACTGGGTGCTCGACCTGCAGGGCCTGACCAAATCGGCCCTGGTGGCGCGCCGTGCGCGGCTTACGCCGCTGGGCCAGCGCATCGCCCTGGCCAACCGCACCGAAGGCTCGGGCTACGAGGCGCCCACGCGCTGGGTGGCTCACCGGGCGATCCACATTGAGCCGCACACCCACGTGCTCGACCGCTCGCGCCAGATGGCGGCCCATGCGCTGGGCTATCCGCTCCAGGGACCGCCGCGGTTCGGCCTGAACGTGCAGGCGGCGCGCGACGCCGCGTCCACCGTTGCCCTGGTGCACGGCAGCTCGCGCAACGACAAGCTCTGGCCCGAACCGCATTGGGTCACGCTCGGCCAGCGGCTGGCGGCGCAGGGCTGGCGCATCGCATTGCCGCAGGGCAGCGCGGCCGAGGCCGAACGCGGCCAGCGGCTGGCCCAGGCCATCGGCCCGGCGCACTGCGAGGTCTGGCCCACGCTGGCGCTCGATGCGCTGGTCGACCGCCTGGCGGCTTGCCGCGGCGTCATCGGCGTCGACAGCGGCCTGTCGCACCTCGCGGTGGCACTCGACCTGGCGCATGTGCAGCTCTACAACTTCCCCACCGCGTGGCGCACCGGCCCCCAGCCGGCGCATGGCCATCGGCACCAGGTGTCGGTGGGCGGCGATCATGTGCCGTCGGTCGATGAGGCATGGGCGGCGTGGCAGAAGGTGATGCCCACGCTGTGGGTGCCGGATCCGTCCGCTGCGCCGGAGCCTGCGCGGTGAAACGCTGGCTCGCGCTGGCCGCGTACGACGGCCTGATGCACCTGCTGGCGCCGCTGCTGTGGCTGCGCTTCAAACGCCGCGCCAAGGCCGAGCCGCTGTACGGCGAGCACCTCAACGAACGCTTCGCGCGCTACCGCAGCGTCTCGTCAGGCCGGCGGTTGTGGGTGCATGCGGTGTCGCTGGGCGAAACCCGCGCGGCCGCGCCGCTGCTGCAGGCACTGCGCGCCCAACGCCCGGGCCTGCGCATCCTGCTCACCCACGGCACCGCCACCGGCCGCGAAGCCGGCCGCGCCCTGCTGCGTGAAGGTGACCGGCAATGCTGGCTGCCCATCGACACCGCGGCTGCAGCGCGGCGCTTTCTGCTGCACCACCGCCCGGTGCTGGGCGTGCTGATGGAAACCGAGGTCTGGCCCAACTTGCTGCGCGAGGCCGAACGGCTGGGCGTGCCGATGCTGCTGGCCAATGCCCGCCTATCGCCCAAAAGCCTGGTGAAGGCACGGCGCTTGAACGCCCTGCTGCGCCCGGCGGTGCAGCGCATCGGCCAGGTGCTGGCGCAGACCGAGGCCGATGCCGAACGCTTTCGCAGCGCGGGCGCGGCTGATGTGCGGGTGCTGGGCAACCTCAAGTTCGATCTCACGCCCGATGCCGCGCTGCTGGCCCGCGGCGCAGTCTGGCACGGTGGCCTCGACCGCCCGGTGGTGCTGGCCGCGGTGTGGCGCGACGGCGAAGACCAGCCGCTGCTCGATGCCTGGCGGGCCATGCTGCTGGAACGCGGCCAGCGCGGCGAGGGCGCCGAGCCGTCAAAACGACCGCTGCTGGTGATCGTGCCGCGCCACCCGCAGCGCTTCGACGAAGTGGCGGCGCTCATCCAGGCCGCCGGCTTCAGCCTGGCCCGCCGCAGCGCCTGGGGCGAGCACCAGCCCGATGCCGCAGCCCAGGCCGCCGACGTGTGGCTGGGTGATTCGATGCGCGAGATGCCGGCCTACTACGCGCTGGCCGACGTGGTGCTGCTGGGCGGCAGCTTCGCGCCGCTGGGTGGCCAGAACCTGATCGAACCCGCCGCCTGCGGCCGGGTGGTGGTGATGGGCCCGCACACCTTCAACTTCGCCGAAGCTGCCGCCCTGGCCGAAACCGCCGGCGCCGCCCGCCGCGTCGCCGACCTGCCGGCCGCGGTGCTCGAGGCGCTGCGCCTGCTCACCAGCCCCGAACGCGCCGCCCTGCAACAAGCCGCCACCACCTTCGCCGGCGCCCACCGCGGCGCGGCCGAGCGGCTGGCGCAGGCGGTGCTGGTGCAGCTGGATGCGGAGCGCAGCGGCTGGTCTACCGCCCTCTGATCCCGCCCTCTGTGGCCCACCGTTTGCAAGGGCGTCTTGTCGGCGCCGCGCCGTGGCCGGGCCTTGCAATGAAAGCAACAAGCCGTCACCAGCGGTAGGCAGGCTGCGGCAAGCCGAGTACACAGGTGGGCGGCTGCATGAAAGCGATGCCAAGCGGTTGCGCGAGACCAGAACGCCTGGGCCAGGCACGCTGCTTGCCCACTCCGCCCTGGTCGGGAGCACACAGCGCACCCTGCCGTTGTGCACGCTGATGGGAGTTCCAAAAATGACGGGTCGTGAGTGACATGAGCCTTGGCGAGCAAGACATCCATCTGTTCCGCGAGGGCACACACAGCCGGCTGTACCAGAAGCTGGGCTGCCACGCCAACGAGCAGGGAGCGCGCTTCGCGGTGTGGGCGCCCAATGCGCAGGCGGTCGATGTGATCGGCGACTTCAATGGCTGGCAGCGCGGCGTGCATGCGGCGCAGCCGCGCTGGGACGGCTCGGGCATCTGGGAAGCGAAGGTGCCCGGCGTGCAGGCGGGCCAGCGCTACAAGTACGCGATCCGCATCCGCGACGGTGCCTGGCTGGAGAAGGCCGATCCGTTTGCCCGCAGCGCCGAGTGCCCGCCGGCCACCGCGTCGGTGGTGTGGCGCGGCCAGGACCACCGCTGGGGCGATGCCGACTGGCTGCGCGCACGCGCGGCCACCGATGCGCTGGCGGCGCCGATGTCGGTGTACGAGGTGCACCTGGGGTCGTGGCGCCGTGGCGAAGGCGATGTGATGCTGGACTACCGCAGCACCGCGCTGCTGCTGGCCGACTACGTGCGCCGCATGGGCTTCACGCATGTGGAGCTGATGCCCATCACCGAGCATCCGTTCTATGGCTCGTGGGGCTACC
>JBDTQF010000277.1:0-5146 GCA_039932275.1 Burkholderiales bacterium
CATCGACATCCAGGCCGCAGGCACGTGGATGAAGATGATGCGGTAGGCCTCGCCCTGGGTGGCATCGGTGGGCGCCACGAAGAAGCCGATGTACAGAGCCGCGGCGGCCAATGCCAGTGCGGCCAGCCACAGCCAGGGCAGCAGGCGTCCGGCCAACGCATGGAAGCGGGCCGGCGAAGCGTAGGTGAACAAGCGCCAGGGTTGGGTCATCAGGGGTTCATTCAAGGGCGATGCGCAAGGCCGCCGCGGTGGCCGGCAGTGCCACCAGGGTGCTGACGATGAGCAGCGCGCCCAGCAACGAGAGGTGCGCACTGGCCGACTGGCCCGCGGCCACGGCTGCCACCGCCCCGCTGCCGAAGATCAGGGCCGGAATGCACAGCGGCAGGATCAGCACGATCAGCAGCACCGCACCGCTGCGCACACCCAGCGTGAGCGCCGCGCCCAGGCCGCCCAGCAAGCTGAGGATGGGGGTGCCCAGCAGCAGCGAGGCGGCCAGCATGCCCACCTCGGCCGCCGCCAGGCCGAACAACAGCCCCAGCAGCGGCGCCATCAGCACCAGCGGCAGCCCCGTGACCAGCCAGTGCGCCAAGGCCTTGGCCAGGGCGATCGACCACAACGGCTGCCCGCACAGCAGCATCTGTTCGAGCGAACCATCGGCATGGTCGCTGCCGTACAAGCCGGTGAGCGAGAGCATCGAGGCCAGCAGCGCACAGGCCCACACCACCCCGGCGGCGATGCTGCGCAGCGTCTGTGGCTCCGGGCCCACCCCGATGGGGAACAGGCCGCAGGCCACCAGAAAGAAGGCCACCGGCAACAGCGCATCGATGCGACGGCGCGATGCCAGGCGCAGATCCCGCAACACCAATGCAGCGAAGACCCGGCTCATTGAAAGGCGGCCTGGTCGAGTTGCAGCGAGATCGGCGGGGGTTCATGCACACACAGGTCCAGATGGCTGGTCAGCACCACGGCGCCACCGGCGCGGGCATGGCCGCTCAGGGCCTGGTTGAGGGCGTCACTGGCCTGGGCGTCGAGGGCATCAAACGGTTCATCGAGTATCCACAGCGAAGCTGAAGGCGGGATGAAGAGCCGAGCCAGGGCCGCACGCCGGCGCTGGCCCTGCGACAGCGTGCGCACCGGGGCGTGGCGCCACGTCTGCAGGCCCAGCGCTCGCAAGCCTTCTTCGCAGGCCTGCCGGTGGCCAGTGCTGCCCTGCAGTTGCTGCAGAAACTGCAGCGACTCCAGCACCGTCAGGTCTTCCTTGAGTGCGTTGTGGTGGCCCACGAAGGCGGTTGATGAGGCAGCTCCGTCACGGCGCAGCACGGTGCCCGCTGCAGGCTGGCTCAGGCCGGCCAGCAAGCGCAGCAGGCTGGTCTTGCCGCAGCCGTTGCGGCCGCGGATCCACAGCAGCTCACCGCCCTGCAGCTCGAAGTTGAGATGGCGAAACAGCAGGCGCTCGCCCCGCCGGCAGGCGAGATCGCGCACGGACAAAAGGCTTTCCTTGGTCGGCATGGCGTCAGAAGTCGTAGCGGCTGCCAAGGTAGTAGAAGACCCGGTTGGAGTTTTCGCTGCGGTTCGGCCCGGACGTCTTGCTGTACTCGCCGCTCACCTCGGACTCGACCGAAACCTGCTTGGCCGCGCGGTAGGTCACGCGCAGGCCGGGGCTGACACGGGCCGTCTTCACCCCGCCGCTGTCGGTCTGGTTGTAGAACTTCAGCGACGGCTCCAGCAGCCAGTTTTCGTTGACCTGGGACGAGTTGTTGTAGCTCAGCAGCTGGCCGGTGTACCTGAGACTCTGCGTGCCCAGGCTGGGATCCAGGAACTGGCTGGAGCCACGCAAGGCCGACAGGCCGATGACGTGGGTGTCGCGCGACGAGTAGAGGTTGGTGCCGATCAGCTGGGCGCCCACACCCTGGTTGTCGCTGCGCCCCTGGCCATTGGGCAGGATGATGGGGATCGACGGGATCGCGCCGAGGTTGGTGACGCGGATGTCGCCGCCGATCTGCCAGTTGGGGCTGATGGGTGTGGTCAGGGCCATCAAGCCCTGCGTGGTCTTGGTGGTGGTGGCGGCCACCGATTCGCGCAAGGTCTCGGGCAGGTAGCCGTTGGCCAGCAGGTCACGGATGCTGGTGGCCATGCGCGTGGCATTGGGGTCGGTGGCGGTGGGCGACGGAATGGCGGTGCCGAAGAACAGCGCATTGCCCAGCATCAGCATGGGCGTGGCGCGCTGGTCAAAAAGGATGTTGACCACCGTGTTGCCGGCTGACTGCCAGGTGCCCTGCAGCGAGGCGATGTTCAGGCCGCGGATCATCTGGTCGTAATCCAGCGTGCCCGAGAGCGAGGCATTGCTGCTGAAGTAGCGCAGCTCGGTGCCCACCGCGCGCCGGTCGATCTGGCTGTCGATCATCTGCTGGTGCACATACAAGCTGCCGCTGATGTTGGGCGTCAGGGCCTCGGCGTCGAGCGAGGCGCCGTAGAAGTGGCGCTTGCTGTCGAGCAGCTTGTCGGTGGGCTGGCCCACCACCGCGTTGATGCGCCACTTGGGCACGAAGGTGTAGCCGGCCTGCACGCCGTCAAACCGGCCGAGTACCCCGCCGCCGGTGGGCGACTGGCGGCCCAGCTTGATACTCGTTCCACGCAGCAGCGAACGGTGTTCGAAGTACAGGGCCGAGAGCCGGTTGCGGCTCTTCTCCTTGCGCAGCAGGTCGGCGGTGTAGGCGTCGCGGAAGACGAAGCGCATGTCGGTGTCGACGTCGCGGTAGCGCCAATTGACGTCGACATTGGTCATCAACTGCTGCAGGTCGGTGCCCGACAGCACGTTGTCACTGGCCAGTTGGGGCAGGCCGCTGAGCGAGGAGTCCTGAAACTCCTGGGTGCGCACCTTGGACGCCCCGCCATAGAAGAACTCCGAGACCGAGCCGGTCAGCGTCGAGCTGGGCTGGATCGGCGCGCGCTTGCGGGGCGCACCCGCCACCGCGCGGTCCGGCAGGTCGCGCAGGGCCTGGCGCACCCGTTCGGCGTCGGTGCCAGCGGGGTAGAGCTTGAGAAAGGTCTCGTACTCGGCGCGGGCGCGTGGCACGTCGCCCGAGCGCAGCCGCACATGGCCCACCAGCTCCTGGGCTTCGCGGGTGACCGCGGTGGGCGGCAGATTCAGCAGCTCGTTCAGGCGAGCCAGGGCGAACGCATCGTCGTGCTGGGCATCGGCAGCCTTGGCGGCGGCCAACAGGGCGGCGGCCTGGGCTTCGATGTCCGGTGCGCCCGGCGTGGCGGGCGCGGGCGCGGCAGGTGCCGCCAGTGCCACCACCACGGCAGCAGGGAAACGCGGCAACAGGGTCTGGCGCGCGGCCTCGGCCTCGGCCAGGGTGTCGAAGTAACCGACGCTGACTTCGTGCACCGTGCGGCCGCCCACTTCGCGTTGGCCGGTGAAGACCTGCAGTCGCTCCAGCGATTTGGGAATGGGCTTGTCCAGACTGAATCCTGGGGTGCTCGATTGCGCCAGGGCGATCTGGAACCGGCCCGGCGCAGGCGCAGCGGGGGGCGGTTCAGCGGGCGCAGCCGGGGCCGCGGCCGTCATTGCGGCCGTCATTGCGGACGTCAATGCGGCCCCCAGGCCTTCGAGCACGATCTCGATCGACTGATTACCGCGGCCGGCCCGCACCCGCAAGGGCGTGGGCTTGCTCAGGCGCACCACCACGCGCCGCCCCAGGCTGTCGCGCCCGCCGGCCGCATCGTCGGTGAGCACGATCTCCGGCATCGCGCCACGCGCCGCAATGCGCCGCTCCGTCACCACCAGGGGCGGCAGCGAACGCGCGGCCACCACGTCGTAGTAGGCCTGGATCACATCGCCGGAGCGGGTGGCCACCGAGCGACGGTATTGCACCGGGGTGACAAAGCGCACCTGCAGCACGGCGTTCTCGCCCTCACGGCGCAGGTCGACATCGTCGATCAGCTGCGCGTGGGCCCAGGGAGCGAGCACGCACAGGAGCGGCGCCAGGCTGCGTTGAAGAAGGTGGTTCACGGGGTTCGCCTCAGCTGTCTTGTTGTGTCGGTGCCATCAATCCCACTTGGTGTAGGTCGAGCCCCGGCTGCCCAGCGGCCGGTGGCAGCCCGATTCGGAGCAGTCGATCGCCGGTGGCGTCTTGCGTTGGTGCGTCAGCGACTTCTTTTCCATGCTGCCCAGAAAGCTCGTGCCGCTCATGTGACAGCCCTTGCACCAGCCGGCACCGCCGCCCTGGCTGCCGTTGTGGTTCATGGTCATCGAGCCCCAGGTGGTGGTGCTCTTGTGGCAGGCGTTGCAGTCCATGGCCGTGCCGCCCAGCAGCTGCGTGCCTTCGGGAATGTGGTTGGTGGGTTTGGCCAAGGCGCCGGTGTTGCCTTGCGAGACATAGCTGCCGTTGTGGCAGGACTTGCAGCTGCTGGCCGTGACCACGGCGTGGTTCATGCTCACGGCCGTGGCAAAGCTGGCCTGCGAGCGGTGGCAGGAATCACACTTGGTGGCGCCGGTCGTCACGGGGATGTGGGTACCGGGTTTGCCCAGAGCCGTGGCGCCGTTGTGGCAGGTGTCGCAGGTGCCAGTGCCCACCGCGTTGGCCGGCGCGTGGGCAAAGGTCACGGTGGTCCAGTTGGCGGTCGAGCGGTGGCAGGTTTCGCAGGCGGTGACACCCACGTGCACGGCGGTGTTGGGCTTGCCCACCGCCGGTGCGTAGCTGCCGGTATGGCAGCTCGCGCACTGACCCGACACGGAGACCGAGCTGTGGAACCTGGCCGGCGCCCAGGCCGCGTAGCCGCCCTTGTGGCAGGTGTCGCAGTTGGTGATGGCCACGCCCGAGAGGGTCTGGTACGGGATGTGTGTGGCCGGGCGCGCATCGGCCGGCGGGTAGGCGCCGCTGTGGCAGGTCGAGCATTGGCCGGTCACCACCACCTGGGTGTGGTTCCAGCGCGAGGGCCGCCAGGCCGAGACCGTGTGGCAACTGGTGCAGCTGGCCGCACCCACCGGGATGTGCGTGGCCGGCTTGCCCGTGGCGGTGCTGCCGTTGTGGCAGCTCGCACAGTTGGTGGCCGCCGTGAAGGTGCTGTGGTCCACCCGCGCCGAGGCCCAGCTCGTGGTCGATTTGTGGCAGCTCTCGCACACCGTTGCACCGACGTGGAT
>JBDTQF010000278.1:0-5143 GCA_039932275.1 Burkholderiales bacterium
TGTTCCGTGCCCGCGACGAGCAGGTGGCGCGCGCCGCGCTCGACGACGCCCGCCAGCTTTTCCGCGCCGCACTCAACGACACGGCCTTCGACGTCGCCGCCACGGTGGCCAAGCTGCGCGAGATGGTCGACGACCTCTACCTCGGCCCGTCCACCGCCTGCATCGTCGACGCCGCCACCGGCCGCAAGATCCCGCACATCCGCCTGAACGACGGCAACCTGGTGCAACTGGGCTACGGTGCCGCGCAGCGCCGCATCTGGACGGCCGAGACCGACCGCACCAGCGCCATCGCCGAAGGCATCGCCGGCGACAAGGACCTGACCAAGCAGCTGCTGCAATCCTGCGGCGTGCCGGTGCCCGAAGGCCAGGTGGTCGCCTCCCCGGCCGAGGCCTGGGAAGCTGCGCAGGACATCGGCCTGCCGGTGGTTGTCAAGCCCTCCGACGGCAACCACGGCCGCGGCGTCTCGCTGGAACTCAGCACCCAGGCCGACATCGAAGCCGCCTTCCACATCGCCGATGCGGAAGGCTCCGAGGTCATCGTCGAGCGCTACATCCGCGGCGACGAACACCGCCTGCTCGTGGTGGGCGGCCGTGTGGTGGCCGCCGCCCGCGGCGAGACGCTGTGGATCACCGGCGACGGCGAAGCCAGCGTGGCGCAGCTGATCGACCGCCAGCTCAACACCGACCCGCGCCGCGGCGAGGCCGAGGAGTTCCCGCTCGAACCCATCGTGCTCGACCGCGAACCGGCCATCTGCCTGCTGCTCGAACGCCAGGGCCTGAGCGCCGAGGCGGTGCCGACGGCCGGCCAGCAGGTGCTGGTGCAGCGCAACGGCAATGTGGCCATCGACTGCACCGACCAGTTGCACCCTGAAGTGGCGCGCGTCGCGTCGCTGGCGGCACGCATCGTCGGGCTCGACATCGCCGGCATCGACCTGGTGGCCGAAGACGTCTCGCGCCCGCTACAGGCGCAGGGCGGCGCCATCGTCGAAGTCAATGCCGGCCCGGGCCTGCTGATGCACCTCAAACCCGCTGTGGGCTCCCCCCGCCCGGTAGGCCGCGCCATCGTCGACCACCTGTTCAAGGAACACGACAACGGCCGCATCCCCATCGTCGGCGTGGCCGGCAGCCAGGGCACGGCGCTGATCTCGCGCCTGGTGGCCTGGCTCATCCACCTCAGCGGCCGCCATGTCGGCCTGGCCTGCCGCGACGGCCTGTACCTCGACCGCCGCCAGGTCGAAAAAGGCGACTGCGCCCACTGGCAGCCGGCCCAGCGCCTGCTGATGAACCGCGCCGTGCAGGCCGCGGTGTTCGAGAACAGCCCGCAGACCATCCTGCGCGAAGGCCTGGCCTACGACCGCTGCCAGGTCGGCGTGGTCACCGACGTGAACACCGACCCGTCGCTGGCCGCCTACTACATCAACGACACCAAGCAGGTCTACAAGGTGCTGCGCACCCAGGTGGACGTGGTGCTGCCCGACGGCGTGGCGGTGCTCAACGCGGCCGATGCCAACGTGGCCGAGATGGCCTCGCTGTGCGACGGCGACGTGATCTTCTATGGCCAGGACGCCGCGCTGCCGGTGATCGCCGAGCACCTTGAGCAGGACGGCCGGGCGGTGTTCGTGCGGGGACGCGACATCGTCTTCGCCCGCGGCCTGGAAGAAACCGTGCTGGCCAGCCTCGACTGCTTCAAGCTGGCCCGCAAGGAGCCCTCCTCGGTCAACTGCCTGCTGGCCGCCGCGGCAGCAGCCTGGGCACTGGACATCTCGCCCGAGCTGATCAAGGCTGGCATCAAGACCTTCGAGCGCGAATCGGCCCCGCAGGGCGCGCGCTGAACCTCGTCATCCCCTCACCGCCCTGAGTCGAGCGGCCGGCCCGTCACGGGCCGCGCCAGAAGGACACCGCCATGGAAGTCTCCCGCATCCGCGCCCTGCGCGGTCCCAACCTCTGGAGTCGTCACACCGCCATCGAAGCGGTGGTGGCCTGCCGCGAGGACGAGCTGTCGATCGCCCAGATGCCGGGCTTCGAGAATCGTCTGCGCGAGCTGTTCCCCGGCCTGAACCTGCTGCGCAGCAGCAGCCAGGCCAACCTTGTTTCGCTGGCCCATGTGCTCGAAGCGACGGCGCTGAGCCTGCAGGCCCAGGCCGGCTGCCCGGTCACCTTCAGCCGCACCTCGGCCACGCTGGAGCCCGGCGTGTTCCAGGTGGTGGTCGAGTACAGCGAAGAAGCCGTCGGCCGCCAGGCCTTCGGGCTGGCGCAGCAGCTGATCGACGCGGCGCTGCAGGGCGGCAGTTTCGAACTGCCGGCAGCGCTGGAACAACTGCGCGACACCGATGAAGACCTGCGCCTGGGCCCGAGCACCGGCTCCATCGTCACCGCGGCGGTCAAGCGCGGCATCCCGTTCCGGCGCCTGACCAGCGGCAGCCTGGTGCAGCTGGGCTGGGGCTCGAAACAGCGCCGCATCCAGGCCGCCGAGGTGGACGGCACCAGCGCCGTGGCCGAGTCGATCGCGCAGGACAAGGAGTTGTCCAAACGCCTGCTGCACGCGGCCGGCGTACCGGTGCCGATGGGCCGGCCGGTCAGCGACGTCGAAGACGCCTGGGCCGCCGCCAAGGAAGTGGGCCTGCCGGTGGTGCTCAAGCCGCAGGACGGCAACCAGGGCAAGGGCGTGACGGTCAACATCACCACCCGCCCGCACCTCGAACAGGCCTACACAGCGGCGGCCGAGATCGGCGCGGTGATGGTCGAGAAATACCTGCCCGGCCATGACTTCCGCCTGCTGGTGGTGGGCAACCAATTGGTGGCCGCGGCCCGCCGCGACCCGCCGCATGTGGTGGGCGACGGCAAGCACCGCGTGCGCGAGCTGGTCGATCAGGTCAACGCCGACCCGCGGCGCGGCACCGGCCATGCCACCTCGTTGACCAAGATCCGCTTTGACGACATCGCCGTGGCCCGCCTGGCGATGCAGGGACTCAAGCCCGAGTCGGTGCCCGAGAAGGGCCGCCGCATCGTGCTGCGCAACAACGCCAACCTCAGCACTGGCGGCACCGCCACCGACGTGACCGACGACGTGCATCCCGAGGTAGCGGCCCGCGCTGTGGCCGCGGCGCAGATGGTGGGCCTGCATGTGTGCGGCGTCGACGTGGTGTGCGAAACCATGCTCAAGCCGCTGGAAGAACAGCATGGGGGCATCGTCGAGGTCAATGCCGCACCGGGGCTGCGCATGCACCTGATGCCGTCATTCGGCAAGGGCCGCAACGTCGGCGAGGCCGTGATCAGCCACATGTACCAGCCCGGTGAGGACGGCCGCATCCCGGTGGTCGCCGTCACCGGCACCAACGGCAAGACCACCACGGTGCGGTTGATTACCCACCTGCTGACCGCGCAGGGCCTGCGTGTGGGCATGACCAACACCGACGGCGTGTACGTTGAAGGCCGCCAGATCGACAGCGGCGACTGCAGCGGGCCGAAGAGTGCGCGCAACGTGCTGATGCACCCGGACGTGGACGCCGCGGTGTTCGAAACCGCCCGCGGCGGCGTGCTGCGCGAAGGCCTGGCCTTCGACCGCTGCCAGGTGGCCGTGGTCACCAACATCGGCACCGGCGATCACCTGGGCCTGAACTACATCACCACGGTGGAAGACCTGGCCGTGCTCAAGCGCGTGATCGTGCAGAACGTGGCCGAAAACGGCTACGCGGTGCTCAACGCGGCCGACCCCATCGTCGCCGCGATGGCCGACAACTGCCCGGGCCAGGTGATCTATTTCGCCAGCGAGCGCCACCACCCGGTGATGGCCACGCACCGCGCGCAGGGCAAGCGCGTGGTGCATGTCGAAGGCGACACCGTGATCTGCGCCGAAGGCCGCCACCATGAACGCTTCGACCTGCGCGAGGTGCCCATCACCCGCGGCGGCACCATCGGCTTCCAGGTCGAGAACGTGATGGCCGCCATCGGCGCGGCCTGGGCGGCCGGCGTGCCGTGGGATGCGGTGCGGCGCGGCCTGGCCAGCTTCGTCAACGACAGCGACAACGCGCCCGGCCGCTTCAACGTGATGGACTATCGCGGCGCCACCGTGATCGCCGACTACGGCCACAACCCCGACGCCATGCACGCGTTGGTGCAGGCGGTCGAGGCCATGCCGGCCAAGCGGCGCAGTGTCGTCATCAGTGGTGCTGGCGACCGACGCGACGAAGACATCCGCGGCCAGACCGCCGTGCTGGGCAACGCCTTCGACCATGTGGTGCTGTACCAGGACGCCTGCCAGCGCGGCCGCGCCGACGGTGAGGTGATCCGGCTGCTGCGCGAAGGCCTGGCCCATGCCACGCGCACGCGCCAGGTGGATGAGATCGACGGTGAGTTCATCGCCATCGACACCGCGCTGGCCAAGCTGCAGCCCGGCGACCTGTGCCTGGTGCTGGTCGATCAGGTGGAAGAAGCGCTGGCCCACCTGGCCAAGCGCATCGAAGAAGCTCAGGCGCTCACGACCTGAGCCCGGGCCGGCACGGCAGTGCCCCCTGCGGCCACCGGCTCCCAGCCGTGTTCAGCCGACGCGACGCCCAGGCCCAGCACCGCCTCCAGCACTGCCCCCAGGCGCAGTCGCGCATCGCTGCGGCTGAAGGTGTGGTCGGCGTCCGGCACCGCCTCGATGCGCACCCGCCCCTTGCGCAGCAGCGCTGCCAGCACCCCACCGGCCTCGGCGCGCAGCAGTGCCAGGCCGGGGTCGTTCGACGCAAACACGAAACACAGCCGCGGCGGCAAGGCGCCAGCCCGCGTTTTGGCGGCCCGCGCCAGCTTGGCCGACAGATCGTCCGGCCAAGGCCGGCCGAGGCGGCGCGCCGCACTGCGCCGCGCGCGCCGGCCCGCCAAGGCCAGGCGCCGTGCCAACGTGACGGCAAGGAACCGCCAGTTCACTTCGCCCCGCAGCAGCTTGCCCCAGCGCGCCGGGTCGCGCAGATTACGCAAGGCTTGGCCGCTGAGGTGCTGCACGGCATGGTCCTGGGCGGGCACGGCATCGAAATCCTGACGCTCGGGCCAGAAGAACAGCAGCGGGTTGATCATCACCGCCAGGTCCACATCCAGCTCCGCGGCGGCCGCCTCAAAGGCATGGAAGGCGCCCGAACACAGCCCCATCACCGCCACCCGCTGC
>JBDTQF010000279.1:0-5106 GCA_039932275.1 Burkholderiales bacterium
TGGTGGCCGGCGGCTTGCTGCTGACGTCGTAGGTGACGCGGTTGATGCCGCGCACCTCGTTGATGATGCGGCTCGAGACCTTCTTCAGCAGGCTGTAGGGCAGCTCGGCCCAGTCGGCGGTCATGAAGTCGCTGGTCTGCACGGCGCGCAGGGCCACCACATAGTCATACGTACGGCCGTCGCCCATCACGCCCACGCTCTTGACCGGCAGGAAGACGGTGAAGGCCTGGCTGGTGAGGTCGTACCAGGTCTTGCCGGTGGCTTCGTCCACGGTCTTGCGCAGCTCTTCGATGAAGATGTGGTCGGCGCGTTGCAGCAGGCTGGCGAAATCGGCCCGCACTTCGCCCAGGATGCGCACGCCCAGGCCCGGGCCGGGGAACGGGTGGCGGTAGACCATGTCGTGCGGCAGGCCCAGGGCCACGCCCAGCTCCCGCACCTCGTCCTTGAACAGCTCGCGCAGTGGCTCCAGCAGCTTCAGGCCGAGCTGCTCGGGCAGGCCGCCGACGTTGTGGTGGCTCTTGATGGTGGCCTTCTTGCTGGCGGTGCCGCCGCTTTCCACCACGTCGGGGTAGATGGTGCCTTGGGCCAGGAACGTTGCCCCCTTGTGGCCCTGGCCAGAGGCCTTCAACTTAGCGGCTTCGGCCTTGAAGACTTCAACGAACTCGCGGCCGATGATCTTGCGCTTCTGCTCGGGGTCGGTCACGCCCTTGAGTTGGCCCATGAACTGTTCGGCCGCCTGCACATGCACGACCTTGGCGTGCAGGCGGCCCTCAAACATTTCCATCACCAGCTTGCCTTCGTTCAGGCGCAGCAGGCCGTGGTCGACGAACACGCAGGTGAGCTGGTCGCCGATGGCGCGGTGGATGAGTGCAGCCGCCACGCTGGAATCAACCCCGCCCGACAAGCCCAGGATCACCTCTTCATCGCCCACCTGTTCGCGAATCTTCGCAACGGCTTCTTCGATGTAGTTACCCATGACCCAGTCGCCCTGGCAGCCGGCGATCTGGCGCACAAAGCGAGTCAGCATGGCCGCGCCCTGCAGCGTGTGCGTCACCTCGGGGTGGAACTGCACCGCGTAGTAGCCCTTGGCTTCGTTGGCCATGCCGGCAATGGGGCAGCTGGGCGTGGAGGCCATCAGCTTGAAGCCCGGCGGCAGTGCGGTGACCTTGTCGCCGTGGCTCATCCAGACCTTGAGCATCCCAAAGCCTTCGGTGGTGGCGAAGTCCTGGATGGCGTCGAGCAGCCGGGTGTGGCCATGCGCACGCACCTCGGCATAACCGAACTCGCGGTGGTCGCTCCACTCGACTTTGCCGCCCAGCTGCGCCGCCATGGTCTGCATGCCGTAGCAAATGCCCAGCACCGGCACGCCGGCGTCCCACACCGCCTGCGGGGCGCGCAGCTGGTGGTCTTCGTAGGTGCTGGCGTGGCTGCCGCTGAGGATGATGCCCTTGGGTGCAAAGCGGCGGATGAATTCGTCCGACACGTCGTTCGGATGGATCTCGCAGTACACCTGCGCCTCGCGCACGCGGCGGGCGATGAGCTGCGTAACCTGCGAGCCGAAGTCGAGGATGAGGATCTTGTCGTGTTGCATGGTGATGAAGCTCACTCAGAGCGCCGGGGCATGCGCCGGCTGCAAGGGATGCTGCTTGAAATGGCGCCGCGCCAGCATCGCCGCCACGGCCGTGACCACGGCGCACAGGTACATCGGCGCGCCGATGCGCCAATCGCCCGGCGGGAGGTGCGACACCAGGCCCAGCAATCCCGAGCCCAGCACCGGTGCGAGGGCGGCCGAGGCGCTGCTCAGCGACGACACCGCACCCATCGTGCGGCCCTGCGACTGCGCATCGGCCGCGCCGGAGACGATGCTCTGCAGCGCCGGGTTGGCCATGAAACCCAGCAGGTTCAGCCCGATGATGGCGAACATCATCCAGCCCTGGCTGGCCAGGCCCCACAGCGCGTAGCAGATGGCCGACGACAGCAGGCCCCACACCGCCAGCCGCTGGGCGCTGACCCGCTTGAGCGCCACGCGGATCAGCCAGCCCTGCGCGACGATGGACATGACGCCCACCGCGAACAGCGACCAGCCGTTCTGCAGCGGCCCCCAGCCGAACTTGAAGCCCGTAAAAAGCACCCAGCTGGTGTGCAGCGTGAACTGCGCCAGCGCCGCCAGGCCCATCACCGCCACCAGCGGCCCCACGCCCTGCAGGCCACGCAACTGCCGCAGCGACGACACCGGGTTGGCCTTGCGCCAGTTGACGGGCGAACGGCGTTCAACCGGCAGCGACTCGGGCAGGATGAAGTAGCCGTACAGCGCATTGAGCACCGCCAATGTGCCGGCCACGAAGAACGGCAGGTGCAGGTTGATGTGCCCCAGCAAGCCGCCCATCACCGGGCCCAGCACGAAGCCCAGGCCAAACATCGCGCCCAGCATGCCGAAGCGCTTGGCACGGTCTTGCGGCGGGGTGATGTCGGCCACGTAGGCATTGGCCACCGACACATTGGCCTGCAGCGCGCCGCTGATCAGCCGCACCGCCACCAGCATCCACAACTCGGTCGCCAGGCCGGTGACCCAGAAGCTCAGCGCCAGGCCGATGAAGCCCAGCAGCAGCACCGGCCGGCGGCCGTACTGGTCGGACAGCGCACCCAGGATGGGCGAGCCGAAGAAGTTGGCGAAGCCGAAAGCGAACGTCACCACGCCGTACCACAGCGCCTGCTCGGTGGGCGACTGCGTGAACGTGCCCACCACCGGCGCCAGCACCGGGATGATCAGGCCGATGCCGATCATGTCGATCAGCACCGTGATCATGATGAACGGCATGGCGGCCTGCCTGCGGGCGGACGCGACCGTTGGGACGGGGGGATTCAAACGGGCCTCTGCATGATTCTGAAAAGCAGCGCCCGGCCGAGGCCGGGCGCGAACACTCCTGCCGCAAGGGATCACTCCATGCGGTAGTTCGGCGCCTCCTTGGTGATCTGCACATCATGCACATGGCTCTCGCGGATGCCGGCGGAGGTGATCTCGACGAACTCCGCCTTGTTGCGCATTTCCTCGATGCCCGCGCAGCCGCAGTAGCCCATCGACGCCCGCAGCCCGCCCGCCATCTGGTAGATGATGGACACCAGCGAGCCCTTGTACGGCACGCGGCCTTCGATGCCCTCGGGCACCAGCTTGTCGGCATTGGGGTTGCTGGTCTCGTCGTTTTCCTGGAAATAACGGTCGGCCGAGCCGGCCTTCATCGCGCCGATCGAACCCATGCCGCGGTAGCTCTTGTAGCTGCGGCCCTGGAAGAGGATGACCTCGCCGGGCGCCTCTTCGGTGCCGGCGAACATGCCGCCCATCATCACCGTGCTGGCGCCGGCAGCGATGGCCTTGGCGATGTCGCCCGAGTAGCGGATGCCGCCATCGGCGATCAGCGGCACGCCGCTGCCGGCCAGCGCGGTGGCGACGTTGTCGATCGCGGTGATCTGCGGCACACCCACGCCGGCAACGATGCGGGTGGTGCAGATCGAGCCGGGGCCGATGCCCACCTTCACGCCATCGGCGCCGGCCTCGGCCAGCGCCAGCGCGGCCGCGCCGGTGGCGATGTTGCCGCCGATCACATCGACCTGCGGGAAGTTCTGCTTGACCCAGCGTACCCGCTCGATCACGCCGTGGCTGTGGCCGTGCGCGGTGTCGACGATCAGCACATCGACGCCAGCCCTGACCAGCAGCTCGACGCGCTCTTCGGTGCCCTCGCCCACGCCCACCGCGGCGCCAACGCGCAGTTTGCCGTGGGCATCGCGGGCTGCGTTCGGGAAGGTGGTCTGCTTGGTGATGTCTTTCACCGTGAACAGGCCGCGCAACTCGAAGGCCTCGTTGACCACGACCACGCGCTCCAGCCTGTGCTTGTGCATCAGGGCCTTGGCCTCGGCCAGGCTGGCCCCTTCGCGCACGGTGATGAGCCGCTCGCGCGGGGTCATGATGTCGCGCACCGGCAGCTCGAGCCCGGTCTCGAAGCGCAGGTCGCGGCCGGTCACGATGCCGACCACCTTGCCGTCGTCCACCACCGGGAAACCCGAGATGCCGTGCTGGCGTGAGAGCTCGACCACGTCGCGCACGCGGGCACCGGACGAGATGGTGATCGGGTCCTTCAGCAGACCCGATTCATAGCGCTTGACCCGCGAGACCTCGGCCGCCTGCTGCTTGGGCGTGAGGTTCTTGTGCACGATGCCAATGCCACCCTCCTGCGCGATGGCAATGGCCAGCCGCGCCTCAGTGACCGTGTCCATCGCGGCGGACACCAGCGGCAGGTTCAGTGCGATGTTGCGGGACAGCCGTGTGGCGAGCGAAGTGTCGCGCGGCAGGACCTGGGAATACGACGGCACGAGCAGGACGTCGTCGAAAGTGAGCGCTTTGCCAAGAAGGCGCATGGGCAAGCTCCAGACGCAAAAGCAGATTATAGAAGCCCAACTTCTGCCCGCCCCTGGACAATGGGTGCACCGCTACACTGACCGCATGCGCCGCCCCGCCCTGTTCCCCGATGCCTTGACGCACAGCCCTGCTCTCGTCCTCGGCTTGGTGATGTTCGCGCTCGCAATGCCGGCCGCGGCGCAGTGGAAGTGGCGTGGCGCCGACGGCAAGATCCAGTACAGCGACCGCCCGCCGCCGGCCGATCTGCCGGAGAAGAACATCCTGTCGCGGCCACCGGGCTTCAACAAGCCACCGGTGGTGGTCGTCACACAGATGGACGCCGCCGCCAGCGCGCCGGCCTCGGCGGCTGTGGCACCGAGCCGCAAACCCACCGAAGCCGCGATCGACGCCAAGCGCCGCGAGGCACAGGCCGCTGCAGAGGCCCAGCGCACCGCCGAAGCCGCCAAGGCGGCCAAGCAACAGGCCGACAACTGCCAGCGCGCGCGGGACTACGCCCGCTCGCTGGACAGCGGCGTGCGCATCGCCCGCGTCAATGCGCAGGGCGAACGCGTGGTGCTGGAAGACGACGATCGCGCCAAGGAAGCGAAGCGCACCCAGGAAGTTATTGCCAGCGACTGCCGCTGAGCAGCGCGCTGCCCAAGCCGCTTGTATGTTTCAGACCAGACCAGCGCGGTAGAGTTTGATCGCCGTTAAAG
>JBDTQF010000280.1:0-5079 GCA_039932275.1 Burkholderiales bacterium
TGGCGCCATGCCTGGGACCTCAAGGTCTTCGGCTACATCAACCTCACGCGGCGCGTCTACGCGAACATGAAGGCGCGCGGCGGCGGCGTGATCGTCAACGACATCGGCGCGGCCGGGGAACGCTTCGATGCGCAGTACATCGTCGGGAGCGCGGGCAACGCCGCCATCATGGGTTTTACGCGCGCGCTGGGCAACGCCAGCCTGGCCGACAACATCCGCGTGGTGGGCATCAACCCCGGCCCGGTGGAGACCGACCGTGTGGTCTCGCTGATGAAGACCCATGCGAAGACCCGCTTCGGCGACGAGGGCCGCTACCGTGAACTCACGGCCAAGCTGCCGCGGGGCCGGGCCGCCACGGTCGACGAGATTGCCAACACTATGGTCTTCGTGGCCTCCGACCGCGCGAGCTACACCAGCGGGGTGATCTACACCATCGACGGCGGCATCTGCGCGGGTGGGTCGGTGTTCTGAACGGCCTTGTGCTAATCACACGGCGCGAATTATTAATTGGACCATCCAGGTGGCGGTTTTCAACAATGCGCCCCGAGGCCGGCAAACCGGCCCGGCCTGAACACACCCACAACACACACAACTGGAGACAACCATGCGCACCTTTTCCATCCCGCTCCAGCGCCGTGACATCCTGCGCGGCGCTATAGCCCTGTCCGTGGCCACCCCGTTCGGCGGCCGGGCCTTCGCCCAGAGCGCCTGGCCCAATAAGCCCGTGCGCGGCGTGGTCAGTTTTGCCCCGGGTGGCGGCGTGGACCTGATGGCGCGCACCCTGGGCGTGCCGCTGGCCGATCTGTTGGGCCAGCAGTTGGTGGTGGACAACAAGCCCGGCGCCGCGGGCAACATCGCGGCGGCCGACGTGATCCGATCGGCCCCCGACGGCTACAGCGTGTTGTTCGGCGCCACCTTTACGCAGACCGTGAACCCCTCGGTCATGAAGGCCAACCCCAACATGGCGCGCGACCTGATCCCCGTGGCGATCATCGGCCGCTACAAGTTCCACCTCGTGGTGCGTTCCGACCTGCCGGTGAACTCGTTGGCCGAGCTGGTGGCGCTCGCCAAGGCGCAGCCAGGCAAGCTCAACTACGCGTCGGCCGGCCCTGGCTCGCAACCGCACCTGCTGGGCGAGCTGTTCCAGAAGCAGGCCGGCATCCAGATGGTGCAGGTGCCCTACAGGGGCTCGGGCCCGGCGCTGCAGGCCGTGGTGGCCAAGGAGGCCGACATGGTCTTCGACCCGGGCATCTCCTTCCAGCACGTAGACGCGGGCAAGCTCAAGATGCTGGCCATCACCAGCGACAAGCGGCCGACCAGGTACCCGCAGGTGCCCACCTTTACCGAGTCCGGCATCCCCGGCATGGAGGCCGACGCCTGGATCGGCGTGTGGGTGCCCACCGGCACACCACCCGACGTGGTGGCCAAGCTGGACAAGGCGCTGGCTGCTGCCATCGCGCGGCCGGACATCCAGAAGCGCTTCAGCGACATGAGCGCCGAGGCCATCCACCTGGAGACGGCGAAATTCCGTAACCTGCTGGCGGCGGAGGAAAAGGTGATGTCCAGCCTGATCCGCGAACGCAACATCACCATCGAATAGACCAACAAGGCTTCCACAGCTCATGGATTTCGAACCCTCCGAGAAGAGCCGTGCCGGGCTGCAGAAACTGCAGCAGTTCATGGACGAGCACATCTACCCCAACGACGCGGCCTACTGGGAGCAGCTGGGCAATGCCGCCATCCCTTCGCGGACCTGGCCTACAACTGCCTCGGCTACCACCTGCCTCACCTCAACGGGCGTGGCTTCGGCGAGGCGGATCTGACGGCAATGGGCATTCCGACCGAGCGTGACTACCTGGCGCAGTATGCCGAGCGCACCGGCCGCGCCGGCATTCCCGACTGGGAGTTCTACGTCGTGCTCTCGCTGGCCATCGCCCAACGCATCCGCGGCTGAAGCCCATGGCGACCCTGATCCCCGCCAGCGCCCTGGATGGCATCCGCATCATCGACCTCACGTCGGTGATCATGGGGCCTTTCGGCACGCGCATCCTGGGTGACATGGGGGCCGACGTGATCAAGGTGGAGCCGCCTGAGGGCGACTCTTTCCGGCGCTACGGGCCGCAGCGTAGCCAGGGCATGGGCGGCTCGGTGTTGAACCTGCACCGCAACAAGCGCAGCATCGCGCTGGACCTCAAGGACGCCGACGGCCGCGCTGCGCTGCACAAGCTCATCGACAGTGCAGACGTGCTGGTCCACAACCTGCGCCACGCGCTCCGCGCGTGGCGTTGGCGTGGATTGGCCTAGCCTGCAGGCGCGCAAGCCCGCGCTGGTGGTGTGTGCCGCTCGCGGCTTCGGACAGGACGGCCCATACGGCGAGAAGGCGGCTTATGACGACCTGATCCAGGCCGGATCGGGTTTCGCCGTGCTGAACCAGCAGCTCTATGGCGAGCCGCGTTACGCGCCCACAGCCTGGTGCGACAAGATCGCGGGTCAGGCGATCGCGTATGCGGTGCTGGGCGCGCTGATGTACCGGCTGCGCGGAGGTGGCGGACAGGAGGTGGAAGTGCCCATGTTCGAGACGGCCGTGGATTTCATGCTGGTCGAACACTTCGGTGCCGGCGCCTTCGAGCCGCCACTGGGGCACATCGGCTTTCCACGTCAACTATCGCCGCAGCGCAAGCCCTACCGCACGGCCGACGGCTGGGCCTGCATCCTGCCGTATTCGGACCGCAACTGGCACGACTTCTTCGGCTTCATCGGCCGCGAGGAATTGCGCGACGAGCCCGACTTCGGCGACGTGGCGCTGCGTGCCGCACGCATCGGCGGACTCTACGAGCTGCTGGAGGTTGAGGCCGCCTTGCGGACCACCGCCGAGTGGTTGGCATTCTGTGACGGGGTGGGCATTCCCTGCATGCCGCTGCTGGGAATGGAGGACCTGCGCGACGATCCGCATGCGCCTGGAGGCTCTATCGCCAGCCGCCCTACGCTGTTCATTACACGACAGTGCCACCCTGCCGCTGTCCCAGGCCTTTGCGCATGACCAGTCGTTGCGCCGACCGCTGGATGCCAGCGGTGACTATCGGGCGCGCATGGCGGCCTTCGGCCGCGCCGAGTTGCCGGCCGCTTTGGTCTTGCCCTTGCCGGACGCGGGGATGGGCAACTCGTCGATGAACCGCTGTGCCGCCGGTCCCAGCGACCCTGCGGAACGCCAGACCAGGTAGATGGGCCGCGTGAAATTCGCATCCGTCACGGGAATGGTGGTCACCAGCTTGGGATTGAAGTAGGGCACGGCCATGCTAGGCACCAGGCTGATGCCCAGGTTGTTGCCGATCAGGCCGGCCAGCGTGGCGACCTGCTCGACCTCCAGGCCCGAGTCGTTGACCGCGTTGGCGTGGAGGAAGCCGGCCAGGTGCTGCGCGATGCTGCCGGAGCGGATCAGGCGGATGTAGTCGTGGCCAGCCATGTCGGCGAGCAGCAGCTTCTTGCGCTTGGCCAGTGGATGCTGGTGGTGGCATGCCAGCAAGAAATGGTCCTCGAACAACAAGCGGTGCTGGAAACCCACCATACCGGGACCACGCGCAGTGAGCGCGAAGTCGGCCTGACGGTGGCGCACCTGTTCCAGCGCGCGGTCGGGCGGTGCATCTGCCACGCTGACACGGATGCCGGGATACTTTTCCTGGAAGCGCGCGATAGCCGGTGGCAGCCAGTGCGCCGCCAGCGAGGGCAGGGCCGATACCAGCAAACGCCCCTTGCGCATGGAGGCGTGGTCACGCAGGTCCTCGCTGATCTCCTCCAGCTCCGATACCACGCGGCGTGCCGTCGCGACAAAGCGTTCGCCCTCGGGCGTGAGACTCACGCGGCGTCGGTCGCGGTCCACCAAGCGCAGGTCGACCTGGTACTCCAGCTTCGAGATCATCTGGCTCAGGGCCGACTGCGTGACGTTGCAGCGCTCGGCCGCCAGCGAGAAGTGGCGCAGTTCGTCGACGGCGATCATGGCGCGCAGCACGCGGGTGGAGATTTCGAGCATGCTAATGACAGAGAGTGAAGCATTCATTTTACTGTTGACGTGTCTTCATCCTGGCTATTGCGCGCCGCTATGGCTCTGGCGCTGTTGGGGGTGGCTGGCGGGAGTTGAGTCAGGAGCCCGTGCGTTCATCAATCAACAGCCAATCCCGAGCGTTCTTGCGAATTCGCGCGCAAGCCTCAGGTGCAATGCGGTAGTGCTCCGCCAAAGGTCTGCTCGCTGAGCTCTTGCGCCTCATCGTCTGCCTCGCCGTGTGTGTTGGGCGGGGAACTCCTGAGCTCAACGAACACATCCTTGCCCGGCACCTGAGCTGGACTGACGATGGGGATGCCCTTATAGCTGCCGAGTGAGAGGACATGCCGCTTGTCGCCAGAGGCGATGAGGTCGGCGCTGCCCGCGAGGGCTGCGGCCAGCACGTGATCGTCGGGGTGGTTTCCTCAGCTGCCCTGACGGGCATGCCGCTCACGGCGCGCAGCCTCGATCTCGTCGGCCACCTCGTCCTCGGAGAGGGGCGGCAGGTTCAGCGCATCAAGGCGCTGCAAGCCCTCGGAGAGCCCTGCGCGGCGGCGGCACGTTCTTCCTTGGCGGCGAGGAACTCCACAAAATCCACCACCTCGGCCTGACGGTTGGATAGCAGCTACTTCACCGCTCGATCACCTGCATCTCGAATGCTGTCATTGGTCAGCCTTTGTGATGTCCACGGCGCTCGCCAATCAGCAACTCGGTGAGGCCTGCGCCAGCAGCGCCTTCAGGAACCGCCCGGTATGGCTGCCCGCACAGGCCGCCACGTCTTCCGGCGTGCCGGCCACCACCAACTGGCCGCCGCCGCCACCGCCTTCGGGGCCCATGTCGATCACCCAGTCGGCGGTCTTGATGACGTCGAGGTTGTGTTCGATCACGACGATGGTGTTGCCGGCGTCACGCAGCTGGTGCAGCACGCGCAGCAGCAGTTCGATGTCGGCGAAGTGCAGGCCGGTGGTGGGTTCGTCGAGGATGTACAGCGTGCGGCCGGTGTCGCGCTTGCTCAGCTCCAGCGCCAGCTTGACGCGCTGCGC
>JBDTQF010000281.1:0-5038 GCA_039932275.1 Burkholderiales bacterium
CGGCCAGCGCCGCCGACACCATCAAGGTGGGCCTGCTGCCGATCGACAGCGGCATGTTCGCGCGCAACCTGCCGTTCGTGGTCGACTCGGCCAAGCTCGCGGTCGAGGTGCTCAATGCCCAGGGCGGGGCGGCCGGCAAGAAGTTCGAGCTGGTGATCCAGAACCACCCTGGCACCCCGGCCAGTGCCATGGCGGCCGGCCAGCGGCTGATCCAGCAGGAAGGGGCGCAGTACCTCACCGGCTTTTTCACGTCGTCCATCGCGGGGGCATTGAGCCCGAAGATGGCCGGCATGAATGCGTTGCTGATCGATCCGGTGTCCCTTGCCACCGACCTGATCGGCAAGAACTGTCAGCCGAACTACTTCCGGGTGTCGGCGCCCGAGGGGTTGATCGGCAATGCCTTCCACACCCTGCTCAGGCAGACCGGTGCAAAGACCTGGAGCACCATCTCGCACGATTTCGCCGCCGGCCATGCCTTCGCCTCTGAGGTCAAGGAGGTCGTCGGGGGCATGGGTGGCAGCGTGCAGAAGAGTTTCTTCACGCCGATCGGCACCACCGACTTCGGCTCCTACATCACCCAGCTGGCCAAGGACCCCACCGAGGCCCTGGGCGTCGCGCTCTACGGCAGCGACGCGCTGGCGTTCGCCAAGCAGCAGCAGCAATTCGGCCTGTTCGCCAAGTTCAAGGCGGTGGTGTCGCAAGGATTCGCCGACGAGCTGACGGTGGGTGCACAAGGCGACAGCACGGTGGGTGTGGTGGGCACGCAGAACTGGTCGGCCACGCTGCCCGGCGCCAAGGTGGCGGCGTTCGTGAAGGCCTACGAAGAGCGCTACAAGCGCCGCCCCAACTATGTCGAGGCCGACATGTACGCCGGCTTCGAAATGTTGCAGGCCGCCATCAACAAGGCCAAGTCCAGCGACGTGAACGCAGTGCGGATCGCCCTGGCCGGCCTCAAGGCCGAAACCGTGCTGGGCGAGGTGGAGATGCGGGCGGCTGACCACCAACTGGTGCGGCCGATCACGCTGATCCAGGTGGTCAAGGGCGCCGATGGCACGGCCAGCGTCGCGGTGAAATCGGTGATCTCGGGCCGGGAGAACACGCCACCGCCGAGCGCGGATTGCAAGATGCCGTCTTGAACGACAGGCCGGGTTGAACGGACCGGCCCATTGAAAGTAAAAAGGGCTCCCGCGGGAGCCCTTTGCTTTGCTTGCTTGCTTGCTTGCTTGACCGGACGGATCAGAGCTTGCACTCCGGGTTCGGCGCCGGCAGCACCGATGGGCCGGACTCGATGCCCAGCAGCGACATGGCTGCCTTGCCTTCAGGCCGCAGCGGGGGTGCCGTTGTAGGCCTGCTGCTGCACTTCGTACTTGCGCCCCAGCGCGCCGCCCTGGGCGTTGAGGGTCTCGATGGCCAGCGTGGCCGGGTCCTGCACGAACTTCAGGAAGGCCGCGAACGGGCCTGAATCGACGGTCATCACACCGATCTTGATGGTCTCTTGAGCCATTGCAGTGCCGTGCAGCGTCAGTGCTGCGACGGTGCAAGCAAGCAGTTTTTAATCATTCGTTTGTCGCCTGTTTGAGTGAGATGCCCCGGCGAGGGTGGCGCGGGTCAGCGATGAGCCGTTGCGCCAAGTGCGGCGCAACGGCTGGGGAATGTCACATCGGCTGGATGTCCACCGCCTTGCGGTTGGCCGTCCATTCATCATGGGCGCGCCGCATCACGGCCTGGAACTCCGCCGGTGTGCTGGGTGGCGACGGTTCCACCGCCAGTTGCTCCATGCGCTCTTTCGTCTCGGCCAGCAGGGCGATGCGGTTGAACTCCTGGTTCAGCCGCTGCACCACGGCCGGCGGCGTGCCGGCCGGGGCGAACACGCCGGCAAACGATTCGTTGCCAATGTCCTCGAAGCCCAGCTCCTTGAAGGTGGGCAGCTGCGGCAGCGAGGGCACCCGCTTGTTGCCGGTGACGGCCAGCGCCCGAAACTTGCCGTCGAACTGACGCACTGCGGCGCCGGAGACGATGGCGGCCTGGAGCTGGCCGGTCATCAGTTCCGGCAGGATGGCGGCTTCGCCCTTGTAGGGCACATGACTCAGGTTGAGGCCGGCCTGGCGCGCGTACTGGGCGACGAAGTAGTGTGAACTTGACGCATGCCCGGTGGTCCCGTACAGCGGCGGCTGCTTGGCGGCCTTGGCATAGGCGGTGAAGTCGGACAGGGTCTTGACCGGCAGGTCATTGGGCACCGCCAGCACCGCATACAGGCTGTAGGTGCGGTGCACCGGCGCGAAGTCCTTCAGGGCGTCGTAGCCGGCATTGGGCAGCAGCACCGGGTTGGAGACGATGGCCGTCATGTTGAACAGCAGCGTGTAGCCGTCGGCCGGGGCGCGGGCCACCTGCTGGGTGGCAATCATCGAGTTGGCGCCGGGGCGGTTTTCCACCACGAACGACTGGCCAAGTGCGGCCTCGGCCTTCTGGGCGTAGTAGCGGGCCACAGCGTCGGTCTGTCCACCGGCCGGAAAGGGCACGATGAGCTTGATCGGCCGCGTGGGCCAGGCGGACTGGGCAGCTGCCATCAGCGGCAGGGCGGCCAGCAACGCGACGGCGTGGCGGCGTAGAAAAAGGGTCTTGTGCATGATGTCTCCTGGTGTGGTCTTGAGGCGAATGACGGTGCACTGCGCGCAACGTCGCCGACAGGTTCAGCGCACGCGCTTTTCCATGTCGCGTGCAATCAGTTCCTTCATGATCTCGTTGGTTCCCGCCAGGATGCGGTGGATGCGCACGTTCTGGTACAGCCGCGCGATCGGGTACTCCAGCATGTAGCCGGCGCCGCCGTGCAACTGCACGCACTCGTCCACCACCTGGCCGCAGGCGTCGGTGACCCACCACTTGGCCATGGCGGCCGTTCCGGGGTCGAGCTGGCCGACCAGCAGCTTCTCGGCGCACTGGTCGATGAAGGCGCTGGCGAGGGCCGCCTTGGTTTCGCATTCCGCCAGCTTGAAGCGGGTGTTCTGCATCGACAGCAGGCTCTGGCCGAACACCTGGCGTTGCGCGGTGAAGGCCAGCGTCTCCTCGATGGCGCGCTGCATGCACGCCAGCGATGACAGCGAGGTGATCAGCCGTTCACGCGCCAGTTCCTTCATCAGCTGCTTGAAGCCCTGGCCTTCTTCGGCGCCGAGCAGGTTGGCGCGGGGCACGCGCATGTCGTCGAAGAACAGTTCGGAGGTGTCCTGCGAGTGCATGCCCACCTTGTTCAGGATGCGGCCGCGCCGGAAGCCCTTTTCCACCTTGTCGGTCTCGACCACGATGATGGAGAGGCCCTTGCCGCCCTTGGTGGGGTCGGTCTTGAGCACCAGGCAGATCAGGTTGGCGGTGGCGCCGTTGGTGATGTAGGTCTTGGAGCCGTTGATGACGTAGTCGTCGCCATCCTTCACCGCGCTGGTGCGGATGCTCTGCAGGTCCGAGCCCGTGCCGGGTTCGGTCATCGCCAGGCCGCCCACCAGTTCGCCGCTGGCCATCTTCGGCAGCCATTCGCGCTTCTGCGCTTCGCTGGCGAAGTTCTCGATGTAGTGCGCGACGATGCCGCTGTGCAGCGAATTGCCCAGCCCGCCGCACAGCATGCGCGCCTGCTCGCTGAAGATCACCGCCTCGTGCAGGAAATTGCCGCCGCCGCCGCCGTACTCTTCGGAGATGCCGGGGCACAGCAGGCCGGCCGCGCCGGCCTTGAACCAGACGTCGCGGTCCACGCACTGCTGCTGGGCCCAGCGTTCTTCGTGCGGCAGCAGCTCGGTTTCATAGAAGCGGCGCGCGCCGTCGCGCAGCGATTCGAGCTCTGCGTTCATCCAGGAGGGTTGTTGCATGGCGGCATGCCTTTCTTGCGGTCGCGTTGGTTCAACGGTCGTTGTAGCGGGGCGTGCGCTTTTCCAGGAAGGCCCGCACGCCCTCAGGGAAATCGTCGGTGCGGGCGCACAGGATCTGGTTGCGGTCTTCCAGCGCGATCACGGCGTCCAGACTGGCGGCGTCGATCGAGAGGTTCAACACATCCTTGGTCAGGCGCAGGCCCAGTGGCGAGGTGTTCAGCATGTCGTTCACCAGCGACTGGGCCTCGGCCTGCAGTTCATCCAGCGGTGCCACCGTGCTCACCAGGCCCAGGGCGAGTGCGCGTTGGGCGCCGAGGAAGCGGCCGGTCAGCATGAGTTCGGCCGCCACCGAGCTGCCCACCATGCGCGGCAGGAAGTAGCTCACGCCGACGTCGCAGGCGCTCAGGCCGATGCGGATGAAGGCAGCGTTCATGCGTGCATCCGGCGTGGCCAGGCGCACATCGCTGGCCAGCGCCAGCGCGAAGCCGCCGCCGCTGGCCGCGCCCTGCACCACGCAGACGATGGGCTGCGGGCAGCGCCGCATCGCCAGCATGATGTTGCGCACGCGGCGCTGTTTGTCGAGGCCGGCGCTGACCTTCAACGGCTCCGGCGAGCCGCCGGCTTCCTTGAGGTCCAGGCCGGCGCAGAACGTACGACCCGCTGCCTGCAGCACGACGACACGAACGTCCTGCCGCTCGGTCAGTCCGGTGAAGAACACCGTGAGGGCCTCGATCAGTTCGGCGTTGAGTGCATTGAGCTGCTCGGGCCGATTCAGCGTGACACGCGCAACGGCACCTTCCACCACAATGTCCAGGGGGGCTGTTGGAGGCATTACGGATTCTAATGGTTGAACATTTCATGTAATGTTATCGCCCTTCGCCGCCGGAAACCAGGAAGGTTTTCCCGGTGTAATCACCACCAGACGGACACGAGGAACCCTTCATGACTCTGCAAATCTCTTTGGCTGGTCGCACGGTGCTGATCACCGGCGGCGGGCGCGGCATCGGCCGTGCGATCGCGCTGCAGTGCGCGCGTGCCGGCGCCGACGTGGCGATCAACTACAAGCGCGACGCCGCCGCGGCGCAGCAGACGGTGGCCGACATCGAAGCGCTGGGCCGGCGCGGCGTGGCCTACGAGGCGGCGGTGGACCAGCGCGAACAGGCCGAGGGCCTGGCGGACGCGGTGCT
>JBDTQF010000282.1:0-5011 GCA_039932275.1 Burkholderiales bacterium
GTCATCGGCTGACCGGGCCACACGGGGCAGACTTCGCCGGCCGCGTTGTCGCAGACCGTGAACGCGAAGTCGAGTGCCGGTGCGCCGGGCAGCGCGAACTCGTCCCAGCTTTTGCTGCGAAACCCGTCGGTCGGGATGCGCCAAGTGGCCAAGGTCTGCAGCGCGAAGGGGTTGACGGTGCCGTTGGGATGGCTGCCCGCCGACCACGCCTTGAACCGCCCGCCGCCGAGGTGGTTCATCAGCCCCTCGGCCAGGATGGAGCGGGCGGAGTTGCCGGTGCAGATGAAGAGAACGTTGTAGACCTTGTCGCTCATGGGTTTCCTCGGAGTCAGCAGGTGGTGCAGCCAGACGCTGAAACGACCTCACAGGCTGCGCCCTGGCAGCAGTGCGCGGTGAGGTAGGCCAGCAAGTCGTTCATCTGCTCGATGGACGGGCGGTAGATGAGGTTGCGGCTCTCCCGCTCCTGGGTCACAAGGCCGGCGTGCATCAGCTCCTTCAGGTGGAAGGACAGCGTCGAGCCGGGCACGTCCAGCGTGGCGGACAGCTCACCAGGCGTCATGCCTTGAGGCGCGGCGCCGATCAGAACGCGAAAGATGCGCAGGCGCATGCCCTGGGCCAGGGCAGCGAGGGAGGCGATGGCGGCTTTTTCTTCCATGATTCCATTTTGTTGGAAACATAGACGACCGTCAAGCGCAGCCAAACGGGTTCGCAGCCATGAACTCGGGCGTTCGTGATGTGCAGCGCAGGCCCGCCGACGCTCAGGCACGGCAGACAGGCGTCGCTCGGCGGCGCAGCGAGCGTGGTCGCTTTGTCCTAGGACCGGGCCGGACCACCCCGCGCATCGGCGTCGACATGGCGGCGCGTATTGCGCGACAGGCGCTGCAGCCGGTCCATCGCCAGAATCTGGACGTCCCGGTACTGCACGCTCAACAGGCCCGAGGCCACCAATGTGCTGAAGGAGCGGCTCACGGTCTCGTGCGCCACGCCCAGGTGGCTGGCGATGTCGCGCCGGCTCATGCGCAGGTGGAAGCGCCACGGCGACAGTCCACGGCTCGCCATGCGTTGCGACCACTGCACCAGGAAGCGCGCCAGCCGCACCTCCGCCGCCACCGCCGCCATCAGGTCGGCCTGCTCGATGCTCTGTGCCAGCGCGCTGCTGGCGGCGAGATGCAGCACATGGTCGAAGGCCGGCTGCTGCCGGCCCAGTGCATCGAGATCGTTCACCTGCACGGCGTAGACGCTGGACTCCTCCAGCGCCACGACCGCCGTGGACTGGCGGTCCATGCACAGGGCGTCGAACCCCAGCACCTCGGCGCGGCAGGCGAACCCCAGCACATGTTCGTAGCCGTCCTCGCTGGTGCGAAAGATCTTGAAGGTGCCGCCCCGCACGAAATAGATGGCGTCGGCCGGCGCCCCCTCGTGCAGCAGCGATTCGCCCCTGCGCAGCCGACGCAGCGGCACCGGCAGGGCCGTGCTGTCGTCGGGATTGGCACCCATCAGCCGCAGCAGATCACCCAGCGTGCCGACTTCGCCGCCAGGTTGGGCGTCTTTGCAACGGCCAGGCGCGTTGGTTGCCGGTGGCGCTTGCGGGACCGTGTGGCATGTCCGGACCGGCAGCACCTCGTCCAGTGTCACTGGGTTCATCGCGTCCTCCCTTGGCGTCACCGTGACACCTGAGGCAGAGGTTGTGCTTGGCGCGGCGGCTTGGCCATCGGCGATGCAGCGGTCAGGGTGTAGGCGCTTGCGCCGCGGAGTCAGTGTTGCCTGACGGCTCGTTCAGACTTTTCATGCGGCGGCAAGGGTGCCGAAGGCCTTGCGCAAACGCAAATCCTGCGGGCCTCGGAAGCTCATACTGAAGCTGCGCCGGCCGGTCAAGCCGGCACGGCCCGCAGCGGGCTGGGGTTTCACCAGCGGCCCAGACGGCCAGCCAGCGGCCGGGGCAGGCACATCGCCTGCCAGGGTTGTCTCAAGCGCCGGTGGGGCTGCCAAAACACCCACGCCGCATGGGTGCGGATGGTGGGTCGTCATTGACCGCCTGCATCTGCGCGTAAGCTGATCCCATTGTCCCCATCGAAGGAGCCTGCCATGAGCGACACCACCATCCACACCACCCGCCTGATGACCGACCTCAAGCGGGTCGTCTCCGACGCGCAAGCCCTGCTGCACAGTACCGCCGACGCCACCGACGAGAGCACCAAGGGCATGCGCCGGCGCATGCAGGCCAGCCTGGAAGAGGCGCAGGCCAACCTCAGCTCGCTGCAGCAGGCTGCAGTGGAGCGGGCCCGCGCTGCCGCCCAGGCTGCCGACGGCTACGTGCACGAGAACCCGTGGTCGTCCATCGGCGCGGCCGCCGCGCTGGGCCTGCTGGTGGGTGTGCTGCTGGGCCGGCGTTGAAGCCGTGCCGGTGATGCTGTCCACCGCTTGCGCACCGCGCGCCCCCAGGACATCCACCGGCTTGTCCCCCGGGTTGTCCACAGCGGCCAAGCTGCCGGGCACTGAAGGAGCGGCGCATGAATGACCTGCGCGCCTCAATGCGCCGCCTGGGCGACACGCTGATGGAGTTGCTGCAGACTCGCCTCGAGCTGCTCAACACCGAACTGAAGGAAGGCACGCTGGCGGTTTTCGACGCGCTGGTGCTGGGTGCCACGGCGCTGGTGCTGATGTTGCTGGGCCTGGGCTGCGCGGTGACTTTCATCGTGCTGGCCAGCGCGCCGGAGTACCGCCTGTGGGTGCTGGGCGTGGCCACGCTGCTGCTGGCCGGGGCCGGCTGGGCGCTTGTGCGTCAGGCCCGTTCCCGCCTGGCCCGGCCGGGCGGCCCGTTTGCCGCCAGCGTGGCGGAGCTGGCGCGGGACCGCGAACGCTTCGCGGCGGGCGAATGAGCCGGGTCATGCCCAAGACCCGCGGGTCTCCCACGCCGCGTGTCGCCGCCCAGGCGCTGGCGCGCCGCCGTGCCGCGCTGGTGGCACGCTGCGCAGCGCTGCGCAGCGTGCTCGACATCGAAGTGCGTGCGCTCGACCGCGACATCGGCGGGCGCGTTGACCAGGCCCTGCACTGGCTCGGTGTGGCGCGCCGCGTCGTCGGCGTGAGTGCGCTGGTGCTGCCGCTGCTGATGGCCCGGCGCGGTAGCCGGCGCGGCCTGGCCCGGGGGGTGCACCTGGTGGGCCGCGTCATGCGCGCCGCGCCGCTGGCATTGACGCTGGTGCACAGCCTGCGCGAACTGCTGCGCCATCGGCGCGAGGGCGCCGCAGCGCCGCAGCCCGTGCCCGGCACGCGCGACTGAGAACCTGCCACCACGCCGTACCCGCTGACCGAGGCCAACCGCGCGCTCGACGACCTGCGCCACGGCCGCTTCGGCGGCGCGGCGGTGTTGATGCCTTGAGGCGCCTGGAGCGCGCACGGCGACTCGCTGCAACAATGCGCCGATCGTCGCCAACCGAGGACCGCTGGGCCTGGACGCGACAGTCGAATTGAGCGAGGAAGCCCCCTTGAACCCCCCCACCGCCTTCGACAACCTGTACCGCCACGGCTTTGCCCGCGTGGCCGTGGCCGTGCCGCGCTGCCGGGTGGCCGACCCGGCCTACAACGCCGAGCAGACCGTGGCGCTGCTGAACGCGGCGGCGCAGCGCGGCGCCTGCGTGGTGGCGTTTCCCGAGCTGGGCCTGTCGGCCTACACCTGCGACGACCTGTTCCATCAGCGCGCATTGCTTGACGGCTGCCTGGCGGCGCTGGGCCGCATCGTCACCGCCAGCGCGAGCGTCGACACCGTGGCCATCGTCGGGCTGCCGCTGCAGGTGGGGCCGGGGCTGTTCAACTGCGCGGCGGTGGTGCACCGCGGCCGGCTGCTGGGCGTGGTGCCCAAGAGCTACCTGCCGAACTACGGCGAGTTCTATGAGGCGCGCCAGTTCCTGCCGGCACACGAGGCCACGCTGAGCGAGATCGACCTGTGCGGCCAGCGTGTGCCGTTCGGCGCCGACCTGCTGTTCGAGGCCGAGGGCGTGCCCAACCTGTGCCTGCACATCGAGCTCTGCGAAGACGTCTGGGTGCCGGTGCCGCCGTCCACCTTCGGCGCGCTGGCCGGCGCCACGGTGCTGGTCAACCTGTCGGCCTCGAACATCACGCTGGGCAAGGCCGGCTACCGCCACCAGCTGGTGGCGAGCCAGGCGGCCCGCTGCCTGGCGGCCTACCTGTATTCATCGGCCGGCGCGGGTGAATCGACCACCGACCTGGCCTGGGACGGCCAGGCGCTGATCAGCGACAACGGCGAGATGCTGGCCGAGTCGGAACGGTTTGCCGAAGACTCGCACCTCATCAGCGCCGATGTCGACCTGGAACGCCTGGCGCGCGAGCGCATGCGCCAGACCAGCTTCGGCCAGTCGGTGGCGCGGCACCGCGACGAGGTGGCGCGCTTTCGGCGCGTGCGCTTCGCGCTCGATGTGCCCGCCGAGCCGCTGCCGCTGCGCCGGCGCGTGGAGCGCTTTCCCTACGTGCCGGCCGATGCGGCGCGGCGCGACGAGCGCTGCGAGGAGGTCTACAACATCCAGGTGCAGGCGCTGACGCAGCGGTTGCGTGCCAGCGGCATCAAGAAGCTCGTGATCGGCGTCTCGGGCGGGCTTGATTCCACCCACGCACTGCTGGTGTGCGCCAAGGCGATGGACCGGCTGGGCCTGCCGCGCACCGACATCGTCGGCATCACCATGCCGGGCTTTGCCACCAGCGAGCGCACGCTGGACCAGGCGCTGCGGCTGATGCAGGCGGTGGGCTGCAGCGCGCAGACCATCGACATCCGGCCCAGCTGCTTGCAGATGCTGCAGGACATCGGCCATCCGCACCACGCTGACACGCCGGTGTACGACATCACCTTCGAGAACGTGCAGGCGGGTGAACGCACCAGCCACCTGTTCCGCCTGGCCAATCTGCACAACGGCATCGTCGTCGGCACCGGTGACCTGAGCGAGCTGGCGCTGGGCTGGTGCACCTACGGCGTGGGCGACCACATGTCGCACTACAACGT
>JBDTQF010000283.1:0-4946 GCA_039932275.1 Burkholderiales bacterium
TGTCGCGCCGGTGCACCAGGTGCACCTTGCTGGCGATGTTCGACAGGTACAGCGCTTCTTCGACCGCGGTATTGCCGCCGCCAACCACGCACACCACGTCGTCCCGATAGAAGAATCCGTCGCAGGTGGCGCAGCCGCTGACACCGCGGCCCATGAACGATTCTTCTGACGGCAGGCCGATGTACTTGGCCGAGGCGCCGGTGGCGATGATCAGCGCGTCGCAGGTGTAGGTACCGTTGTCGCCGGCCAGGCGGAAGGGCCGCTGCGACAGGTCGACCTGGTTGATGTGGTCGTACACCAGTTGCGTCTGGAAGCGCTCGGCATGTTCCTGGAAGCGTTGCATCAGCGCCGGTCCCTGCACGCCGGCGACGTCGGCCGGCCAGTTGTCGACGTCCGTGGTGGTCATCAGCTGGCCGCCCTGGGCCATGCCGGTGATCAGCACGGGTTTCAGGTTGGCGCGGGCGGCATAGACGGCGGCTGTGTAGCCGGCCGGGCCGGACCCGAGGATCAAGACCTGTGCGTGGGTTTGGGGTGTGCTCATGGGTTGGGTTCAAAAGTTGCGCGCGCTTGCTTCGATATCTCGGGCTATCGTGGAGTAAACCCACCCGTTGTATCGGTTAGAGTCCGAAAAGCGCAAATATTGCCGCTGGGATTGGCGTGTCAGGTTCGTCCGTTTCGGGATCGTGTCCGGGATAGTACCCGTGGTTACAGCCGTGAAATTGTAGGAACGGCCATGACCGCGCGCCAGGCAAATGCGTCTATACCAACGATAGAAACAGATACAGGAGTGCATTGATGGCCATGCTTTCGAACTTGGACCTGATCCGCCGTGTGCCGTTGTTTTCGATGCTGACCATCGACCAGGCACAGGTGATCGCTGACGGCGTCGTCAAGCGCCGTTTTCGCCGCGGCGAGATCATCGTCGAGCAGGGCCGCAAGTCCGATGCGCTGTTCATCCTGCTGTCAGGCCGGGCGCGTGTCATCACTTCCGATTCGCGTGGCCGCGAGGTGATCCTGGCCGTGCTGGAGCCGGGCGACTACCTGGGTGAAATGAGTCTGATCGACAACGAGCCGCATTCCGCCACCGTGCGCGCTGAGGTGCAGACCGACGTGCTGGTGCTCGGCCGGGGCGAATTCGCGGCCTGCCTGCCCGAGAACTCAAGCTTGTCGTACGCCATCCTGCGCGGGCTGGTCGGCCGCTTGCGCAACGCCGATCGGCAGATCGAGTCGCTGGCGCTGCTCGATGTCTACGGCCGCGTGGCCCGCGCGCTGCTCGACATGGCGCAGGACGAGGCAGGTCAACGCCTCATCCGCCAGAAGGTGTCTCGGCAGGATCTGGCCAAGGTGGTCGGCGCCTCGCGCGAGATGGTCAGCCGGGTGATGAAGGACCTGGAAGAGCGTGGCCTGATCGAAACCCAGGACAACGGCTGGGTGGTGCTGACCGAGCGGCTGACGACCCAGTAAGCGGCTGTATCGGCGTGCCGGCACGGGCCATGCCGCACCCTGATCGCCGACAATTCTGCGCATGACCTATCCGCTTGGTTCCTTGCGCTCGGGCGGCGGGCCGCTCAACGGCCCAGCCGACGCGTCCTCCGCCCCTTCCTCGTCCCGCAAGGTGCGCCGCACCGCCGCCGCATCGGTGGCGCCGCCCGCAACAACCGCTGGCATGCGGCTGCAGCTCGCTGTCGTCATCGGCGGTCTGTGCTGGCTGCTGTGGCTGGTGGCCATGGTCAGTCATGACGCGGGCGACACCGCGTTCTCCACCTCGGGCACCGGGGCCGCCGTGAGCAACCGCGTCGGTGTGCTGGGGGCATGGCTGTCCGATGCGTCGTATGTTCTGTTCGGCTACTCGGTCTGGTGGGCGGTGCTGTTCACGCTGCGGCGTTGGCTGTCGGCGCTGGCGCAGTGGCTTCGGGCCGACCTGCCCAGCGCCGCCACCTCCCGCGTGCATGCTCGGCCACGCGTGCTGATGTGGCTGGGCCTGGCGCTGCTGCTGGCGGCCAGCTGTACGCTGGAGTGGACCCGCCTGTACCGCTTCGAGCCCGGCCTGGCTGGTGCTCATGCCGGTGGCGTGGTGGGTGCGCTGCTGGGCCCCTGGTCGATGCGTGCGCTGGGCTTCATGGGCAGCGGGCTGGTGTGGATCGTGGTGCTCGTCATGGGGCTGGCCTGGGCGTTCCGGTTTTCGTGGGTCGAGCTGGCCGAGCGCATCGGCGCTGGGCTGGAGGGGCTGCGGGCCCGCCGGCTGGGCCGCATCGAGCGGGCCGAGGACCAGCGCATCGGTGTGAAAGCCCAGCGTGAACGCGAGCAGGTGGTCGAGGTCGAGCGGCAGGCGGTCGATGACTTGCCGCCGCTGGTGATCGAGCCGGCGCCCACCGTGGTGCCGCGCTCCGAGCGGGTGGCCAAGGAACGCCAGGGTACGCTGTTCGTCGATGCCAGCGATGCCAAGCTGCCGCAGGTCGATCTGCTCGATGCCCCGCCCGGCAAGCTCGAATCGGTGACGCCCGAATCGCTGGAAATGACCTCGCGGCTGATCGAGAAGAAGCTGCGCGACTTCGGCGTCGAGGTGCATGTCATCGCCGCCCAGCCCGGCCCGGTGATCACCCGCTACGAGATCGAGCCGGCCACCGGCGTGAAGGGCTCGCAGGTGGTCAACCTGGCCAAGGACCTGGCGCGTTCGCTCAGCCTAGTGTCGATCCGCGTGGTCGAAACCATCCCGGGCAAGAACTGCATGGCGCTGGAGTTGCCCAATGTGAAGCGGCACATCATTCGCCTGTCCGAGATCCTGGGTTCGCAGATCTACAACGACTCATCGTCGCTGCTGACCATGGCGCTGGGCAAGGACATCGTTGGCTCGCCCGCCGTGGCCGATCTCGCCAAGATGCCGCATTTGCTGGTGGCCGGGACCACCGGATCGGGCAAGTCGGTGGGCATCAACGCGATGATCCTGTCGCTGCTGTACAAGGCCGAGGCGCGCGATGTGCGCATCATCTTGATCGATCCGAAGATGCTGGAGATGAGCGTCTACGAGGGCATCCCGCACCTGCTGTGCCCAGTGGTGACGGACATGAAGCATGCGGCCAACGCGCTCAACTGGTGTGTGGCCGAAATGGAGCGCCGCTACAAGCTGCTCAGCAAGATGGGTGTGCGCAACCTGGCCGGCTACAACAAGAAGATCGCCGAGGCGGCCGAGCGCGAGCAGAGCATTCCCAACCCGTTCAGCCTGACACCAGAGGCGCCCGAGCCGCTGGACCGCCTGCCGCAGATCGTCGTGGTGATCGACGAACTCGCCGACATGATGATGGTGGTGGGCAAGAAGGTCGAGGAGCTGATTGCCCGGCTGGCGCAGAAGGCCCGCGCCGCCGGCATCCACCTCATCCTGGCCACGCAGCGGCCCAGCGTGGACGTGATCACCGGTCTGATCAAGGCCAACATCCCGACGCGCATCTCGTTCCAGGTCAGCAGCAAGATCGACAGTCGCACCATCCTCGACCAGATGGGCGCCGAGGCGCTGCTGGGTCAGGGCGACATGCTGTATCTCTCGCCCGGTACCGGGTTGCCGACGCGGGTGCACGGCGCCTTCGTCAGCGACGAAGAAGTGCACCGCGTGGTGGACTATCTGAAGAGCCAGGGCGAGCCCAACTACATCGAGGGCATTCTCGAAGGCGGCACGCTGGACGGTGACGCCAACGACACCAATGCCGAAGGCGGTGGTGGCGATGCCGAGGCCGACCCGATGTACGACCAGGCCGTGGCGGTGGTGCTGCAGCACCGCCGCGCATCCATCTCGCTGGTGCAGCGGCATTTGCGCATCGGCTACAACCGCGCGGCACGCCTGCTGGAACAAATGGAGAAATCCGGGCTCGTATCCAACATGGCCACCAACGGCAATCGCGAGATCCTCGCACCCAACCGCAACAACGACGAATGACGCACCCCTTGCGAGCCTGTCGGCTGCTTTGCCTCGCTGTGCTGGCAGGCTTGCCGCTGCTGGCGCGAGCCGATGCTGTCGAGGCGCTGAAGGCCTTCACCCAGAAGGTGCAGTCGGCCCGGGCCGAGTTCAACCAGGTGGTCACTTCGCCCGATGGTGCCCGCAAGAAGAACTCGTCGGGCCGCTTCGAGTTCCTGCGGCCCAACCGCTTCCGCTTCGACTACCTCAAGCCCTACGAGCAGCAGATCGTGGCCGACGGCCAGAAGGTCTGGCTGTACGACCCCGATCTCAACCAGGTCACCGTGCGCGGCTTTGACCAGGCGCTGGGCACCACGCCGGCCGCGGTGCTCGCCGGCACCTCGATCGAGCGCGACTTCACGCTGCAGGCGCAGCCCGACCAGGACGGCCTGCAATGGGTGCTGGCCACGCCGAAAGCGAAGGAGGGCGCCCAGTCCGGTGGCATCAAGTCGCTGCGCGTGGGCTTTCGCGGCAACGAGCTGGCGGCGTTGGAGATCCTCGACGGCTTCGGCCAGCGTTCGCGGCTCGACTTCATCAAGCTGGAGCTGAACCCCGCGCTGACAACGCAGCGCTTCCGCTTCCAGGCGCCGGCCGGCGCCGACGTGCTTCAGCAGTAGCCTGCCCGGCATGGCCGATCTGTTCGACGATCAGCCGCCGCCTCCGGCGCGTGGCGCCAAGCCGGCTGTGGCCGACGATGCACCGGCCGACGTGCCGTTGGCTGAGCACCTGCGCCCCCGCACACTCGACGAGGTGATCGGCCAGCCCGACCTGCTCGGGCCCGGCAAACCGCTGCGGGCGGCGTTCGAATCCGGCCGGCCGCATTCGATGATCCTGTGGGGCCCGCCCGGCACCGGCAAGACCACGCTGGCCCGGCTGATGGCCGATGCCTTCGACGCCCACTTCGTGCAGATCTCGGCGGTGCTCGGCGGCGTGAAGGACATCCGCGAGGCGGTCGAACAGGCCCGCGTGGCCAAGGCCCAGGGCCGGCGCTGCATTGTCT
>JBDTQF010000284.1:0-4943 GCA_039932275.1 Burkholderiales bacterium
CTGGCCACCGCGGCCGGGCGCGACACGCTGCGTGGCCTGGCCCGCCAGGCGCATGTGTTCCTGCAAGGCTACCGGCCCGGCGCCCTCGCTGGCCGGGGCTTCGCACCCGAGGCACTGGCGCGCCTGGCGCCCGGCATCGTCTGCGTCAGCCTCTCGGCTTATGGTGCCGAAGGGCCCTGGGCAGGCCGGCGCGGCTTTGATTCCCTGGTGCAGGCAGCCACGGGTTTCAACCTCGCCGAGGCCGCCGCCTTCGGTGCGGCCGAACCGAAGGCCCTGCCGCTGCAGATCCTCGACTACGCGGCCGGCTACCTGCTGGCCTTCGGGGCGCAGGCCGCGCTGCTGCGCCAGGCCGGTGAAGGCGGCAGCTGGCATGTGCAGGTGTCGCTGGCCGGCGTGGGCCACTGGCTGCGCAGCCTCGGCCGGGTGGACGGCAGCGGGGCCAAGCGTCCCTCGCTCGCCCCCTACCTGGAAGCGGCCGACAGCGGCTTCGGTCGCCTGCAGAGCGTGCGGCACGCCGCCCAGTTCAGCGCCACGCCGGTGCAATGGCGGCGACCCGCGATGCCGCCGGGCACCCACGCACCCCGCTGGCCCTGAAGGGCTCAGCAGCCACGAAGCACCGGCTACCTGTCCGCCACGCACCCGCCACGCGCCCGCCTGCACCGGTACACGGCATCGCGGCGCGGCCCCGCGCGTGATCCACGTCGCGAACCTGCCCTTGAAATACCGCCAGGGCCCGGCCCGGCCGCCCACCGCACTGCCCGGCGCGCTTACGACGGCGCCCGCATCCACACCACCTTCGCCACGCGCTGCCCGCCCGCCATCGTCAGTGGCTCATGGGTTGAGCCAGCCGGACGAAGGTGACCAGCGCAAACAACAAGCCAACAACGGCACGGGAGGGCGCACATGGCCAGGTCACTCAGGCAACGCAAGGGCAACCCCAGCACCTTACAGGGGTTCATCCACATCGTGGCGCTGCTGCCCTGGTGGGCCGGGGTGTTGCTGGCGGGCCTGAGCTACCCGCTGCTGCACCGGCTGGCCGTGCCGACGCCGTTGCCCCCCGCCACCGGCGCCGAGCAGGTGCAGGTCCAAGCCTTGATGTGGCACAGCGTGTTCATCGGCCTGGCCACCGCCGGCCAGTACGTGGTGCCGCTGCTGTGCCTGATGGGCGGCGGCGCCTCCTTCCTGCGCCGCCGCCAGCGCCAGGCCCTGGCCGAGCAGGTCACCGCGTCGCCCACCCCCGAGGTGCTGAACGGCATGACCTGGCAGGCGTTTGAACAACTCGTGGGTGAAGCCTTCCGGCAACAGGGCTACCGCGTGGAAGAACACAGCAGCAGTGGCGGTGCCGACGGCGGTGTGGACCTGGTGCTGGGCAAGCACCACGAAATCTTCTTCGTGCAGTGCAAGCAATGGAAGGCGCTGAAGGTGGGCGTGGACGTGGTGCGCCAGCTCTACGGCGTGATGGCCGCCCACGGCACCGCCGGCGGCTTCGTCGTCACCTCCGGCCGCTTCACCGCCGAAGCCCGCACCTTTGCCGAAGGCCGCAACGTCACGCTGGTGGATGGCGCGCAGCTGCACGAGATGCTGAAGCTGGCGCGGCAGGGGCAACCTGCAGCGAAGGCCGCCGCCCCACGCGCCACGGCCACCACCGCAACACCCGCGCCTGCCGAGACCCCTGCCTGCCCCACCTGCGGCAGCGCGATGGCGGTGCGCATGGCGAAGAAGGGGCAGCATGCGGGGCGGGCGTTCTGGGGGTGTGTGAAGTTTCCGGGGTGCCGGGGGGTGGTGGGGGTGAGGTGATCGGCGGCTGTCGGCCAAAAGCAGACGTAGTTCATTGTCCGCTTGGGAGTCAGCTGCCAACGACAAGCGCGCCAAGAGCCTGGCTTGGACCAAGACCCGCGTAGAGCGCGGCTGGATGGACTACTCTTCCAAAGCGCTCAGCAGCCGGCGCGGGTGAATCGTCAGCAGTACGTTGGCGTTTTGCGCTTCGTTGAGGCAGCCTTCAGTGGTTTTCTCGTGTAGCCAGCGGCTACGATTTGGCCATGGGAGCAACGCACAGCGAGCATCACTTCATCCCCAAGTTCTTGCTGAAGGAGTGGGAATGCCAGGCGGACGAAAAGCTATCGGCCATGCGCTGGATTCGAGGGGAAGTTACGGAGAAGCGCTACAAGGCTAAGTCGGTCGCAAAGGAACGGCACCTGTACGCCATGCGCAAAGCTGACCCCGAGCCGAATCAGCAGCTGGAAACAGAGTTCATGACGAAGCACGTGGACGAGCCAGCCGCGCTGGTTCACCGAACTCTTCTCGCAAACGGTCTCGCCGGCATTACCGACGACCAGGCCTATACGTGGACCCGCTTTCTTGTAGCGCTCGTGTACCGGGGGCCCGGAGCGGTCTCGTACGTCCGAGAGAAGGGCATTGAGGCGCTGGGTAGCCAGTTCGACGCCAACCCGGACGACTACCTTGAATTTCGAGGGGGCGAGCCCGAAGCGACGCTCAGGAAGTATGTCGAGAAGAACGATGCCCAGATGCTGGGCGATTTCGGCACCTCCGCCTTACCCAACCTCATCCAAACCTCGTTCTTGAACAAGAAAATCTACGAGGCCCGTTGGATGACGCGCAAGCTTTCCAGGGGCGATGCTCGGCTCGTGATTGGCGACCGGCCATTGACGCTCTTTGGTGCCATCGCTGAACACTTCTTGCTCTACCTTCCTATTTCGCCGGACATGGCGTTCCTTGCCTTCACCTCGCCCAACACCGCCGAGCGCATCCGCTCGAAGACTGAGCCAACGTTTTTGCGGGAGATGAACCGAGGGATGGTGGAGCAAGCCAGCGTCTACGTGTGGGGACGAGACATGGAGCACCGGAAGCTACTGGAAAAGCGGCTGGAGAAGACACCAGCCGGGCCGGGGTTGGGTTTGGGGCCACGTCCGCCGGCGTAGGCGCGAAATGGCCCGGTAGTCGGTAGCGCTCTTGTCCGCTCAGCACGTCTTCAAACGACTGCTGTTAGGTGCCTCGACTGCACGGTCGTATGTCGCTCATGGGTCGGGTGCACTCGTTGGCGGACGACTGCTTCCCGGCGGCCCTCGTTGAACGACTGGTTCGCGGCGGCGATGCCTGCACAAGGTCAGGCATATCTAGGCGCGTTGCGGAGGCTCGAACGCCAGGTGCGGTCGCTCCAGGTGTTCGCTCGAGCGTCAAGCAACTCCGTCTCCCACGTAGACGGCCGAGCCCCAAACCCAGTGCACGACAACCTTGAGAGGGAGACTCGCAGCCTGCTGTGTCGGACGACCGGACGCCCGAGCGGTGTGGCCACAGGTCTGTGGCTCTCGACGGCATCTACCACCGCAGTGCTGCAGCGCTGTACGCGGCAAGAGGATCGGGCCCTACGAGCCTGCACCTTGTCATTGGCTACGGCGGTGACGGTGCATCCAACTTTCGCCGCAAGACCGCTGCAACCTCTTTGGGATGCGTGCTGGGCAGGAAGTGGCTTCCGCCGTCGATCGTCACCAGTTCCGATTCAGGAATGGCGTCGTGCAAAAGTTCGGCGATCCGCCGCATCGCCGGATGTGTATCGCCTCCACGAATCAAGGTTGTCGGTAGATTCAGTGTCTGAAGCTCGTCCCTGCTGGGCTCGAACGGTGTACCCGACGACCAGTCGCGCACGTTCACCGCGGTCGTCTTGATCACGTAATCGCGGACCTTCGTTGGCATCGAATCGAACGTGCCAGCCCCGCCATAGAAGTCGATGACGTGGCGGGCTGCTTCGTGGTTGCCTTGCGCGAACTCGGCGAAATACGGACGCGTCATCGTTTCGAACATGGCGTAGTGGTCCAGGTCACCCGACGCGCGCAGCAACCCCAGTGGATTCGCCTCCACGAGCAGCAGGCTCGCAGGCCGATGCCGACCCGTCAATGCATGCGCGAGGGCGGACAGGCCGCCATAGGAGTGACCCACGACATGAGGCGAGACGCCGATGCGCTCCACGATGCGGTCGATCAGGGCGACCTGCTGCGACATGGTGGTGTTGCCGTCCGGCCGCGTGTCGATTGTTGAGCCGTAGCCCAGCAGACTCGTGGTCACGGTGCGGTAGCCCTCGCCGAGATGCCCGAGGACCGCCTTCCAGCCTGTTCCGGCGCCGAAGCTACCCGGCAGGAACAGAACAGCCGGGCCGGAGCCAGCATCGACGTAGTCGAAGTCACCGGTTTGTCTGTCCATGATCACCTCCCGAGAAAGTGAAGCAACGTTGGCCCGCACGATGCAGGTGTTGCAGCCCGCATCGGCGCAGCTGCTGTTCCACCTTTCGCAAGTCGGATCGCTCCAAATGTACGGGCGACCTCACGGAAGTGTCGAACGGACAGATTCCAACCCTCTCGGGCTCTGACCAGCGCGGCCCACGCCACCTGTTGGACCCGCTCCTGACCGATTCCCCGCGGCCACGAACGGCTGTTTCCGGGACAGCAAGCGCATCAAGCCTAGGCTTGGCCGTCGCGAACGATTGGAGGTCTTCAAACGGCAGCTGAGGGTCGATTTGAGCCGCCGGCAGGCCGTGTCCTGCCCGGTCCGCCAGGCCGTCGGAGGTCACGATGTTGCCCCCAACGAAGGCTGCACCACATGACTCTGAGGGGGCTTGGTGCCACGAACGCGTTCTTGAGCATTCGCCAGAGGAACTGATAGGTAAGCTGGGTGACACGCTGGCCCTCGTGCAACCCATCCCCGCCGCGTTCGCGTCGATGATGGGCAACACGATGTACCTGCCTCGTCCTCGGCTGGGGCCGCGCTCGTCACATCGGAGACGGCCCCAAGCGCTGCGCCTCTGGTCGCATGACGTGAGCCGTGCCCGACAATCGAACCAGCGCGCCGCTTCGGTCAGCGCTCAGTTCCACGCCATCATCAGGACAAGAACCATGACCTCACCCATGTACATCCAATCGGTTCCAGTCTTC
>JBDTQF010000285.1:0-4915 GCA_039932275.1 Burkholderiales bacterium
TCTCGGTCATGATGTCCGAGCCACCGACGAATTCGCCGTTGACGTAGAGCTGCGGAATGGTTGGCCAGTTGGCGTAGTCCTTGATGCCTTGGCGGATGGCTTCGTCTTCCAGCACGTTGACGGTCGTGGGCTGGTCAACGCCGCAGGCCTTGAGGATCTGGATGGCGCGGCCGGAGAAGCCGCACATCGGAAACTGTGCCGAGCCTTTCATGAAGAGGACTACGGGGTGGCTCTTGACGAGCTCGTCGATGCGTTGATGCGCGGGATTCATGGCGGGATCTTTCGTCAGGGGAGGCGGAACAGCAAACCCCGACTTTATAAGCCAAAGCGCCGCGACCCATGAGCGCCGGGCGCGATACCCGTGTGGGCCGTTTGGCGCCCGATCAGAAGGTGTACGACACACCCACCTGCAGCAGCGGCGCCAGCCGCATGTCGCGCAGAGCGTCGTCCAGCGTCTGCTGGCCGCCGACCACGCGGTTGAGCCGCGCTGCGGATGACGGGCTGAGCGCCATCACCCCCAGGTCGGCCGAAAAACGCCAGGTGCTGGCCCAGCTGTCGCGCAGATCGCCAGCGTTCGTGTAGCCGACGCCAACATAAGGCACCGAGGTCATCATCTGGCTGGCCCAGGCGCGGCGCGGCAGCGTCATCGACAGATCGATCGGGCCGGCGTCGAGCAGACCCCGCGACTGAAACGCCGTCCAGCGCGACACACCCACCATGCCGCCGCTGGCACGCAGGCCGCCGCTGCTGGCCCAGGCCTCGCCGTTGAGCAGGCGCCAGGAAGGCAGCAGGCGCGCCAGCGTGCTGGTGCTGCTGTCCGGCATGTCGTGGCCCAGCGCGGCATGGCCGAGGAAGGCCGGCCGGGGCAGGGCGAAATCCACCAACGCCGTGCCCGCGCTCAGCAGGGCGCTGTCACGCACCCGCAGGCCGGGCTGGGTTTTGTCGAACGACTGGGCCGTCGCCGTTGCACACATGCCGGCCAGCAGCAGGGCAGAAAAATACAGGCGAGGCGTGGGGTACATATCGACTCCGGGTGGACAACGCCATGTGAAAAGCGTGAGGTGATGCTACGCCGCAGCCCCGCCCTCGGGTGGCCGTATTGCGCTGCAGCTGAAAAAGCCGTGCAGCGCTGGGCGTGAGTTTTTTGGGGTGTCGAGAGGCGTTACCAGCGCTCACGCAAAGCTGAAAGCGGCCATGGAAGCCCTCAGCCGGGCCAATGGCCACCGGTACAGCGCACGTGCCCAGGGAGATCACGGCGCTGCGCGACGCCTTGGTAGCGTTGGGCCTGCAGCAATGCCGCCACGTTGGCACCTTGCTCGTGGCCGTGCTCGAGCAGGAGCGGCGCGCCGCGTGTGAGGTGCGTGCCGGCATGCCGCACGATGTCGCGCAGCGCGTCCAGCCCGTCGCTGCCGGCCGTCAGCGCGAGGCGGGGTTCATGGTGCAGCGCCGGCAGATGCGGATCGTCGTCGCGGATGTAGGGCGGATTGCTGACGATCAGGTCAAAGCGCTCATCGGCAACAGGTTCGAACCAACGGCCCAGCAGCCAGCGCACCGGCAGGTTCAGCCGCTCACCGTTGCCGCGCGCCACCGCCAGCGCCGCCGGGCTCAGATCAACCGCGCTGACCTGCGCATCGGGCCGGCGGTGCTTGAGGGCCAGGGCGATGGCGCCGCTGCCGGTGCCGAGGTCGAGCACGCGCGCCCCGGGCGGCTGGGCGGCCAGATGTTCGAGCGCCCAATCGACCAGGGTTTCGGTGTCCGGCCGGGGGTCGAGCACGTCGGGCGTGATCGACAGCACCAGACCGTGGAATTCATGCCGGCCACTCAGGTAGGCCAGCGGCACGCCGTCCAGGCGCCGGGCCAGCCAGTCGGACCAGCGTCGGGTTTCTACCGCCGTCAGCGGGTGCTCGTCGTGCGTGAGCAGCCAGGTGGGTTCCCGCGCCAGGGCTTGCGCCAGCAGCCAGCGCGCTTCCAGCCGCGGCAGGCCGCGGGCTTGTGCCTGGGCCAGGCAGTGACCCACGCTGGGCCAGGTCATCCCTGCGCTTCCAGCTCGGCCAGCAGCTCGGCGGCGCGGGCGGCGGCCAGGGCGGCGACGATCTCGTCGAGGTCACCTTCCATCACCGCGCCCAGCTTGTACAGCGTCAGGTTGATGCGGTGGTCGGTGAGGCGGCCCTGCGGGAAGTTGTATGTGCGGATGCGGTCGGAGCGATCGCCGCTGCCGATCAGCCCTTTGCGCGCGGCGGCCTCCTTGGCCTGGCGCTCCTGCCGTTCCTTGTCGCGCAGCCGGGCGGCCAGCACGGCCAGGGCCTTGGCCTTGTTGCGGTGCTGGGAGCGGTCGTCCTGGCATTCGGCCACCAGGCCGGTGGGCAGGTGGGTGACGCGCACGGCCGAGTCGGTCTTGTTGATGTGCTGGCCGCCGGCACCGCTGGCGCGGTAGGTGTCGATGCGCAGGTCGGCCGGGTTGATCTGCACCTCCTCGGCCTCGTCGGGCTCCGGCAGCACGGCCACGGTGCAGGCGCTGGTGTGGATGCGGCCCTGCGCTTCGGTGGCGGGTACGCGCTGCACGCGGTGGCCACCGGACTCGTACTTCAGCGCTTCATAGACCGATTCACCGGCGATGCGCAGCACCACTTCCTTGTAGCCGCCGAGGTCGGATTCGCTGGCCGACATGACTTCTGTCTTCCAGCCCTGGCGTTCGGCATGGCGCAGGTACATGCGCAGCAGGTCGCCGGCGAACAGGGCCGATTCATCGCCACCGGTGCCGGCGCGGATTTCCAGGAAGGCGCTGCGGTCGTCGTCCGGGTCTCGTGGCAACACGGCGGCCTGCAACTCGGCTTCCAGGCGCACCAGGTCCTGCGCTGCAGCAGTGATTTCATCGGCGGCCAGCTCGGCCATGTCGGGGTCGGACTGCATCGCCTGCGCGTCAGCCAAGTCGCGCTCGCGCTGGGTGAAGCGCTGCCAGCGCTCGGCCAGACCGCCGACGCGGGCGTGTTCGCGGTTGAGGCTGCGCAGGCGGTTCAGATCGGTCGCCGCGCGCGGGTCGGCCAGGGCGGCGTCGATCTCGGCCAGGCGAATGCTCTGGCGGTCGAGCTGCTGGCGCAGGAAGGGGCTCATCGGGTGGGTAGGACAGAAGCGGTGGTGGAGGACCGGTCCCCGCGCGTGGGTAGGCCGGGCGGCGCAGCAGATCGCCGCTAGAGCGCGGAGCCGCCTTCGCCGCGCAGGAACAGGCGCGAGACGGTGTCGGCCATCTGCGCGCGCTGCTGCCCGTCGGCGTTGTGCAGTTCGACCAGCGCGCCATGCAGCATCTTCTGCGTCAGGCCGCGCGACAACGCTTCCAGCACCTCGTCCACCGGGGCGCCGCGCGCCAGCAGTTTCTTGGCCCGGCCGATCTCGGCTTCGCGCCAGGCGCTGGCCTGGCTGTGGATGGCCTGGATCAGCGGCACGGTGGCGCGCTGCGCCATCCAGTGCACGAAGTTCTGCACCCCGCTGTCGATGATGGCCTCGGCCTGGGCCACTGCGGCCTGGCGCTTTTCACCGGCGCTCTGCACCAGCGAGGCCAGGTCGTCGACGGTGTAGAGGTACACGTCTTCGAGTTGCGCCACTTCGGGTTCGATGTCGCGCGGCACCGCCAGGTCGACCATGAAGATCGGCCGGCGCCGGCGCGCCTTCAGTGCCCGCTCCACCGCGCCCAGACCGATCAGCGGCAGTGTGCTGGCAGTACAAGACACCACCGCGTCAAACTCGTGCAGCCGCTGCGGCAGATCGGCCAGCCGCATGGCCTCGGCGCCGAAGCGGGTGGCCAGCTTTTCGCCGCGCTCCAGCGTGCGGTTGGCAATGGCAATGTGGCGCGGCGCGCGCGCGGCGAAGTGCGTGGCCACCAGTTCGATCATCTCGCCGGCGCCGACGAACAGCACGCGCGTCTTGCTCAGGTCTTCGAACAACTGCCCGGCCAGCCCCACCGCGGCCGCGGCCATGCTGATGGAGTGGGCGCCGATCTCGGTGGCGGTGCGCACCTCCTTGGCCACCGAAAACGAGCGCTGGAACAGCTGGTGCAGCGTAGTGCCCAGCGTGCCGGCGGCATCGGCCTCGCGCACGGCTTGCTTCATCTGGCCGAGGATCTGCGGCTCGCCCAGCACCATCGAATCGAGCCCGGCGGCCACCCGGAAGGCATGCCGCGCAGCATCGTGGCTCTGCAGCACCTGGGTGTGGTGCATCAGGGCTTCGGCGCTCACCTGGCCTTGCTGAGCCAGCCAATCGACGGCCGGGCGCACCAGCGATTGCACCCGCGGCGAATCGGCAGCGACGTACAGTTCGGTGCGGTTGCAGGTGGACAGCAGGGCGGCTTCGGGCGCCGCGGCCGACAGCCCCGGTGCACCCACCAGACTTTCGCGAAAAGCCCGCAGGGCCGGTGAGAGCTGTTCGAGCGAGAACGCAAAGCGGCCACGCAGATCGACCGGCGCGGAGTGGTGGTTCAGGCTCAGGGTGAAGACGCTCACCCGTGCGATTGTAGGATTTCGTCCCAGCCAGATGCCCGCATGGGGGCAGCGCACCGGCCTGGGTGTCAACGAAGATTGAGTTTGGTCATGGGTTTTCTCGACGCACTGCTGCACCTGTTCAACTTCCTGCTGCCGGCGATGGGGCTCGGCGCCATCGCGGCCGCGCTGGCCAAGCTGTTGTGGCGGCGCGAGCTGAGGGGCGCGCGCTGGTCGCGGCTGGCGCTGTGGGCCAGCGGCGCCAGCGCGCTGGCGCTGGGGATCGGCCTGATGCTGTGGGGCCGCGATGGCCGCATGGGCACCTATGCCGCGATGGCGCTGGCGGCGGCGCTGGCGCTGTGGGCCACCGGATTCGGCCTGCGCCGCGGCGCACGCTAGCAGTCGCAGTCTGCGGCGCTCAGGCCGCCGCCAGCCGGCCGTTGACT
>JBDTQF010000286.1:0-4915 GCA_039932275.1 Burkholderiales bacterium
CCGGGTCGATGACCAGGAAGTTGGGGCCTTCCCGGAAGCAGTCGACGGGGCACACATCCACACAATCGGTGTACTTGCAGCGGATGCACGATTCGGTGACGACGTGGGTCATTTCGCTCTTTCTGGCCTTGTATGGTTTAACAGGCTGCGGCGGCTGATTGGGACGCAGGCCGGACAAAAATCGGTGGATTTTAAGGCGTCAGGGTTTACTGGCCGCCATGGCTGTCTTCGATGAAACATGGTCGGGCTCCGGCGGGTCAGGGCGGTTCTGCGCGGCCGAGCCCACGGCCGTGGCACCAATGCCCACTGTCACCACGCTGGGCCGGCCGCCGTGCAGTGCACCGGCCTCGGCCAGTGTGGCCACGGTGTGGTCGCTGGCCAGTTGGTCGGACCAGCCGGCGCGCGAGATCACCAGCACTGGTGTCGCGGCGTCCCAACCGGCGTCCTGCAACTGCCGGCTCAGCGGGCCAAGCTGGCGGCTGGCCATGTAGAACACCTCGGTGTCGGCGCTGCGGCAGGCATGCACATCGAGCGTGCGCGTCATCGCGGTCGCGAAGCTCACGCTGCGGCCCAGGCCGCGCCGCGTCAGCGGGCGCTGCAGCGCCGCGGCGGCGGCCAGCGCGGAGGTGACGCCCGGTACCACCTCGGTGGCAATGCCGGCGGCCTGCAGCGTCTGCAGTTCTTCTTCAAGCCGGCCGAACAGGCTGGGGTCGCCACCCTTGAGCCGCACCACCACGCCATGCGCCCGCGCATGCTGCAGCAGCAGTCCATTGATGTGCGACTGGCTCACCGCGTGGTCGAAGCCGCGCTTGCCCACGTTGACCCACTCGGCCTGGGGCGCCAGGTCGCGCAGCGCCGGGTCGGTGAGGGCGTCGAACAGCACCACCTCGGCCTCGCGCAGCCGCGCCGCGCCGCGCACGGTGATCAGGTCGGCCGCACCCGGCCCGGCACCGATGAAGACGACGCGTCCCATGCCGGTGGTCGTGTCAGGCCACCAGCAGCGCGCCGCTGGTGCGGTTGGTGGTCGGGTCCACCACGATCAGCGCACCGCCCATGCGGTTGGCCTCGTAGGCTTCCACCGGCAGGGCTTGCTGCGTGGTGATCTGCACGCGGCCGATTTCGTTGACGGCCAGCTCGTGCGCGTCCACTTCTTCGAGCGTGTGGATGTCGAGCCGGTGGTCGATGCTGGTGATGCGGGCCTGCACCCAGCGGCTGCCGTGGCGCACCCAGTATTTGCGGCCGATCACGGCGGGCTCGGTGTCCAGCCAGGCCAGCGTGGCCTTGAATTCCTGCTGGGTGGCGGTGCTGCCGGGGGTGAAGATCCAGTCGCCGCGCGACACGTCCACCTGGCGGTCGAGCACCAGCCCGGCGGACTGGCCGGCGGTGCAGCCGTCCACCTCGCTGCCGGCATGGCGCACGGCGGCGACCACGGCGGTCTCGCCGCTGGGGAAGATTTGCACCGCGTCGCCAGCCTTGACGCTGCCGTGGGCAATGCGACCCCACATCACGCGGTGCTGATGGCCCGTGCCTTGGCCCTCGTCGCGGGCGACGTACTGCACCGGCAGCAGCAGGCTGCCGTCGTGGGTCTCGTCGGTGACGGGCAGCGTCTCCAACAGTTGCAGCAGCGTCGGGCCGCTGTACCAGGGCCAGTTGGCCGAGGGCGTGGCGACGTTGTCGCCGCGCAGTGCCGACACCGGCACGATGCCGCGCACGGTGATGCCGGCTTCGGTGGCGAACTTGTTCAGCGCCTTGCTCACATTGCGGAACGCGGCTTCTGCCGTCGCGTCGATCGCGTCGAGCTTGTTGATGGCGAACACGATGTTGGGCACCCGCAGCAGCTTGGCCAGCAGGCTGTGGCGGCGCGTCTGCGGCAGCAGCGGCACGTCGGCGGCGGTCACGTCGAGCTTGGTGATGTCCACCAGCACCACCGCCGCATCGCTGCCGGCGGCGGCGGTGTCCATGGTTGCGGGTGTACTGCTCATGGCCGGGCGCATCGGCAATGATGAACTTGCGCTTCTTGGTGGCGAAGTACTGGTAGGCCACGTCGATGGTGATGCCCTGTTCGCGCTCGGCTTCCAGCCCGTCGGTCAGCAGCGACAGGTCAATGGGCGCGCCAGCGGCGCGCTTTTCCAGCGCATCCAGCTTGTCGGCCAGGATGCCGCGGCTGTCGAACAGCAGCCGGCCAATCAGCGTGCTCTTGCCATCGTCCACGCTGCCGGCGGTGAGAAAGCGCAGCGCCTTGTGGGCCAGCTCTTCGTTGGCGTCGAGGTGTTGGGCGGTCATCAGAAGTAACCCTCTTTCTTGCGGCGTTCCATCGAGGCTTCGGACGTGCGGTCGTCCATGCGGGTGGCACCGCGTTCGCTCACGGTGACCTGCAGCGTCTCGGCCACGATGTCGGCAGTGCTGGCGGCGTTGCTCTCCACCGGGCAGGTGCAGGTCATGTCGCCGACGGTGCGGAAGCGCACGTCGACTGTCTCGACCAGGTCGCTGGCGTCGGGCGGTGTCACGTCGGTCACCGGCACCAGCAGGCCCTTGCGGCGGTAGATCTCGCGCTTGTGCGTGTAGTAGATGCCCGGCAGCGGGATGTTCTCGCGGGCGATGTACAGCCACACGTCGAGTTCGGTCCAGTTGCTGATCGGAAAGGCGCGGAAGTGTTCGCCCGGCTTGATGCGGGTGTTGAACAGGCTCCACAACTCGGGCCGCTGCTCCTTCGGCTGCCACTGGCCGAAGCTGTCGCGGTGGCTGAAGATGCGTTCCTTGGCGCGGGCCTTTTCTTCATCGCGGCGGGCACCGCCGATCATGCAGTCGAAGCGGTTGTCCTCGATGGTTTCCAGCAGCGTCACCGTCTGATGGCCGTTGCGTGATTCGAGCGGGTGCGCCAGGCGGATGGTGCCCTTCTTGATGCTGTCTTCCAGGTGGCCGACGATCAGGCGCTCGCCCATTTCCTGGACGCGTTCATCGCGGAACTGGATCACCTCGGGGAAGTTGTGGCCGGTGTCCACATGCACCAGCGGGAAGGGCAGCTTGCCGCTGAAGCGCGGGCGTTCACCGGCGCCGCTGACCTTGCGTTTGAATGCCTTCTCGGCCAGGTGCAGCACCACGCACGAATCCTTGCCGGCCGAGAACAGCAGGCCCGGTCGCTCGAAGGCGCCGGCCACTTCGCGCAGGATGAAGATGGTTTCTTCTTCCAGCGCGTCGAGGTGCCGGTGGTCGATCTCCGGCAGCAGGCTGGTGAGTTGGGTCGCGGCGTTCATGCCGAGGCTCCTTCGGGGGTGTCGTGATGCACGTGCAGGCCGCACTCCTTGGCGGCTTCGTCTTCCCACCACCAGCGGCCGGCGCGGAAGTCTTCGCCCACCGCGATCTCGCGGGTGCAGGGCGCGCAGCCGATGCTGGGCATGAACTGGTCATGCAGCGGGTTGTACGGCACGTTGTGGGTCGAGATGTAGTGCCAGACATCGGCCCAGGTCCAGTCGATCAGCGGGTTGAACTTGGCGCGGCCAGCGTCATCGGTTTCAACGCGTTGCATGCCGCCGCGGTTGTTCGACTGCTCGCGGCGCAGCCCGGTGATCCAGGCCGAGCGCTGGGCCAGCATGCGGCTCAGCGGTTCGAGCTTGCGGATACCGCAGCAGGCCTTGCGCAGGTCGATGCTCTGGTACATGGCCTTGTCGCCATTTGTCTTGACGAACTCGATCACGGCTTCGTTCTTCGGTTCAAACACCTCGACCGGCAGGCCGTAGTGGGCTTCGATGCGGCCGATCAACGCCACCGTCTCGGCATGCAGCGCGCCGGTCTGCAGCGTGCCGAGGGCGATCGGCAACTGGTGGCGGTGGATCAGGTCGGTCAGCACCATGTCTTCGGCGCCCAGGCTGGTGGCCTGCACGACGCGGCCGGGGTGGTCGGCCGCGGCCTGGCGCAGCGTCTCGACGGCCTGCGCGAGGCGTTCTTCGTACCCTGCGGTGTGGCGGGCGTACAGCTCGATGGCCGAGGCATGCGCTGGCGCACCCGGCAATGCGCTGACGCCACCGATTGATGAGACTTCGCCGCTCATATCGCCGCTCCCTGGTTCAGGTCGTCCCGGCTGGCCCACAGTTGCTCCGCCGGGCGTACGAAGACCGGGCGGGTGTCGCGCACGTCGCCCTGGTAGTGGCCACCGAAGAAGCCCAGCGCTCGCTCGGCGGCTTCGCGTGATTGGTCGTGGCGCATCACCACGGCATCAAAGCCGGTGCGCTGCAGCAGCTGCAGCATGTCGACCAGCACCTCGCCGGTGGCGCGGATTTCGCCCAGGAAGCGGTAGCGCGAGCGCAGCAGGCGGGCTTGCGTGTAGGCGCGGCCGTCCACCCACTTGGGGAACTGCAGCACCACCAGCGCCAGCCGGGGCAGGTCGGCCTCCAGCTCTTCCACCTCGTCGGTGTTGGCCAGGATCACGCCGGTCTTCATGCCCTGCGGCCAGGTGTCGCGCACCGCATGCCATTGCTCCAGCGTCAGCAGCAGGCCATCACGCGCGGTGGGGTGGGGCTGCGGGCCGTCTTCGCCGCCCACGGTGGACCAGTGGGCGCTAGGGGTGTCGAGAAATTTCATGGTTTGTCGGCTCCCGTCAGGCGGTGGCTTGGTCGCGGGCGGTGGTCACGCGCTTGGCATTGGCCGCGGTCTTGAAGGGTTCGAGGCCCAGGCGCTTGACGGCGTCGATGAACTTCTCGCCGGCGGTGCGCTGGGCGCGGTAGACATCGAGGATGGCTTCGACGGCATCGGTCACTTCATTGGCCGCGAACGACGGGCCGATCACCTTGCCCGGCACCGCGGTGGTGGCATGCGACGAACCGTCGGAACCACCCAGCGTGAGCTGGTACCACTCGGTGCCGTCCTTGTCGACGCCGAGGATGCCGATGTGGCCGCTGTGGTGGTGGCCGCAGCTGTT
>JBDTQF010000287.1:0-4906 GCA_039932275.1 Burkholderiales bacterium
CATTCGGCCGCTCCACCAGCGCGGTGACTTCGTCGAGCAGCGCGTCGTCGTCGATCGGTGTCAGGCCTTCCTTCGCGGCCGCCGCATCGAGCTGGCGGCGGATCTCGCTGCGGCGGGCCTCGAAGCCGGCGATCACCGCGCCGTCGGTTTCGAGCTGGCGCGAGTAGCTGTCGGCTTCCACCAGCTCGATCAGCGGCTGCGTAGCCTCGAAGCGGTGGCCCTGCGTGATGCGGCCGGCCTGCAGCCCCAGCGCCTGCACCGGCACCACCTCGCGGCCATGCAGCGCCACCAGGCGGTGGGCCGGGCGCACGAAGTGCACCGTGCTCCAGCCATCTTGCAACTGGTAGCCCATCACCTTCGGAATGGGTAGCTTGGCGATGGCCTCCAGCAGCGCCTTCTGCAGGCCCTCGGCCAGCGTGGCGCCGGGCACCAGCGAATCGAGGAACAGTGCTTCGGCCTTGCCATCGGGCTGGCGTTTGAGGCTCGGCACCACCGACGCGTCGGCACCCAATGCCGCCAGCTTCTTCAGCAGCGCGGGTGTGGCGTTGCCGTTGGCGTCGAGCGCCACGGCCACCGGCATCAGCTTTTGCTGCACGGCACGGTCATCGGCCTTGCTGCACACCTCGGGCACCGACACCGCCAGCCGGCGCGGCGAGGCAAAGCTTTGCGTGCGCGCCAGCGCGTTGCCGTCGATCAGCCCTTGCTGCGACAGGCTGAGGGCCAGCGTGCCGGCAAAGGCCTCGCCCAGCTTCTTCAGCGCCTTGGGCGGTAGCTCTTCGACAAACAGTTCAACCAGCAGCGTGGACATGGGGTTGGACATCAAGCAGCCTTCTTTTCGTTCTTGATCGCATCGGCGGCAAGCTTGGCCGCCACTTCCTCGCCCCAGGCCTTGGGCGCCATCGGGAAACCCAGCTTGGCGCGGCTGGCCAGGTAGGCCGCCGCCACTGCGCGGGCCAGGTTGCGGATGCGGCCGATGTAGGCGGCGCGTTCGGTCACGCTGATGGCACCGCGGGCATCGAGCAGGTTGAAGGTGTGCGCGGCCTTGAGCACTTGCTCGTAGGCCGGCAGCGCCAGCTCGGCCGCCATCAGCTGCTGGGCATTGCCTTCGTGCGCGCCGAAGGCGGTGAGCAGGAACTCGACGTTGCTGTGCTCGAAGTTGTAGGTGCTCTGCTCCACCTCGTTCTGGTGGAACACATCACCGTAGCTCAGGCCGGGGGCGTAAGCCAGGTTGTAGACGTTGTCGACGCCCTGCAGGTACATCGCCAGGCGTTCCAGGCCGTAGGTGATCTCGCCGGTGATGGGCTTGCAGTCGATGCCGCCCACCTGCTGGAAGTAGGTGAACTGGGTCACCTCCATGCCGTTGAGCCAGACCTCCCAGCCCAGGCCCCAGGCGCCCAGCGTGGGGTTCTCCCAATCGTCCTCGACGAAGCGGATGTCGTTCTTCTTGAGGTCGAAGCCCACCGCTTCGAGCGAGCCCAGGTACAGCTCCAGGATGTTGGCCGGCGCGGGCTTGAGCACCACCTGGTACTGGTAGTAGTGCTGCAGGCGGTTGGGGTTGTTGCCGTAGCGGCCGTCCTTGGGGCGGCGGCTGGGCTGCACGTACGCGGCCTTCCAGGGCTCGGGGCCGAGCGCGCGCAAGAAGGTGGCGGTGTGGCTGGTGCCGGCGCCCACTTCCATGTCGTAGGGCTGCAGCAGGGCGCAGCCCTGGCGGTCCCAGTAGTCCTGCAGTCGGAGGATGAGTTGCTGGAAGTTGAGCATGGGCAGTCGGGAGTGGGCGCTGGCGCAGGCACGTCACGGCGGTGACGCGAAAAGCCCGCCCGGGTCGGGACCGAGGGCGGGCTGGGCTGGGCGATTCTACGGGGGGGCCGGGCCGCGACGGCCTATTCCAGCAGCAGCGGGAAGGCCTGCACGGGCGGATGTCGCAGGGATGCGAGCTCCCGTCGCAGCGCCAGTTCCTCGGGGTCGGGCAGCAGGCGCGGCGCGGTGCGGCGGGCCCGCAACTCGCGGTGGATGGCATGCAGGCGGTCGCGCACCGCCTGGCGCTGGCGCTTTTCGATCGCCGCGGCGACCCGGCGTACGCCAGCCAGGCCACAGGTCAGGTCGGTGCGCGGTAGCTTGACGGCCCGGCCGCTGTGGAACACCACCGCGAGGTAGGCCGCCCCCACGTGCACGCCCAGCCGCGCCAGCGCGCGGGCCAGCGGGCCGGCCGCCGGTCGCTCGACCACGTGCACCGCCGCCACCTGGCTGAGCGGCAGCCGGCGCACACGCTGGCCCCAGCCGCGCTGCCAGGCGATCTGCCACGGGCTCACGGCCACGCACTGCCAGGTACGCAGATCCACCACCAGCGCCGCGGCCAGCGCGAGGGCGGCTGCGGCGTAACCGGCGCCATGCACGGCCCAGCCCAGCCACAACGCCAGCCCGGCCAAGCCGAGGGCGGCGCGCACCCAGCGCAGGTCGGCGGTGCCGGGGGTCAGCACACCGCGTTGGTAGGCCACGGCTTCGTCGGGTTCGCCCAGCAGCGGCTGCACGCGGTCGAGGCCGCTGCGCAGGCCATGGGCCAGCAGCCGCTCCACGCCCAGCGCCAGCGCCGAGGTGCACACGATGCCGGCCAGTGCCTGCAGGCCGTGGGTCAGGAGAGGGGCAGTGCTCATCTTGTCTCTCGTGTGGCGTCGGCGCTCCGGTGCACCGACTGCGCCACCCTTGTTCCGGGCGGGCCGTTGCCTCAAGGCCGCTGGCGATCGAGCCTGCCGGGGCGCTTCGTTTCAGCGGCTGTCCTGAGGCCTATTTTGCAACGAAGCCCATTGATCTGGTGTGCCGACGTTTTCCCACCGACCTGGGTACTGCTCGACACCGATGCGCCGTGCCTGAATGGCAGCGTGCAGCAGCGGCCCCAGCGGCGCCCGGGTGCCCGGTGCGGTGCCGGCCAGCAGCCGCGGCCGCATCAGCGCGAAGTTGGCGTAGGTCAGCAGCGTCCCACCATCGGCGGCGTCCGTGCCCAGGTGCGCCTGCGCCCCCAGCCCCGGCAGCGTGGCGCCCAGGCCGAAATCGCCGCGTGGGTGAAAAGGCGGGTTGGGCACCAGCCACAGGTGCGCGTCGAGCTCGCTGGCGATGAATCGCTGCGCCAGTGCGGCATCGAAGCGGAACTCGGGCGCCCAGATGTCGGCCGAGACCACCCAGAAGGCCTGGCGCCCATCAGCGCACAGCCAGTCGAGCGCTGTGGCAATGCCGCCGGCGGTTTCGAGCGCGCCGCCGTGGTCACGGCCTTCCTGCGAGTAGCGCAGCGCCAGGCCGAAACGGTTGCCGTCGCCCAGCGTGGCGGGGAACTGGTCTTCCAGCCAGGCGGTATTGATCACCACCTCGCGCACGCCGTCGCGGGCCAGCGCCTGCAGGTGCCATTCGATCAGCGGCCGGCCGGCCACCGGGAGCAGCGGTTTGGGCGTGATGTCGGTCAGGGGCCGCATGCGCTCGCCGCGGCCGGCGGCGAGCACGATGGCGCGCAGGGGGGGCTGAACATCCATGCGCGCCGAGTGTAGGCGCCGCGTTTCAGCTCAGCCGAGCCCCACCGGCGCCGGCGCGATCTGCACGATGTGGTGGAACAGCGCCGCGTATTCACCGTCCGGCGCGTGGCCGAGCAATGGGTCGCGGTTCTGCTCGAAGGCCGCGTCCAGTTCGACCCAATCGGCCTCGGTCAGCACCTTCTGGGCCAGCGGCAGCACCACGTCTTCTTCGAGCCGCATGTGATCGCGGTAGAAGTCGACATAGCGTGTCAGGGCCTGCTCAAACGCGGCGCGACGCGAGGCGCCGAGCATCTCGTAGGCGACCAGCGCATGCTCCAGGTCGCGGATGGCCTTTTCACCGGACGCATGGTCGTGGTCCAGCCGGTCCAGCGAGGCTGCGCCCTCGCTGCTGCGCGCCCGGATCTTCGGGAACAGCAACTGACTTTCCTTGCGGTGGTGCAGCCGTTCCGGGAATTCGTCCATGTAAAACAGCATGGCCCGCAAGACCGTGAATGGCGGCGGCGTGCCGTTGTGGTGGTGCTCGGACATCAGCAGCACGACGGAACTGAGCATCGCTGCCAAAGCCCGGTGCTCGTCCTGGATGATGTGCAGGGAAGTGTGTCGCATCGGTGGGCTCCGTGGCTTGGGTTGATCTTCGTTGTCTTTCAGGGGAGTAAGCCTCGCAGGTTTGGCGCCGCGGCCCTTGACCGACATCAAGGGATAAGACGGGCCGCGACGGCGGCTCCCACCCCCGACGCGGTGCTGCTCAAGGGGAATGTGGCGGTGCGTGGCGCCCGGCACCGTAAAATCGCCGATTCCTCTGCACTCCATCCCCCCGCCCCATGGCCGACGACTCCGCCGCCGCAAGCTTGACGCTTGCCTCTGAAATGCCTGCCGCGTCTGCCGTGTTTTCTGCGACGCCTCAGCAAATGGCCAACGCCATCCGCACGCTGGCGATGGACGCCGTGCAGCAGGCCAACTCGGGCCATCCCGGCGCGCCGATGGGCATGTCCGAGATCGCCGTGGCGCTGTGGCACCGCCATCTCAAGCACAACCCGGCCGATCCGCAGTGGGTCGACCGCGACCGCTTCGTGCTCTCAAACGGCCATGGCTCGATGCTGATCTATGCGTTGTTGCACCTGAGCGGCTACGACCTGTCGATCGACGACCTCAAGGCCTTCCGCCAGATGCACAGCAAGACCCCGGGCCACCCCGAGGTCGGCATCACCCCGGGCATCGAGACCACCACCGGCCCGCTCGGCCAGGGCCTCACCAACGCGGTGGGCATGGCGCTGGCCGAGAAGCTGCTGGCGGCGGAGTTCAACCGTCAAGATGGCAACGTCAACCATGCCATCGTCGACCACCACACCTACACCTTCCTGGGCGACGGCTGCCTGATGGAAGGCATC
>JBDTQF010000288.1:0-4838 GCA_039932275.1 Burkholderiales bacterium
GAGATGACGGTGCTGGAGAACGTCGCGCTGGGCGGCTACCTGCGCTCACTCAGCGGCCCGCTCAAGGCTGTGCTGCGGCTCGACCGCGCCGAAGAGCGGCAGCTGTTTGCCGAGGCCGAGCGGCAGCTGGCGCGCATCGGCATGGCCGCGCTGCAGCACGAGCTGGCCGGCAACCTCGCACTGGGCCAACAGCGGTTGATGGAGATCGCCCGCGCGCTGGCCACCGACCCCTCGCTGCTGCTGCTCGACGAGCCGGCCGCCGGCCTGCGGCTGAAGGAGAAGCAGGCGCTGGCCGACGTGCTGCGCCAGCTGAAAAGCGAAGGCCTGACCATCCTGCTGGTGGAGCACGACATGGACTTCGTCATGGGCCTGGTCGACCACATCGTGGTGATGGAGTTCGGCACCCACCTGATGGCTGGTACGCCGGCCGAGGTGCAGGCCAGCCCTGCCGTGCGTGCGGCTTACCTCGGCACGGAGCATTGAGCATGACGATGAGCAGCAGCGGTGCCGATCCGATCCTGACTGTGCGCGGCCTTCATGCCGGTTATGGCAAGGCGGAGGTGCTGTCCGGCTTCGAGCTCGACTGCGCGCGCGGTGCGGTGGTGACGGTGGTGGGCCCGAACGGCGCCGGCAAGTCGACCTTGCTCAATGCGCTGATGGGCGTGCTCGACGGCCGCGGCAGCATCCGCTTCGAAGGCCGCGAGGTCGCCCGCGCCACGCTGGAACAGCGCGTGATGGCCGGGCTCGCGCTGGTGCCGGAAAAGCGCGAGCTGTTCGGCACCATGACGGTGGCCGACAACCTGTTGCTCGGCGGCTTCAAGCCGATGCGCCAGCGGGTGCCGCAGTGGCGTGACACGCTCGACGAGGTCTACACGCTGTTCCCGCGCCTGAAGGAGCGCCGCGCCCAGCTGGCCGGCACGCTGTCGGGCGGCGAGCGCCAGATGCTCGCCGTGGGCCGCGCGCTGATGGGCCGGCCGCGGCTGCTGATGCTGGACGAGCCCAGCCTGGGCCTGGCGCCGCTGGTGGTGCGCGAGATCTTCAAGATCATCCACACCCTGCGCCAGACCGGCGTGACGATTCTGCTGGTCGAGCAAAACGCCCGCGCCGCGCTGGAGGCGGCCGACCACGGCTACGTACTAGAGATGGGCGATGTCAGCCTGCAAGGCCGAGCTGCGGACCTGGCCCAGGACTCCCGGGTCATAGACACCTACCTGGGTGCCAAGAAGCGCTGAGCCACTCTGTTCGATTTTTTGAGGATGCCCGACCGTGTGGCGCTATGACCCCCCGCTGGACGACATGCGCTTCGTCATTGACGAGGTGCTGCAGGCCCCGGCCCGCTGGCGCGAGATGGCCGGCTTCGAATCGCTCGATGGCGACACCGCCGCGCAGGTGCTGGCCGAGGCGGGCCGCTTCGCCAGCGAGGTGCTGGCGCCGCTCAACGCCCCGGGCGACCTTGAAGGCTGCCGTTGGCGCGACGGTCAGGTGACCACGCCGGCCGGCTACCGCGAGGCCTACCGCGCCTTCGTCGAAGGCGGCTGGCCCGCGCTGGCCTGCGATGCCGCGTCGGGTGGCCAGGGCCTGCCGCTGCTGCTCAATGCCGCGCTGTACGAGATGCTGGCCGCCGCCAACCATGCCTGGACCATGTACCCGGCCCTGCTGCACGGGGCCTACGAATGCCTGCATGCGCACGCCACCGGCATGCTGCGCGAAACCTACCTGCCCAAGGTGGTGTCGGGCGAATGGCTGTCGACCATGTGCCTGACCGAGGCCCATGCCGGCAGCGACCTGGGCCTGCTGCGTACCCGCGCCGAGCCGCGGGCCGACGGCGCGTATGCGCTGACCGGCACCAAGGTCTTTATCTCCGGCGGCGAGCACGACCTCACCGACAACATCGTGCACCTGGTGCTGGCGCGCCTGCAGGATCCTGAAAAAGGACAGGCACCGCTGGGCACCAAGGGCATCTCGCTGTTCCTGTGCCCCAAGGTGTTGCCCGACGGCACGCCCAATGCGCTGCGCTGCGATGGCATCGAGAAGAAGATGGGCATCAAGGGCAGCGCCACCTGCATGATGAACCTGGATGGCGCCACCGGCTGGCTGCTGGGCCAGCCGCACCGCGGCCTGCAGGCCATGTTCCTGATGATGAACGCCGCGCGGCTGCATGTGGGCATGCAGGGCCTCGGGCACCTGGAGACATCGACCCAGAACGCGCTGCGTTATGCCGCCGAGCGGCTGCAGTCGCGCGCGCCGCGTCGCCCGGCGCAGGCGCCCACTGGCGGCGCCGATGCCATCCAGCACCATCCCAGCGTGCGCCGCACGTTGTGGACGCTGCAGGCCCGCACCCAGGCCGCGCGCGTGCTGGCCTACTGGGCCGCGATGGCGCTGGACGAGCATGCCCACCATCCCGATGCCGCCGAGCGCGCCGCCGCCGGCGACCGTGCCAGCCTGCTGACACCGGTGGTCAAGGCACTGCTCACCGCGCTGGGCCACCAGGGTGCCAACCGCGCGCTGGGCGTGTGGGGCGGCCATGGCTACATCCACGACAGCGGCATCGAGCAGATCGTGCGCGACAGCCGCATCGCGCTCATCTACGAAGGCACCAACGAGATCCAGGCCATCGATCTGTTGGTGCGCAAGGTGCTGCCCGACGGCGGCGCCAAGCTCGGCGCGCTGCTCGACTGGGCCGGCGCGCAATGCGAAGGCTCGGTGCATGCCGACGCGGCCCGGGCCGGTCTGCAGGCCGTGCGCAGCACTGTTGCCGCGCTGCAGGCAGACGCCGCGCAGGATGACGAACTGCCCTTCCGCGCCGCCGACGACCTGCTGTTCGCGCTGGGCGAGGCGTTGTTGTCCTGCGCCTGGGCGCGCAGCGAAGCCGCCGCCGGCGCGGCGCTGGCGGCCGGGCGTTGCACGTCGGATGCGGCCGCGGCCAAACAGACGCTGGCACGCTTCCATTTCGACTGGCTCGGCGGCGAACTGGACCGCCGGCTCGCCGCCGTGCATGCCGCCCGGGCCGCCCTGCCTTTCCTGCCGACCCCGTGAAGGCCGCCATGCCCCGCAAGGCCGCCGCACCGCCCGCCACCGACACGCCGTCCCCCACCGCGCCGCCAGTGGCGCTCGACCAGTCGGGCCTGACGCACCTCGTCGGCTACGGTGCCACCCTGGCCGCGGTGGTGCTCAAGAAGAGCCTGCAGCGCCACCTCGGCCCACTCAAGCTCAAGGCGGTGGAGTTTTCGATCATGACGCTGCTGGACACCAACGCCGAGGTCAACCAGAAGCTGCTGTGCGCCGCCATCGATATGTCGCCCCCGCACCTGGCCGTCACCCTCGACCGCATGGTCGAGCGCGGCTGGCTGCGGCGCGAACGCTCCGAGCGCGACCGCCGCGCCCAGATCGTGCGCCTCACGCCGGAAGGCCAGGCCCTGATCAAGCGCGCCCGCCGCATCTCACAAACCATGGAGCAGGACGCGCTGAGCATGCTGTCAGCCGCCGAGCGGGCCCTGCTGATCGAGCTGCTGCAGCGGGTGGCGGGGCACGCCACGGCGCGTTGAGCGCGCCATCGTCGATGAGCCAGCCAGATCGCTATTGGCAATAGGGCGACGACGCCTTCTGTGGTTGCGCTTCGAAAGGCGATGACCTAGGTTGAGTCAGGTCTTGCCAAGTGCCTCGATCCGCTCGAGAGCCTCCCGTCCGGAGACGACGGGGATGCCCTCACAGGACAAGTCTATTCGCTGATGGTTCGCGGGCCCTCCAAAGTGAGTGTCTGGCGGAGCCGTTTTGCGAGCCTGCTCGCGGGCTCGGATCTTGGCCTTGGCGGTGGCTGTGGGGTGTCGAAAGCGATAGGACGCGTTGTCCGTCTCAATGATGTGGCAGTGATGGGTCAGGCGGTCCAGAAGTGCGGTGGTCATCTTGGCGTCGCCGAACACGCTGGCCCACTCGCCGAAGGCCAGGTTGATGGTGATCAGCACGCTGGTGCGCTCATAAAGCTTGCTCAGTAAGTGGAACAACAAGGCAGTGACGGCTTGCATCATTTGCTAATCACAGAGTATCGAAAATTAATTTTGTCTCGCATGCGTTGCTTACTAAGATTGGCTGCATCAAGAACACAAGGAGACTGTCCATGCCTGTTACACCGGCATCCGCGCCGCCTGACTTCGGGCGCGTCGGGTTCATCGGCCTCGGCGACATGGGTGGCCCCATGGGCTACAACCTCGTCGCCGCCGGCTTCGACGTGGCAGTGTTCGACCTGCGGCCCGAGCTGCTCTTGGCCGCGAAGGAAAAGGGCGCGCGCATCGCGGACAGCCTGTCCGGCATGCCGGGGGCCTGCCGAACCATCGGCATCTGCGTGTGGAGCGACGAGCAGGTCACGGATGCCGTGCTGGGTCCGCAGGGCCTGATCACCGGCAACGCGAAGGCCCTCACTCTGGTCGTACACAGTACCGTGAGGCCACAGACCATCGACCGCATCGCCGCCGCCTTTGCGCCCAAGGGCTGGGAAGTGGTGGATGCGCCGGTGAGTGGCGGCCGCGCGGCTTCGCTTACGGGCACGTTGTCGCTGATGGTCGGTGCGCCGAAGGCAAGCTATGAACGCCTGCTGCCCTACCTGCAGACCGTGGGTGCGCACCTCTTCCACGTGGGCGAGAACCCCGGGGCGGGCGAGGTCGCCAAGCTGTGCAACAACCTCATGGGCCTGTGCAACACCTACGCCGTACTCGAGGCCATGAAGCTGGGTGCGCATTACGGGTTGGACGAGGAGATGGTTCGCAAGGTGGCCTCGGTCAGTACCGGAATGTCCTGGTACACCGAGCATTGGGACTTCGTCGACAACCTGATCCAGACCCACC
>JBDTQF010000289.1:0-4813 GCA_039932275.1 Burkholderiales bacterium
GCGCTGGGACGACCACCGCTACTACCACCACAGCCGCATCAACCAGAGCCTGCACTTCATCAGCGCCTGCTCGTTCCTGGTGGCCTATGTCGTGCTGTTTTTCGATCCGGCGGTGGCCGCGCTGATTGGCTGGTGCATCTCGATGGGTACGCGCCAGTCGGGCCATTTCTTCTTCGAGCCGCGCGGCTTCGACCAGATCAACAACGTCACCGACGAGTACAAGGAAGCGGTGAAGGTGGGCTACAACATGCGCCGCAAGACCGTGCTGATCGGTGTGTGGGCGGCCATCCCGGTGGTGCTGTGGCTGCAACCCTCGCTGTTCGGCCTGATCGAGCCGGCCACCAGCTTCAGCGGCACGCTGCACGACGTGGGCATCGCCTGGCTGGCGCTGGGTGTCACCGGCCTGGTCTTCCGGGTGCTGCAGCTCTCCAGCGAAGGCCGGCCGCTGGACGGCCTGATCTGGGTCTTCAAGATCCTCACCGACCCGTTCTGCGACATCGCGCTGTACTACAAGTCGCCGCTGTACCTGCTGCGCGGCGAGTTGCTCGATCCGATGCCTCACGTTAAGTGAGCCCCCAACCTCGCTGGCGCTCGGTACCCCCCGAGGGGGCCGCCCGCTGATGGACCGGCAGAGCCGGATCCATGGCGGGAGCTGGGTGGCGTTTAACGGCTGTATGAAGGCCTGCTGAAATGTTTGCCTCATTGCGCGACAAGGTCCTGCAGCAGGAGGACCTCAACTTCCTGCTCACCAACCGCGTGCCGCGCATCGCGCTGACGCGCTTCATGGGTTGGTTCAGCCAGATCCGCCAGCCGCTGGTGCGTGATCTGTCCATCGCGGTATGGCGGCTGTTCACAGAACTCGACCTCAGCGAGGCCCGCAAGGCCAAGTTCGACAGCCTGCACGACTGCTTCACCCGCGAACTCAAGCCCGGCGCGCGCACAGTCGATACCGACCCCGCGGTGCTGACCAGCCCGAGCGACGGCATCGTCGGCGAGTGCGGCGCGGTGGTCGACGGCCGGGTGTTCCAGGCCAAGGGCTTCCCGTACACGCTGGACGACTTGTTCGGCGGCGACGCCTGGGCGCAGCAGTTCCGCGACGGCCGCTACGTGACGCTGCGGCTCACGTCAGCCATGTACCACCGCTTCCACGCACCGGCTGACGCCACCATCGAGCAGGTGCGCTACATCAGCGGCGACACCTGGAACGTCAACCCGATTGCACTCAAGCGGGTGGAGCGGCTGTTCTGCAAGAACGAACGCGCGGTCTTGCGCGCCCGCCTGCACGGCAGCGGCCACCGCATCGCCATCGTGCCGGTGGCCGCCATCCTGGTGGCCAGCATCCGGCTGCACTTCCTGGATGTGCTGCTGCACCTGAAGTACCGCGGCCCCAACGTCATGCCCTGCGACGCCGCGGCCAACAAGGGCCAGGAGCTCGGCTGGTTCCAGCACGGCTCCACCATCCTGGTGTTCGCGCCAAAGGGTTTCACGCTGTGCGAGGGCATCGCGCCCGGGCAGCGGGTGCAGATGGGGCAGGGGTTGATGCGGCTGCCGGGCTGAAGCACCAACGCCCCCGAAGGGGCGTGGAGACGAGACGGGGCGACGGGATCGGCAGGCTCAGGCCATCGCTTCGGCGTCGGACAGGCTCACCAGGCGCTCGATCAGTTCCTGCTTCATGGCCTCGGCCGTTTCGTTGGGGCCCTGGCAGGTGCCGGCCGCATGGTGGCCACCACCGCCGTAGCCCAGCATCAGCGTGCCGACTTCTACCGGGTTGCTGCGGTCGAAGATCGACTTGCCCACGGTGTACACGGTGTTCTGCTTCTCGCGGCCCCACATCACGTGCATCGAGATGTCGCACTGCGGGTACATCGCATAGACGACGAAGCGGTTGCCGGCGTAGATGGTGTCTTCGTTGCGCAGGTCGAGCACCACCAGCTTGCCGTGCACCTGGGCCACGCGCTGGATCTGGGCGCGGAACAGGGCGTGCTGGGCAAAGAACAGCTCCACCCGTTCCTTGACATCGGGCAGCGCCAGGATCTCGTCGATGGTCATGTCGCGACAGCAGTCGATGAGCATCATCATCAGCTGGTAGTTCGAGACGCGGAAGTCGCGGAAGCGGCCCAGCCCGGTGCGCGCGTCCATCAGGAACGACAGCAGCTCCCAGCCGCGCGGGTTCAGCACGTCTTCGCGGCTGAAGCCGGCGGAGTCGGCCTTGTCCACCGCCTCCATCATGGCGTCGCTGATGCGCGGGAAGCGGGCCTTGCCGCCGTAGTGGTCGTACACCACGCGGGCGGCCGATTTGGCCTTGGGGTCGAGCACGTAACCGGGGGTGGGCTTGCCGCTGTTGCGCAGCGCTTCGCTCTCGTGATGATCGAAGCACAGCGCGCAGCCGGCCACATAGGGCAGGTTGGTCAGGATGTCGCGCTCGGTGATCGCGACCTTGCCGTCCTGCACATCCTTGGGGTGGTGGAAGACGATCTCGCCCAACATGCCCATCTCCTTGAGCAGCACGGCGCATACCAGCCCGTCCATGTCGCTGCGGGTGACCAGACGGTACTGCGTGGCTTCTTCAGTCATTCTCGGGCGCTCCAATGCGTGAGGGTTCCGCAGGCGTCGGGGCCTGTGGCTGCCTGTCATATCGGCGCATGCGCGCCCGGCTTGAACTGGCCGGCACCGGTGGCGCCAGTCCAGCCCGGCCTTCAGCTCATCGGTTGTTCCACCGCGCCCGCAGCAATTCACGCAGCACGCCGCGCCGGATCGCCTTGTTGCTTTGATTCGGCGTCTGATGCCACCAGCCGTCGGCCTGCATGGCCAAGGCGGCGTCGACGAAGCGCTGCACCACCGCCTCGAACGCCGCATCGTCGTAGTTCAGGCTGAAGATCAACCGGCCACTGCCCACCCAGCTCAGCGCCAGCCCTTGCGCGCGCAGGTAGAACTGCAGCAGCCAGTTGTAGCGCGAGGGTTGCGTGTACAGCACGGTCCAGATGGTGGACAGGTTGGCCACTTGCACCGGCACGCCGGCCTCCATCAGGCGCTGGTTCAGCAGCGCGGCGCGGGCGTTCCAGCGCTCGTCCAGGCCGTCGTACAGCGACTGCACCGCAGGTGTATCGAGCCGTTCAAGGAAGGCCTGCATCGCACCCATCACGTAGGGGTGCGAATTGAACGTGCCGCGGGCAAAGCAGATGTCGGCCGGGCGGTCTTCGCGGTAGCGCTTCATCAGCGCGTGCTTGCCGCAGACCACGCCCACCGGCAGGCCACCGCCCAGGGTCTTGCCGTAGGTCACCATGTCGGCCTGCACACCGAAGTACTGCTGGGCGCCACCCGGAGCGAGGCGAAAGCCGACGAACACCTCGTCGAAGATCAGCACGATGCCGCGTTCGCTGCAGACTTGGCGCAGTTCCTTCAACCAGGCGGTGTAGGCCGCGCGGTCAAAGCTGGCGCGGCGGCTGCTGTCGATCAGCGACGAGTCGCCAGGCGCGCCGGCATTGGGGTGCAGCGCCTGCAGCGGGTTGACCAGCACGCAGGCGATGTCGCGGCGGCTGCGCAGCACCTGCAGCGTGCGGGCATCCATCTCCTTGAGGGTGTAGGTTTCGCGCGGCGGCAGCGGGTTGCCGGGGCCGGGTTGCACGTCTTCCCACCAGCCGTGGTAGGCGCCGCAAAAGCGCACCAGGTGCTTCCTTTTCGTGTGGTAACGGGCCAGGCGCACGGCCTGCATCACGGCTTCGGTGCCCGACATGTGGAACGACACTTCGTCCAGGCCGGAGAGGCGCTTGAGCCGTTCGGCGTTGGCCAGCACACAGGGGTGGTACGACCCCAGCACCGGCCCGAGCGCCTCGACTTGCGCCGTGCCTTCGGCAATGCAGGCCTTGTAGAAATCGGTGCCGAAGACATTGACGCCGTACGAGCCGGTGAGGTCGAAGAATGTGTTGCCGTCCAGGTCTTCGACGGTCACCCCGCTTGAGGCGCGCAGGAAGCTGCCGACCTTGAGGTGTTCACGCAGGTAGGGGCTGAACTGGAACGGCACGCGGTAGGCGCCGGTGAACTGCAGGTCGGCGATGTGCTCGCGCGCCTCGGCGGTGATGGCGGCGCTGAGCGGGTAGCGTTCGGCATACAGGGCCGCCAGCCGCGCGAAGCCGGCACGGCGCTGCGCCACCACCTCGGCCGGCGCGTCGTCGGCATTGAAGAAGCGGGCTTCGTCGTAGGTGACGCCGGGGATCAGCCCGGCCACCCGCTTGGCCATGCGCGAATGGCCGGTCAGCGACGGATGCTTGGCCAGCGAGAGTTCGAGGCGCTGCTTGGCGCGCGGCAGGGCGAGGGCGGCCAGCGTGGCGAGAGCCAGGGCTGACAAGGCAAAGGTGGGTTCCATGGCGCCATTCGGTGGGAAGACCACCGTGTGTACGCCACGCAGTTGACAGGCCGATGAAACGGCCGCGCCGGTTGGTTCAGACGTGCATCACCGCCGCAATGCCCAGCGCCACCCCAAGGCCGGCGACACCGAACATGCCCCATTCCAGCCACTTGCGGCGCGTCAGCAGTGCGATGGCAGCCAGCGCGATCGAGATCTGCAGCGCCGTGGTGGCCTGGGCCCAGCGGTGGTGCAGGTGCATCTCGGCCTCGGAGCGTTCGTCAAAGGCGTGCGATTCGGCTTCGAGCTTCTCGGCCGCGGCCTTGATCTCGGCTTTTTCCTTTTTGTAGCGCTCCACCTCGTCGCGGAAGGCAGCCTTCCTGTCTTCAGGCGCCAGCACGATGGCCAGTTCGGACAGGTTCTGCTTGCTGCTCTTGGCCTGGTAGTAGTTCCACTGGTTCGAGGCCTCGG
>JBDTQF010000290.1:0-4810 GCA_039932275.1 Burkholderiales bacterium
GTGGATGGGCATGTAGGCGTGTTCCTTGCCGCACAGCTCGGCGCACTGGCCGTAGAAGTCGCCGGTCTTCTCGGCGCGGAACCAGGTGTCGCGCACGAAGCCGGGGATGGCATCCTGCTTGACGCCGAACGCCGGCACCATCCACGCGTGGATCACGTCGTTGGCCGTGGTGATGATGCGGATCTTCTTGTCGACCGGCACCACCAGCGGGTTGTCGACCTTGAGCAGGTAGTTGTCGCCTTCGGGCTTGCCGGCATCGGACATCGCGCGCTGCGTGGTGTCGAGCGTGGAGAGGAAGCTCACGCCCTCGCCTTCGCCATTGAGGTAGTCGTAACCCCACTTCCACTGGTAGCCGGTGGCCTTGATGGTCAGCTCGGCGTTGGTGGTGTCCTTCATCGCGACCACGGTCTTGGTGGCCATGGCGCCCATGCCGATCACGATGACGAAGGGCACGATGGTCCAGGCGATCTCCACGGCTACGCTCTCGTGGAAGTGTGCCGGCTTGTGGCCCTTGGACTTGCGGTGCTTGATGATGGAATAGAACATCACACCAAACACAGCAACGAAGATCACCGTGCAGATGATCAGCATCACGTAGTGCAGCCAAGCCTGCGACTCGGCGATCTTGGTGACCGCCGGCGCGAAGTCGAGCTGGTGTACGGCGGGGCCGCCAGGCAGGTCGTTCACGGCCAGCGCCGCTGTTGCCATCAGGCTGGTAGCTGCGCCCAGGCCGATGCGGGCCACGGCGCGCCGCAACGCGTTCTTGGTGTCCATCTCGCTCACTTTCTATCCATTCAATCCGTTGCCGCTGGCCGGGGAGTGAACCCGGTCAGCGGTCATGCTTCTTCGGGGGCGACACGAGCCCGAGGTGCCGCGAGGACGGGCAATCGGACTTGTCGAAGCGCAACGAACGTCGATCTGTCAATTTGGCGAACCAGCGATTTTGATCGACGTCAGCGCGGGCGCTTCGAACGGTAACGGCGAGATTCTATTCGGGCCGGCCGGACAGCGGCAATGCGGGTTGCGACGCGCGAAGTGTGATCGGCGTCAATCCGGGCGCTTGGGTGCAGCAGAGCGATCGCTGCCGGCGCGCACCATGGTGCGCATGTCGTCGAGGCTGATGGCCGTCTGCTCGGCCACGCGCGGCCGCGGCGCAGGCTTGAAGGCATGGCCGTACACCACCTCGAAGCTGAGGTGCAGGCGACCGTCTGATCCGCGCAACTGTTGCGTCATCTGCGCCAGCAGGCGGGCGCGCCAGCGCGGCGTGCGCAGCCCCGCGGCCCGGTCGATCGCGGTGTTGTGTCCCAAGTCGCGCAGTTCGGCCAGCAGGGCTTCGGCGTCGGCCCAGCTCAGGCGCAGCATTTCCATGTCCATCACCGGGTCGGCGAACCCGGCGTGTACCAGCGCATCGCCGAGGTCGTGCATGTCGATGAAGGCACTGCCCGGTGGGCCGAGGCCGCAGGCCGCGTACAGCGCCCGCAGCTCGCGCAGCGTGTCGGGGCCGAAGCACGAGAACATCAAGAAGCCGTCGGTCTGTACCGCGGCATGCCAGCGTTCGAGCAGCGGTGGCAGGTCGTCCACCCAGTGCAGCATCATGTTGGCCCAGAGCAAATGGGCCGATGCGGGCAGGGTGGCCTGGTCGCTGGTCGCCGGCCCGGCAGGCGCTGCAGCCGGCCAGAGGCGTTGCCACCAACGGCGGGCCGGCACGGCCGCGGCCTGTTCGAACCCGGCCGGCGTCACCGCTTCGATGCGGGCCTGCGGGTACTGCTTTCGCAGCGTGCCGGTGCTGGCGCCGTGCAGCGCCCACCAGTCGATCACGGCCTGGGGCTGTGTTTTGATCACGGCCAGCCGATCGGCCATGCGTCGGCCGATCTCGGCATGCAGCCAAGGGCCGCTGCCATCGCCGCGGAGGTACGTGTGCCGCAGGTGACGCTGCAGGGCTGCGGCGTCGACGCGCCGGGCCAGGGGTTGCGGGTGTGGGTGCGGGGGCGGAGACGCCATGTGGGCGGGCAGTATAGTGACCCGGACCATGCCGTTCGGACACTGGATCAGCTCGGCCCTGCGCACTGGCGGGCCGCCGCGGCTCGCGCTGCTGGGCGGTCATTGCTGGGTCTGCCGGGCCTGGACGGCCGGTGCCGTCTGTGGTCCCTGCCAGGGCCGTTTTGTGGCCCGGCGTCCCCGCTGCCCGCTCTGCGCCATCGAGGTGCCCGGTGCCGGCCTCACCTGCGGCACCTGCCTGCAGCGGCCACCGCCCCAGCACCGCGCGGTGACAGCGTTGCCCTATGCCTATCCGTGGGACGGCCTGATCCAACGCTTCAAGACCCGAGCCGCGGTTGAGCTGGCCGCACCGCTGGCCCAACTGCTGGCCGATGCGGTGGCTCAGGCCATGAGCGAGGGGGTGTTGGCGCGGCCGGACCGGGTGCTGCCAGTGCCGCTGGCCGCGGCGCGCCTGCGCGAGCGCGGCCACAACCAGGCTTGGGAGCTGGCTCGCCGCGTAGCGCCGGCCGTGCGCATCGATGCCTCGGCCGGCTGGGTCGAGCGCGTCATCGACACGCCGCACCAGCAGGCGCTGCCCCGCGAGGCCCGGCTGAGCAACCTGCGCGGGGCCTTCGCGCTGACGCCGCGCGGCCGAGCCGAACTGGCGGGCTTGCGGGTCGCGGTGGTGGACGACGTGATGACCACCGGCGCCACCGTCGGCGAGCTGGCGGGCACCTTGCTGCGGGCCGGCGTGGCCGAGGTGCAGGTGTGGGTGGCGGCGCGCACGCCGCTGGGCTGATCCACAAACGTCTGCACGATTGCCTGCACTATGCTCGACCGATGTTCCGCATCGTTCTGGTCGAGCCTGAGATCCCACCCAACACCGGCAACGTCATCCGCCTGGCGGCCAACACCGGCTGCGAGCTGCACCTGGTCGAGCCGCTGGGTTTTTCGATGGACGACAAGCTGCTGCGCCGCGCCGGCCTGGACTACCACGAGTACGCCCCGGTGCGGCGCCACGCATCGTGGCCGGCCTTCTTCGCGGCCTGCGCACCCGATGCGCAGCGGTTGTTTGCCTTCACCACCCGCGGCAGCCGCCCGGCCGCCCAGATCGCCTGGCGGCCCGGTGATTGGCTGGTGTTCGGCTGCGAGACCCGCGGCCTGCCGGAGGCCGTGCGCGAAGCGTTCCCTGAAACCCACCGCGTCCGCCTGCCGATGCGGCCCGGCCAGCGCAGCCTCAATCTCAGCAATGCCGTGGCCGTGACGGTGTTCGAGGCCTGGCGGCAGAACGGTTATGCGGGGGCTGAGGCGTAGCAAGCGGCGCACAGCACGGGCCGAGCGCCGGGCCGCCCCAAGCCGGCCCGTGATCCCCTCGGGGGAACGGCATCGGTGCCCCGATGCCGAGGGGTTTACATCTCGTGCCGCGCTCCGCGCGCCATCAGCGCCATTACGGCTTCGCGCGGCGCCAGCCGGCCATCGAGCACCGCCACCACGGCTTCGGTGATGGGCATGTCGACGCCGAGTGCCTGGGCCCGCTGCAGCACGGTGCGGGCGCTGTAGACGCCTTCGGCCACGTGGCCCAGTTCTTCGAGTACGCGTGCCAGCGGCAGGCCTTCGGCCAGGCGCAGGCCGACGCGGCGGTTGCGCGAGAGGTCGCCGGTGGCCGTGAGCACCAGATCGCCCAGGCCCGACAGGCCCATGAAGGTGTCGGTGTGTGCGCCCAGGGCCAGGCCCAGGCGGGTCATCTCGGCCAGGCCGCGGGTGATGAGCGCGGCGCGGGCGTTGTGGCCCAGCTGCATGCCGTCGGCGACGCCGGTGGCGATGGCCAGCACGTTCTTCACCGCGCCACCCACTTCTACGCCCACCGGGTCGGCGGAGTCGTAGATGCGCAGGCTGGTGCTGTGGAAGGCCTGCACGCAGCGCTCGCGCAGCGCCGCATCGGCGCTGGCCGCCACCAGCGCGGCCGGCAGCCCGCGGGCGACCTCCTGCGCGAAGCTGGGGCCGCTGAGCACGCCGCACCGCAGCGCCGGGTTCACGGCCTGCGCGACCTCGTGGCCGAGCAGCCCGGTGCCGGCTTCGAAGCCCTTGCACAACCACAGCGCCGAGCAGTCGGCCGGCAGGCGTTGCAACGTTTCGCGCAGCGCGGCCATCGGCGTGGCGATGATCACCAGCCCACCCTGTTCACCCAAGCCGGCATGCGCCAGCGCGGCGTCCCAGTCATGGCCGACGGCCAATTTCGGCGGCAGTGCGAAGCCTGACAGATAGCGGGTGTTGTAGCGTTCTGCGGCGATGGCCTCGGCCTGCGCCGCATCGCGCGCCCACAGCAGGGTGGGGTGGCGCAGCGCCGCCTGCGTGGCCAGCGCGGTGCCCCAGGCGCCGGCTCCGAGTACGGTGATGTGCATGGCCTGCAGGGTCACTCGGTGGTGGGCTGGCGATGCTCGCCGGCCCGGTTCAGTTGACGGTGGCGTTGCCGTTGGCCGCGGCCTGCTGTTGCTGGGCTTCGTACATGGCCTGGAAGTTCACTTCGGCCAGGTGCACCGGTGGGAAGCCGGCGCGGGTGATGACATCGGCCACCACGGCGCGCAGGTAGGGGTAGACGATGCCCGGGCAGGCGATGCCGAGGATGGGCTGCATCTGGTCGTCCGGGATGTTGCGCACCTCGAAGATGCCGGCTTGCTTGGCTTCCACCAGGAACAGCGTGCGGTCGGCCAGCTTGGTGGTCACGGTGGCGGTCACGGCCACTTCGAACACGCCTTCGGCGATGGGCTGCACCTCGACGCCGAGGTTGATGTCGACCTGCGGCTGGCCCTGCTCGAGCAGGATCTGCGGCGAA
>JBDTQF010000291.1:0-4777 GCA_039932275.1 Burkholderiales bacterium
AAGATCAAGGTGGCCAAGCCCGACTGCATCTTCGCAGCCGTGGTGGGTGGCTCCAACGTGGCCTTCTACAAGCAGCTCAAGGCCGCCGGCATCACCGGCGCCAAGCAGTTCCTGCTGACGCTCTCTGTCACCGAGGACGAAATGCTCGGCGTGGGTGGCGAAAACTTCGCCGGCTTCTACAGCTCGATGAAGTACTTCCAGACGCTGGACAACGCCAACAACAAGAAGTTTGTTGAAGCCTTCAAGAAGGCCTACGGCCCGAAGTCGGTGATCGGCGACGTCACGCAGGCCGGCTACCTGGGCCCGTGGCTGTGGAAGGCGGCGGTCGAGAAGGCCGGCAGCTTCGACGTCGACAAGGTGGTGGCGGCCTCGCCCGGCATCGAGCTGAAGACGGCGCCCGAGGGCTACGTCAAGCTGCATGAGAACCACCACCTCTACAGCAAGGCGCGCATCGCGCAGGGCCAGCCCGATGGCACCTTCAAGGTGGTGGCCGAGTCGGCCGACCTGATCACGCCCGACCCGTTCCCGAAGGGCTACCAGTAAGCCATTCCCGGCAGCAACGGTCCGCAAGGGGAGGGGGCCTGGGTGAGGACAGACACGACGCGGGACGCGCCCCCTCCCCCTTGCGGACCGGTGCCGCCGTGCACCGCCACGTCTCGATGAGGTACACGCCATGGGCCTGAGTGAAATTATGAACATTGCCCTGATGCAGGGCTTTGCGGGGCTGAGCCTGTTCTCGGTCCTGTTGCTGATGGGGCTGGGGCTGGCCATCATCTTCGGCCAGATGGGCGTCATCAACATGGCGCACGGCGAGTTCATGGCCATCGGCGCGTACACCGTGTACCTGGGCTCGGTGATGACGGAGAGCTTCGCGCCGTCGTTCCTGCCGTACTACTTTCCCATCGCGATCTGCGTGGCCTTCGTGTTCGCCTTCGTCGCTGGCTGGATCGTCGAATGGGCGCTGATCCGCCACCTCTACAAACGCCCGCTCGACACGCTGCTGGCCACCTGGGGCGTGAGCCTGGCGCTGCAGCAGTCCTTCCGCACCTTCATCGGCCCGAAGGAAGTGAGCCCCACGCTGCCCGAGTGGCTGATGGGTTCGTGGGCGCCCAGCGAAGGGCTGGACATCCCGATCAACGGCATGTTCGTGCTGGCGCTGACCGCCTTTGTGACCTGCGCCATCCTGCTGGCGCTGCACAAGAGCCGCTGGGGCCTGCGCGTGCGCGCCACGGTGAGCAACCGCGTGATGGCCAACGCCATCGGCATCAACACCAAGAAGACCGACCGGCTGACCTTTGCCATCGGCTGCGGCGTGGCCGGCGTGGCGGGTGCAGCCTTCACCACCATCGGCTCCACCGGCCCCACCTCGGGCTCGCTGTACATCGTCGACGCCTTCCTGGTGGTCACCTTCGGCGGCGCCGCCAGCCTGCTGGGCACGGTGGTCTCGGCCTTCGGCATCGCGCAGACGCAGTCGATCAGCGAGTTCTTCATCACCGGCTCGATGGCCAAGGTGCTGACGCTGAGCTTGATCGTGCTGATCCTGATGATGCGGCCGCAAGGCTTGTTTGCCAGCAAGGTTCGTCGCTGATTTTCTGACTCTGGAGTTGACCCCATGACGAATCCGCAAGCCTGGTTGAAGCGGTCCGGCCTGCTGCCCCTGGTACTGCTGTCGGTGCTGATCCTGGTGGTGTTCCCGCTGGCGCTGGACACCTTCCGCCTGAACCTGATGGGCAAGTACCTCTGTTATGCCTTCGTCGCCGTCGGGCTGGTGATGGTGTGGGGCTGGGGCGGCGTGCTCAGCCTGGGCCAGGGGGTGTTCTTCGGCATCGGCGGCTACGCGATGGCGATGTTCCTGAAGCTCGAAGCCTCGGACCCGATCACCACCAAGATCCAGTCCACCCCCGGCATCCCCGATTTCATGGACTGGAACCAGCTCACCGCGCTGCCCTGGTTCTGGGTGCCGTTCAAGAGCCTGACGTTCTCGATCATCGCGGTGGTGGCGGTGCCCATGCTGCTGGCCTTCATCATCAGCTACGCGATGTTCAAGCGGCGCGTGGGCGGCGTGTACTTCGCCATCATCACGCAGGCGGTGGCGCTGATCCTGACGGTGCTCATCATCGGCGCGCAGGGCTACACCGGCGGCGTCAACGGCATGACCGACCTCAAGACCATGCACGGTTGGGACATCCGCACGGACGACCACCGCCTGCTGCTGTACTTCGTCTGCTGCGGGCTGCTGATCGGCAGCATCCTGCTGTGCACCTGGATCCAGCGCAGCAAGCTCGGCACGCTGCTGCTGGCCATGCGCGACAAGGAAGACCGGGTGCGCTTCTCAGGCTACGACGTCGCCAACTTCAAGGTCTTCACCTTCTGCCTGGCGGCCGGCCTGTCGGCCATCGGCGGGGCGATGTTCACGCTGCAGGTGGGCTTCATGTCGCCGTCGTTCGTGGGCATCGTGCCGTCGATCGAGATGGTGATCTACGCCGCGGTGGGCGGGCGCATGAGCCTGGTGGGCGCGGTGTTCGGCGCCATCTTGGTGAACTTCGGCAAGACCTACTTCTCGGAGAGTGCGCCCGACCTGTGGCTGTTCCTGATGGCGGCGCTGTTCATCGGCGTGGTGATGGCCTTCCCCAACGGCCTGGCCGGCCTGGTGGAAGAAAAGCTCAAGCCCTGGTACGGCCGGCGCCGCGCCGCGCTGGCAGCGGAAGCGGCCAAGCGCAAGCAGCGCGAGGCCGACACCGACGCGATGCTGGACGAATCGCTGCAAGCCGCTGCTCCGCGCCACCCGCCCACCCTGAAGACGGTGGCGCCCACCGCCATCGGCAAGGGCCTGAGCGGCCAACACAGCTGACACCGAAGGAGCACGCCATGCGCTGGTTACTCACCACAATTCGGGACCGGGCCGAGCGCCGGGCCGCTCCCAAGCCGGCCCGCATCCCCTCGGGGGATCGGGCGATGTACTCATCGACCGAGGGGCCCCAATGAGCAACACGGACTTCGTTCTGGCGGTGGAAGACCTGACCGTTTCGTTCGACGGCTTCAAGGCCATCGACAACCTGACGCTGTATGTGGACCGCGGCGAACTGCGCGTGATCATCGGCCCCAACGGCGCCGGCAAGACCACGCTGCTCGACCTGATCTGCGGCAAGACGCGCGCCACCGCCGGCAGCATCAAGTTCAAGAACCAGGAGATGAGCAAGCTGCCCGAGCACCAGATCGTGCGCAAGGGCATCGGCCGCAAGTTCCAGACGCCCTCGATCTACGAGAACTTGAGCGTCTACAAGAACCTGGAGGTGTCGTACCCCAAGGGCCGCGGTGTCTTCGGTGCGCTGGCCTTCAAGGTCACCGAGGCGATTGCTTCGCAGGTGGCCAACGTGGCGCTGGAGATCGGCCTGAGCGCGCAGCTGCACAGCGAAGCCGGCCTGCTGAGCCACGGCCAGAAGCAGTGGCTGGAGATCGGCATGCTGCTGATGCAGGACCCCGAGCTGCTGATGCTGGACGAGCCCATCGCCGGCATGAGCGTGCGCGAACGTGAGCTGACCGCCGAGCTGCTGCAGCGCATCAGCAAGAACCGCTCGGTGATCGTGATCGAACACGACATGGAATTCGTCAAACGCATCGCCCACAAGGTGACTGTGATGCACCAGGGAAAGATCCTCGCCGAGGGTTCGATGGACAAGGTCCAGGCCGACCCCAAGGTCATCGAGGTCTACCTAGGTCATTGAAGGAGCACACACCATGTTGAAAGTCGACAACCTGTTCGTCGCCTATGGCCAGAGCGAAGCGCTGCACGGCATCAGCTTCGAGGCCAAAAGCAAGGAAACCGTGGCCATCATGGGCCGCAACGGCATGGGCAAGACCACGCTGTTCAAGAGCCTGATGGGCGTGCTGCCCATCAAGGCCGGCTCGGTGGACGTGGCCGGCCACAACGTCACCAAGGACGAGAGCTACCAGCGCGTGGCCAAGGGCATTGCCTATGTGCCGCAGGGCCGGCAGATCTTCCCGACGCTGACGGTGGAAGAGAACATCCAGACCGGCCTCGAGAACAGCAAGCACAAGCGCATCCCCGACGAGATCTACGCCCTCTTCCCGGTGCTGTGGGACATGAAGCGCCGCAAGGGCGGCAACCTCTCCGGCGGCCAGCAGCAGCAGCTGGCCATCGCCCGCGCGCTGGTGACCGAGCCCAAGGTGCTGCTGCTGGACGAGCCCACCGAAGGCATCCAGCCTTCCATCATCAAGGACATCGCCAAGGCGCTCAACGAGATCCGCAAGCTGCGCGACATCACCATCGTGGTGAGCGAGCAGGTGCTGAGCTTCGCGATGGACGTGGCCGACCGGCTCTTCGTCATCGAAGGCGGCCGGCTGGTGATGGAAACGAACCGCGCCGATACCGATGTCGGCCGCATCAAGCAGTACCTTTCCGTTTAACCCAGGAGATAGAACATGGCCGACACGCTCATCAAGGTCGATCTCGCGCAGAGCCCGTACGAGAACGAAAACATCCACAACCGCTGGCACCCGGATGTGCCGATGGCCACCTGGGTGAACCCGGGTGACGACTTCATCCTGGAAACCTACGACTGGACCGGCGGCTACATCAAGAACAACGACAGCGCCGACGATGTGCGCGACGTTGACCTGAGCACGGTGCACTTCCTCAGCGGCCCGGTGGGCGTGAAAGGTGCCGAGCCCGGTGACCTGCTGGTGGTTGATTTGCTCGACGTCGGTGCCAAGCAGGAAAGCATGTGGGGCTTCAACGGCTTCTTCAGCAAGAAGA